>CAMENR010000007.1 GCA_945928645.1 uncultured Clostridia bacterium | reverse complement strand
AAAAATATTAGCAAAAATATTAGCAAAAATATTAGCAAAAATATTAGCAAAAATATTAGCAAAAAAAGAAACCAAACTATTTTGGTTTCTTTTTTTTCTGCTTCAACTGTGATTGCATACAATATGTTATGTCTTATTTTTACTAGATTTGCTAGTTCTATCAAGCACATCTAACATATTTTATAGAGCCAATCATATTTGCTAACCCTTTTATTGCGTCATATCCTACAACTACCATCTTTATCCATGATAATGATGGGAATAAAGATGCAATATCTGAGGATAGTTTAACTATGTCTTCAAATAATGGGCCAACATCAATCCAATCTCCTGATGCTCTCATTTCATTTTTCCAATTTTCTATAGTATCACTCTTTGCAAATAGCGATCCCTGCATACCACTAGACCAATCTACTTCGTCTAATCTATCTATTAAGGTCACTGTTCGTAAAATTATGTCATAGACCGATCCAAATTGACTTAACTCACTTGCCCCAGGGATCTTAGAAAGGAGTTCCAAAGAGTCTGTGAGCCCAGTAGAAATATTATCTAATATAGATCTGCTTTCTGTATCTATACCTGGATTTTGTTTTCTCTTCATTCTTATTTGGAATAATCTCCATACACCATCTTCATGTCCCCTATAACTACAATTTTCAAAGTTAGGATTGACTATTTTGGCTACATCTGACCTTTCTTCTGTATAGCCTATGATAAGATTTGGACGTTGTGGTTTGCGATAATCTACTGACCAACTCTTAATAATAAGTCCATTTGTCCAACCATATCCATAATGTCTTGAAGAATAATCTTTTACAAAATCTATTGGAAGATTGTTTAGATATTGTATGTTGTCATATGCAATACTATCTTTAAGGGTATTTATCTGAATATAAGGCTGTTGAGCAGAACAAACTGAGCATTCCTTCCAATTATCTCCACCGCAAAGCGCACATTTATGTTCTACTATTATTGTTCCAGTGCCTTCACACATAGAGCATTCTACATTATTTCCTTCTTCATCTTCATAATATCCTGTTCCACCACAATCTTCGCATGTAACCACTTCGGTGGTAGTTTCTGTGTGTCCTTCCGCTACTGTGCATGGGACTTGTCTAGTATTGCCACAACTACTACAATAATCTCTATTTTCTATATATTTGCCAATTATAATATTGTTGAAGAAATAAGGCAATGAATTACCCATATCTGTAAAGTAGTAATGATTTGCATATTTTTCTTTTAGATAATTGACGTCTTTGCTTTCTGCTTCTCCCTCGCGTGCCTCTGACTTAAATTTATCGATAAAGTTTTCTTTTGCTTTGCTACTTGCAAACGAGCCAACATTACTACCATCTTTAGGTATTCCCAATAGGTAAAGCGACAGAGAGTCATATATATCAGTTCCTTCGCCCGAAGTTTGAGCAATTCTACCTTGTATTCTTCCACCAGTCATATATACCAGTGCGTTTACACTAACTACACCGTCTGTGATTGGGGTTCTATTGCTCCCGTCTTTGTATATGGAACTATTTAGATGATTGAGCGACCCTGAAGCGACATTATTGTATACATTTACTGTTTGCTTTGCAATGTTGTTGGATATTTCTACGCTAGAAAGATACAACTGTGAGTGAGTTGAACCTTTGACATTGCCGTTTTCTATAACAGTTTGCAGATTGCTAAACGAAAGTATTGCACCTCCAAAGCCTTCTGTTTTGTTGTTTTGAATTGTTGTTCCTGAAATATCTACCTTTCCAGCAACTTGACATACTGCACCACCACCCCAGTAGTTAAGATATTTGAAGTCGCCATTTGTAGAATTTCCATCTTTATCTTTTGGATTAACTTTGGTATTGATGTAGTCCATCAATTCACTATTTGCCTTGTCTGCTTCAACTAACTTGTTTGCTGTGCCTACTGCATAGTTGTCTACTATGACACCGCCAGACATCTTAAACTCTCCTCCAGCGACAAACACTCCACCACCAGAAGATGCTATATTGCCCGAAGAAACAATGCTTGAACTGCTATCTCCAACACCTTTAACTTGACCAATCCAAGCAGTAACAGGGCTATAGTCTGTTCCTGTTGAACCATTATTTTGGTCTATACCAATGTTTGTTGTGGCATTTCCACCATTCTCTATTGCAAATGTTCCACTTTCTACATACACTGCACCACCAAATGTTGCAATATTTGCCCAATAGAGCGCTTCGCTTTGAACAGCCTCTTTTATGGCTTTTTTAGATACCTCATCAACTACATCAAGAATAACCCTTTCTTTATTCTCCATTTTTGGAACAAGTTTTCCATCCTCAACTTTTGTTTCAAATAGAACACCACCAAAAGATAACCTGCTGAGAGATATTCTTCCGCCCTTAACAGCGATTGCACCACCATAAAAGGCACTATTGCCACCCATTTTGACAGAACCACCAAATGCTTTTTGTGTAATTTCCCCACCAACTATACAAATACCACCACCACATTCTCCTGCAGAGTTATTGAATATACATGCCCCACCAAAGTCTAACTTAGATGATGACGAATTGACATATATTCCGCCACCATTTTTTATTGCTGTGTTTTCGCAAATTTTTGTTGTTTCCGCATCAGCACTGTTGCATGCTTTGATTGTCGTTGTAGCATCGTTATTCAGATACAATCCACCACCTTCATAAGCATAATTACCTTGGATAGTAAAGTTGTTCACATTCAACACAACATTTTCAGAAGTATATACTCCACCGCCTTGCCCGTGTTCATATATGTTGTTATTCATCTTTCTAAGCACTCTGTTGTTGTATATACCACCAAAGGTTAAGTTGATTTTTGCATTTTTTCCTTTGCCATAGATAGCACCACCATTGAGTGCATAGTTGTTGCAAATATATCCAGGCTTTTTATTTCCTTCCTCATCTCCAAAACGACCTACATTTAGTTCTCCACCTGTAATAGCCACTGCTCCACCATTCCCTGCAAAGTTTGCAATAATATTACCAACAGGGATTTTGCTACTGTCGGAACTATTGGTTGTAGTTGGTTTGTTTGCTAAAATATTTGCTGTTCCACCTGATACATAGAGGGATCCTCCTTCTGTTGCATAATTGCCAATAATCTTGGAACTTTCGCCAATAGTTAAGTTGCCACCCGCCAGATATATCGCCCCACCGTTAGTTGCATTATTCCCATAATCATTTTGTATTTCATTTGCATCTGCTTCTAATATATTGGCAGTATTAAAACTAACAGTTTTTTTGCTTTTTGAGTAGATATAGTTAACATCTTTGCTATCGTCATAACCAAACACACCACTTATAACTTCTACATTGCCAGACTCGATATGCAAAGCTCCTCCGTTGGTTGCGATGTTTGATTTAAACTCTGTTCCATTTGAAATAGTAAGGCTTCCGTCATCTTCCATTTGTTTAGTTGCAGTTGCACACTTAAAGGCAATAGCGCCACCATTTTCAGCTTTGTTGTTTGATAATATATTGTTTTTGCTATCACCATTGCTTGCAAATGTAACCGTAGAATTTTCTATATACACACCACCACCATAACTACCTTTGTCTGTCCCTTCACCATTGCCTGTTATTGTAGTGCCATATATTTCTACTCTGGATACCATTAGGGTGCTGTTTTCTTCTTTGCCATGAACATAGATTGCCCCACCAAGTTTTGCCTCGTTACCTTTCCCATCATCACCAAAGATACAACTATCTATCTTTATATAATTGAAAGATCTATTATCTAATCTTTGGATATACAATGCGCCACCTTTAGTGTTTTCGGCTGAGCCTTCCTCTCCGGCCTTATTTTTATAGAATTCGCACCTTGCAAACACTGCGCTTCCTTCCACTTGCACTGCACCAGCTTGCATCTTTGCACTGTTTTCTGTAAATGTGCAATCACTCAAATTATAACTTCCCTCTCCCTGCACTTGCATCAAAATTGCACCTGCGATATTAGCAGTATTATTGTTAAATGTTGAGTTAGTAATTGTCAAGGTGAAGTTGTTTATTCCCTTTTCTACAGACTTGTTGGTAAAGTATATTCCACCACCAGAGCCGACTGCTGTGTTGTTTGATATTTTTGCCTCACTAATATCCAGTGTTCCCATGCAATATATACCACCACCACTAGGGATTTGATCTAAAGTAATATCTTTTAATTCTTCTGGGAGATCTACTGTATTATTGTATGATATAGTTCCACCATTAACTATCAATTTGGCTGGGTAGTAGTTGTCTTCTAAGAATATCCCTTCATTGTTATACTTAGATACAACCTTCATATCAACATACACTCCACCACCATATATTGCGTTGTTACCTGCTCCACTGCCACCAATGGTTGCTGTGTTAAGAGTAAATATAGTTGGTGTTGATTCGTCATACGAACCTGCTACATACACCCCGCCACCTTTGTAAGCCGAATTTTTGGATATTGAAGTAGATGACGAAGTTGCTTTTGCAGTGCTTTCTGCTGATTTTGTAGTGGATTCTCCTAAGACGAATTTCTTACCCTCTGCAACATATACACCACCACCAAAACCACCAACGATAGTTCTATTTTCTTCTCCTTCAACATTGTATTTTGCGATGTTTTCTGTTATTGAGCCACCAGTTAACTCTGCTTTTTCGCTGTTAACATACAATCCTGCGCCATAACTTGCTGTGTTTTGAGCAATAGAACCACCGGATAATTCAAGTGTTCCTGCAAGGTAGATACCACCGCCATAATCTGCGCTATTGCTTAAGATACTTCCACCACTGACAGTTAAAGTTCCTGCCCCATAAACACCACCACCCATTGCCTTGCCTGTGGTCTTGAATGATTCTGTCAAGTTGGTTGTATAAACTGTATCATTGTCAATAGTAGCAACATTGCCTTGTATGCTTCCTACAGAAATAGAAACTTCGCCAGAAGAATATATCCCTGCCCCATAAAGAGCCTTATTTGGTTTCTTTGGAATATTTTCTTCAAAAACATTGCTTCCAACAACACCTTTAGAAACACTGAGACTGGCTTCACTGCCAACATAAATTCCACCGCCAAAACCTGTTGTGCAATCTTTAACTTTGTCAGTAGTTGACAAATCTGCCACAGCATTGTTGTCACTGACAGTTGCACCCTGCACAGCTACATTTCCTTTGCTAACATACACGCCACCACCATTGCCCAAGTATGCAGTGTTGCTGGAAATCTCAACACCATCTCCCAGTGTTACTTCTTCTGCTGAGATATACACACCACCACCATTTCCTCCTTTGGCAAGATTGGATTGAATATCCACTTTAGAGCTGCTATATGTAGTAATTGTGCAGTTGGAAAGATACATACCTCCACCATTTATTGCTACGTTATTAGAAATAGAATTTACACCATTAAACGAAATTGTGTAGTTATCTGCATACAATCCACCACCATTTGTTGCCCCTTGCACTTTTAGTCCATTTTTCATTGTATAGGAGTTCTTTATCTCAACATTGTTTAATGTCAATTCTGCTCTTTCTTCTCCAATAGCACAAATTGCGCCACCATTTTCACTAGCAGTATTGCTATTGAATATTGCTCCCGTTATTGTGAGGTTTTGTGTTGCATAGATCGCACCACCACTTTGTGCATTGTTATTGGTAAACAAGCATGCGTTTTCGCCTTCCTTTGCAATCGTTAATACACCACTGCTATATACTGCACCACCTATTCCACCGGCTTTATTATTTACAAACTTGGTTGCACTAATTGTCAAATGTCCTTTGTTTGTTATAGCACCACCATCACTTGTGCAAGAGTTATTTGTAAATTCACAAGAGGTTATAGTATTCTCTTTTCCCGATGAAACTATCACACAACTTTCACTTCCTGTGGAATTATTGTTTATAACACAGCCTGTCATAGTTAATGTTGCATCATCTGTTATTTTAACAATATTAGACTCGCAACTCAAAATATTTGACCCTTCTATTATCACAACTCCTGTGCCTGCAGTTATTGCAGTTGTTTTGTATCCCTGTATAGTAGAGTTTTCCGTTAATGTAAATTGAGCATTTCCTTTGTTATTTACAATACCAACACCCTCACTATCCGCAAATACAACACCTCTTATGGTCAAATTGCCAGAGTTTTGGAAAATATTGCCACTGTTTAGATTTTCTGTATCAATCTTAACAATCTTTCTGTTGTATGTAGAATCTTCTAATACTTCTACCCAATCTCTTTCGCCATCAATCAATTCTCCAGAACAAACTTTTGCTGTGAGAGGTTCGCTTATAGTGATACTTCTCTTTACTGTAAAGTCAAATTCTTCAGAGTTGATAGTAGTTTTGTCTAGGTTCCTAAGGAGAACAAATGTCCAAGTTCCAGAAGTCAACTTATCAAATGATTCCTCCAAAGACTCAAAGAATCTTGCCTGAGATTTGTCTTCATTTTCTCTCAGCACAACCTTAATGCCAACAACTACATTTTCATCTTTTGCAATAAAGCAATAAGGATTTACAAGATCTTCAGTAACAAAAATTCTTTCATCAGCCCAAATCTCTGGGTTATCACAAATATATGTTGCAATGACGTGCCCACGAGTCTTTTGTATGTCATCTGCCAAAGCGACATTTACAGTTACACCAGTTACATAATGACCATATACATAAATTACTGCATCTTTTCTTACTTCTTCACCCTTATCATTTGTAAATGTGTAAGGTGCTAGATAGACAGCATCATAAATCTTGATGTCCATACTTAAGTTTCCGCCCAAAGAGTCATGCAACACAAATGTTCTAAAATTGCTTGAACTATTAACATAAACACCCTTGCCATTGCCAGTAGCAATATTGGATTGCCCTTCTCCACCAATTTGAATATTTTGGACAAGACATTCTGTATTGATATTTTCCTTGCTATCTGCCGGTCTGTTAATATATATTCCACCGCCATTTTCTGCACTATTCATTGCAACTGTAGAAACTTTTTTGCTACCTACTTTTGAGAATGTTACACTTGCGCCAATATCCACATACATTCCACCACCATCTTTGATCGCAGTGTTTTTGCTTATGTTGCAATCGTTAATTTTCACATTGGAATAGGTTGCATAAATACCTGCGCCATAACCACCAACATTTTCATGGAAGGACTCGCCCTTGTAAGAATAATTTACCTCAAACTGAGTGCTGTTGCTTATTATATCTGTATTCCAAATTTGCACAGTTGCACCCAAAACATACAAACCACCGCCCAAACCATACAATTTGTTTGCATTATCTTTTGGAATAGATCCCACTGTGTTCTTTGCCTCATTGTCTTCCAGGATAGCTCCATTATTTGCCTCATCTTTAGATCCAATGGTTGCATCTACTCCCAATAGTTTTTTGCCTTCACTGTCTTTTAATATGCCATGGTAGGTTGCATTGTTTTCATTGTCGCCTTCTGATAATGTCGTAATACAAACACCACCACCATATTTTGTAACCATATTATTTTTTATTTCAACACCGCCAAGAGTAATTGTTGCGACTATCTCGTTGTCTACTGGCGAACTAGCTACAAACACTCCACCACCACTAGTTGCCCTGTTTTCGCAAATTGAAACCTTGTTTTTGGAATTATTAATTTTTGTTGTTACACTACCACTCTTAAATAGCGAAATTCCACCACCATTTGTAGCAGAGTTATTGGTTATTTCAACACCACCAATAACTTCTAATATTCCGCCATTTCTAACAGCAATACCGCCACCAAGCAGTCTTGCGGAGTTGTTGGTTATTTTTCCACCAGAAATTTCTGCTGTGGCACCATCTACAACAATACCACCACCAGAATATGATGCAGTATTACCTTCTATCCACCCACTTTCAAATTGCAAGTAAGATCCTTGTTCCATACTAATAGCACCACCATTGCCATTTACACTGTTAAATACAAATTTTGCTCCACATACTCTAAGTTTTGCAACATAACTCTCATCTGTTGATAGTGTTACAACTGCTCCACCATTTCGTTTTTCAATATTTCCAAATGATGACACCTTGTTATTGCTTAATATAACGTTCTCGCCAAGAGTCAAACTGCCTGTGTTTCGTATGAGAGAAGTTACATCACTTAAACCATCAGAAAGTGTGCCATCAAATGTTATCGTTGGATAATTGTCAGTGGCATCATCTTTTATTCCGTCCAACACTTTTGCAAAGCCTGTTGCACAATTTGTTCCGATATTTACTACTCCATATTTGCCAATCATAAGAAGATTACCTGTATAACCATCTCTTACAATTGTAGCATTTTTTCTTGAAACAATATATACAACATCGTTTGAAGTGTTAAATGGTTCTAGTCCAACAACGACTGGGCTGTCCAAAGACACCACTTCTTCGTTTATTACTACAATCAACTGTTCTCCACTTATATAAGCATGATTTATAGAAGCATTGATTGCATTTTGCAAACTATCGTGAATATAAACAATATTAGCATCACTATCCATAACTTGATATGCCTGTGGACCAAGGACTAAGTAGTCTTCATTTGGTGCTTTGCCTTGCCTTAAGGTATAGTCGGAATTGATTGGTATGCTGAATGAAGCAACTGCCCTATCTATATATTGTGCTTGAACATAGGCAACCTTAGTTCCGTAAGGAATGCCAGCATCAACCAACAATGTTATATGTGCTTCCATTCTACTTATATCGCTTGCCACAAAGAAAGTATCCTTGTATTCGCCAAAAGCATTTGCCTCGTGTTTTAGATAAATCTTTTGATTAAGATTGGAATAATCAAAATCAGAATTGAAAATAAATGCTTTGTTTGAAGTTGCAGTTGGAGTAGCAAAATTAGTCATTTTTGTTTCGCCAGAAATGTAAATAGTTGCTGTTGGGTCGCCCTCTGTTTCTTCACCCAATAACACTTGTGAACCCACAACCATATAACTATTGCCTGCAAACCAAATATCTTGGCTATAATCATACTCTGACCCACATTTATTGCCATAAATTTGAGTATTTTGAAGAGTAACATTAACACCCATAACATACATTCCACCAGCAAAACCAGTTGAAGTGTTGTTAATTATGTCTGTATTGGTTATCTCTGCACTTTCTGAACTTCCACTACCAGTCAAATACAATCCACCACCAAGGCCTGCATTGTTGTTTGTTATCTCGACACTTGCATTGCTTATTGATTCATCAGTATATCCAGAGAGTGTTAGCGTGCCACCAACCATCATCAAACCGCCACCAAGGTCTGCATTGTTGCCCGAAATTTTGCCTCCGCGGATATTTAGTTTTCCATTTGTAAGATAGATACCTCCACCAGAAGTTGTTGTGTTGCCACTAATTTCTGTGTTACTTAAGGACACATTTCCACCAAAGACATATACACCACCACCAAAAGAACTCTCTTCATCAGAATTAGTATTTGCCGAAATTGTATATGACAAGACCACAACATTCCCACCAT
The DNA here is from genome assembly GCA_945928645.1 of uncultured Clostridia bacterium. GTDB lineage: Bacteria > Bacillota > Clostridia > Christensenellales > UBA1242 > UBA7862. The sequence goes on along the minus strand of CAMENR010000007.1, from coordinate 50,278 downwards.
TAACATACAATCCTAAGCCATATATTGCAGTATTTTCTGTAATATAACCCTTTTTATCCTCATTTGTATTGCGAATTGTTACATCACCTTTTTCTACATAAACAGCGCCACCAATGTTTGCACTATTTTTTGCAAATATTGAACCATTCACCTCTATAGGTTTTGTTTCATTTCCAGCAAAATATACTGCCCCACCTGCATTGCAAGTCGTTTCCGAAGAATTGCCATTCTCGTTGAAAGAACATCCAATAATGGTTGTCTGACCTATTGCATAAACTGCTCCGCCCTTATAACTTGAATTTTGAGTAAATGCGCTATCACTCATCTCAATAGAGCCTTCATCACAAACATAGATTGCTCCACCGTTTTCTGCATTATTGCCTGTAAATGTTGTCTTTTTTAGCAAGATTGTGCCTGCTGTTTGATATATAGCTCCACCATTTTTGCTGGCAATATTTTCTGATAGTAATGTTATTGAAGAATCGCTTCCAACATTAACTGCGCCCTGTGAATATATAGCCCCACCATTTACTGCATTATTGTCTGACAATACACCACTGATTATCTGTGCTGTGCCTGCCATAACTGCAATTGCACCACCGTTTACAGCCGAACAATTCTTGATAGTGCCACTGAACATATTGAATATGGACTCACTATCTTGGATATACACTGCACCACCATTGGTTGTGCTATTAGTCCCGTTTTGAATAGTAACTCCTTCAAATACACTCAATGAACCATTTTTTTCTATTCTTAAAATAGCGTCTGTTGCATCAACTTTTTGAGAACTTTCACCACTTTCATCACTTCCAAATATATCAAGTGATTCCACAGATTCACGATAAGTTATTTCTTCTATATCGTAATTGAGAGAAAGTGTGCCTTTTACAACAAACATACTACCTGTGTAAGATGCCTTTCTGTATATCCTTGCTGAAGAATCTTTTTGTCGAGTAATTATTATATTCTGCTTGTTTTTAATCTCAACTACATTGTTTTCGCCAATCACTTGGTCTGCGAATATCTCGAAAATATATTGTTTTAGTGTGTTTGTAGATTGCTCCACTGCATCTTTCAAGCTGGCATAGTTTATTGGCTTGTCTGGCACTGTTACATCAACAACCGTTGCATTGGTTGCATAGATATACGCCCCTACACGAGTAAAGCACACCCCGTCACAAACAAATTTGCTTGCACCTACAATAGAATATTTTTCATCGCTAAATTTTGCAACTAATATTCCATTCTCGTCGTCCCATAGTGATTCATCTTCTGGGTTAGAATCCATATACAGTCTTATTCTGTTCTTTCTCATGGATACAATGCCTTCACTGCCCAAGGTGCGAGCAGAAACATCAATCACTTTTCCTCTTGGGAGATACACTCCGTTGCCATCTTCTCCATCTCCCATAGATGTGTTGTTGGAGATAGAAAGTGCATATTCCTTTGCATCATTATTTATATAAATATTGGAATATTCAGCGCTTTTGCTTGTATTGTTAAGTGTTTGCACTTCGTCAAGAACTACTCTTGCATTTTCTCCTACAAATATCGCTCCACCTTGTTCGGTTGCTTCATTTTCTTCAAATGTTGCATTTTGAATAGTTATTGCTCGTTTTGTAAATACAGCGCCACCATAACCCGCACTGTTTTGGCTAAATGTTACTGCCAAGAACTCTATCTGTGCTTCGCTTTCATCTTCGCTATAATTTACAAACAACCCGCCACCATAACCACCTACAGAATATCCTTCGCTAAGGGTAACATTGTTAAGAGTTAACCTTCCATCATCAAAGAATATATTTCCACCAAAGTTTGCCGAATTTCCACTTATTCCAGCATTTTCTATAGCAACCGTTCCACCTTCTATACATAATCCACCACCATTGCCAGATGCAATGTTTTCTGAAATTTCACAATTTTCTTTTATAATCACTTCGCCATTAGAAATCAACAAACCTGCACCTTTTTTAGCATTGTTTTTCAACAGTTTTGAGGCTTCAATTTCCAATCTTCCATTCTTTACATATATTGCCCCTATCAAATCGCCTATATTCTCTGTGATAGTTATGCCACTTAGTCTGACTTCACTATCATTATATCCTCTTTCTGCAATAGCAATACCAGCACCTGCATAGGCTCTGTTTCCGCTTATCACAGTTTCTTTGCCAGTGATATTAAGTTTTGCTCCGTCAACATATATTCCACCACCCAACACATCTGTTCCAATATTTACCCTTGTTGCATTACCATTAACTATGCTAGTATCAGATATATTTGCAGTTTTGTCTGATGACAGATAAATGTTGCCACCAATCAAAGCAGTATTAGAAGAAAACTCTGAATTTTTAATAGTAACTATTCCACCTTGAACATAAAGTCCACCGCCCATATTCATTGCTATATTCTCACCATGTTCTTTTTCTGTAGAACCAATAATGCTATTGTCTACGAACAACTCTCCATCATACATAGCAATAGCCCCACCAAAGTTGTTGGCTGTGTTGGAATAGAATATTGAATTATTGCTTATCACAACTTTACCGTTTTCAACAAGCACTGCCCCACCAGACAAACTTGCCCTATTGCCTGCAAATTCACTTTGCTCAATTGTGCTAGTAATGCCTTGGCAATTTATATAAACTGCGCCACCATTCTCAGCACCATTATTGGCAAAATTAGAGTTGTCTGATATTGCAATTTGGCAACCATCTTGAGCAAACACTACACCACCACTTTTGGTCATAATGTTCCCATCAAACACTCCGTTGTCGTGCATTGATGCTCTTGATATGTTTAGCATTGCACCATCTGTTATGTAGAACACTCCACCTTTTTGTGTTGCATAGTTGTTGTAGAATTCTGCGCCTGTAATATTTATAATTCCACCCACAGCATACACTACTGCGCCATTTTGCGAAATATGGTCATATACATATGTCCCCACATCAAAACGAACAACACCATTGTTTAATTTTATCAAACTATCAGCATTCTCTCTCTTGTTGCCAATAATATTCATATCTGCATTGACATACTGGGCGTTGCCACTATCGACAAAACTTCCACCAAACGAAACATTTCCATTGTTTTCTACTACAAACACATTGTCAAGAGTATCTCTTGTGATGTTGATAAAAGATTCTCTCTCTTCTGAATTAAGCTTTTCATATCCTGCATAAATGGAAATTGTCTTGTCAATTATAATAGTATTTTTTAGTTTGATGTCACTCTTAACTATTACCTTATTGCCACTTTGTGCATTTGCTATAGCATCTTCAATGTTAGAATAAAATCCTACAAGTTCATTTGCCCCATTTAGCACATCAATCAAATTATCAACAATTATGTTGTATCTCAAATAACCTTTTAGTTCTTCTGACCTTAGAAGTTTTTGATAGAAGTTGATGTTTGTATAAACGACACCAGTTCGTTCTTCTTCTATATCACTAGCAGTTATACCGGTGCCATTTACTACAGCATCAAATGCCAATGTAGAATACAATCTTGCCTCTTTCAAACTGGCTAGATTTTCAAATGCCTTGGCACTGCCAAAGTCTTCTGCCTCACCAGAAAGCACAACCTTCTCAAGACCTGAATTATCAAAAACTTTTTGCCCAAACACCATAACTTTGCTCAAGTCCAAGCTTTTTGGAATACTCACACAACCAGTAAATGCATATGAGCCAATTTCTGTTATGCTAGATATGTCAAATTCTCCCTTTGTGCCTACTTCTGTTAGACTTGAACAACCAGCAAACGCATATTGTCCAATAACAGTTACTCCACTGGAGAACGACACACTATTCAAATTTTCAAAACCTTCAAATGCATAATCTCCAATAGTTGTTAGTATTTCACTCTTTACTTCAACCTGAGTAAGTTTTTGAGGAACAATAGCCTCCCCATCTCTTGTAACAAAAATATATTTTAGACTACTTGCAAAAGCAACACCATCTTCTGCCTTTTCTCCACCACCAACAAAAGGTATTTCGAGCGAGGTCAAATTGTCTGTGTGAGCCAAAGCCCCTTGTCTGATAGACTTTACAGTTTGTGTTATTGCGATGTGTTCAAAAGATGTCTTTGCAAAGGCAAGAGGCAAAATGGAAGTTATATCGTAACTAGTAGAACCATATTCCACTGACTGTGGAACAACATAGTTTTTCTCCATTATCGTCCTTGCTAACAACATAGCAAACAATCCAGCACTTGTTCCATCAAGAGCATACACATTTCCATCTTTGCCTACAAACAAATTGATTGTATCACTTTCGGCAAAAGTTATGTCGCAAAGACTGTTGTTTACAAACGCTCCATAATTGATTGTCTGTGTTTGTTTGATATTGGATAATGTTTCCAGCCCGATAGTATTTTCAAAAGCGAAGGATTCAATTTCAAAATTGTCTATCACAAAACCAAAATCTATAGAAACAATATTGTTTTCGCTTGGCAGAGATACTATTGCTGTAATATCTTCGCCAATGACAACACCTCGATCTGTAGAATAAAGTTTGTGTCTTGGCAATACTACTTTTGCTTTGTCCAGACTGCTACCCTTGTCGCTAAGCCCAACAATGTTTGTGCCAGAATATTCAAATATAAATGGATTGGTGTATTCTTGCCATACAGCATAAAGGGTTACTTTGCCAGCAAACTTTGTAGTCTGTTCACTTGCATTTTCGTCAACTGGAGAAATATCTGCCACCGTAGAATCTGCAGAGTATGCCCAACCACCAAAATATGCATATACAGGATTTTCAGAATCTATTGGGTCACCAATCTCCCACACATTGCCTTCTATATCTGCAAACACAATATCAATCCTAGTCCCAATATCAACTTTGGCTGTTTCGTTGGAATTTTCTGCCACGATATCGGTTGCACTTGCACCAATAATTGTGTGAGTAGTATTTAGGTTGTATTCAATACTGTATTCTGTTTCTTTGACGCCATACAGTGTTAGAATTCCCAAAGAAATATCTTGATATTTTGCAAATTGCTCCATCACATCTTGACTAAGAGTTAGCGAAGCACCAAGTTCAAAGTTTACAACACTTCCATCTGGCAAGATTGACCAACCATAAAGCATAGATGGGTCTTCCAAATCATTAGGAAGTCTGCAAGAAGTTACCCCCGAAGCATAGGCGTTGCTTCCCTTTGGAGCAACGTATAATTCGCTAGTTGGGTATTCTCCATTGCCCTCTGCTACCTCAAACTGCAATGTATATGACAATGACTTCCATGCGACAAACAACTCTAATGTTGGCTTGCCAAAGGTATTTGTTTGAATGGTTATAACCCCATTTTCATCAAAAATCAAATTGCTTGTATTGGAAGTAGAAACCTCTTTTGTTCTACTCAAGAATCCAACTTCATGTCCCACATAAGCAAATGATAAGAGCATTGATTTTGCTATTGAAACAACACCACTACTGTCTGGTTCTACCTCAATAAACTTATCTTCAAAATTGTTGGAATAAACTATCAACAAATATTTTTGGAACACAGGATAAAGGTCTATCCTATCTTCTACAGTAAAGTTGTATATTGTCTGTGCATTTTCATACTCCACATCTCCCACGTTGCCCATTGGCACAGTTGTCCAACCGACAAAGCATAGTAAGTTTTTGGAATAGGTAACAACTTCATTTACATCAATCAAACTTGCTGTAGTTTCACCATAAACTGCCTCTATATTAACTGTGTCTGAAGACTCATCACTTGATTTGTGCAATGCTACAATATATTTGTTGCCTTGCCACACTGCATACACCGTAACAGAATCTTCAGTAGTCAAATTGATTACAGTTAAGTTTTTGCCAAATAAATATTGAGTTCCATCTGCTGTTTTCCAGCCTATTTGAGTGTATCCTGCCACAGTAAATGAATTGCTAGATAACTCGACTTCTACACCATAAGTCATTGTTGTTGGTTCTACACTACCAGAAGCATCTGGTTTGCCGCTTTCGTATACAACTTGATAATGCTTTGCCTCCCAAACAGCATAGAAATGCAAAAGTTCTGTCATCTCTTTGTTCATTAGGATATTTTCGCCTATTTTGAATACTTCTCCTTCTCCACTAGGCTCTAACCCCCAACCTTGAAGATTATATCCTGCCAAAAGGATTTCTTCAGCACCAAGCAGTGCAAACTTGCTGTCATACAATACAGTAATAGATTTTACCTCTTCTGCAGAGTCATCTTTTGGATTGCTGTGGAATTTCACTTCATATTCTTTTGCCTGCCACACTGCATACACTGTAGTATCTTCTGCCTGCATTTCAAAATTGCCTGCATCCAAGTCTATTGTTGCCGAACTTCCATCATTAGTATCAAAGCCTAAAAGTATGTATCCATACCTTTGCAATCTTGCACCCAAGGCTCTAAGCATAGCCTTCGCATTGGCTTCTTCGCCTACAGCATATACATCTATACTAACATTGCTATCATCATATACAATATTGCGGAAGTTATCATTGGCTATGTTTTCCAAGTTAAATACTGCTTTTGTCTTGCTTAGCCCATTAGTGTCATTAAAGTTAAGTGTTAACCTATAAATAGATTGAGAATAAATCGCCTTTATTTGTAGGTCGGCATATGGCATAGCACTTTCTGAAGTTATTTTGTCAATATTTTCTCCAGAAACAATACCCCAAGATTCAAAATCTTTTCTGTCTTTATTTGATGTAGTATTTTTTAGCAAATCTTTCAAGTTTGTGCCATATAAAACATCTGCAACATATTTTGTCCCATATGCACTTACGTTTTCTAAGTCAGTAATCAGACTTCCACCGTCTGTGTCTATAATGAGTGAGAAATATGCTTTTGTAACAATAACATCTTGAGCGTCTGCCTTTGTTCTGTATCTTTCACTGGCTTCTTCTGCTACTGCAAATTTTGAAGCATCGCAATCTATGTCATTGTCAAATGTTGCAACAACTACCCCCTCGGTTCCAGTTGGATAACTATCCAATGGGTTGGACGATGTTCTATCTGTTTTGTCCAAAGCCACAACAACAACTTTGCTAGATGTTAAGTCTGAGGTAACAAATATTTTTGCCCCATCAAACAACCTTACTACGTCATTTATTGTAGCCCCACTTGCTAATTGCATTCTTCCACTTCTTAATTCACTATTGTTGCCCAACACAACAATTTCACCACTGACGCCATCAGCACCAACACTGCCACCATACACAGACAACGTTCCACCTAGTGAAACATAAATATTATCGCCACGCACGCCACAAGTGTTTCTGCTAATATCCCCTCCAAACACCTCTAGTGTTCCTCGAAGTATTGCCACTGCACCGCCATATTGAGCAAAGTTTGTGTTGATGGTTGCAAGAGTTATCCTTACTATATGATTGTTATAACTTTCAACCAATTCTCCGATACAAATAGCACCACCATAAACAGCACTGTTACCTGCAAACTTGCAAGAGGCTTCTAGGTTTATATTGCACACTGCAGGCTCGTTGGTATCTCCGTCATAATACAAACCACCACCGTAGGTAGCCTTGTTGTCTGTTATAGTAGCCAAAACACCAATAGTAACCTTGCCTGTTCCCTTTGCTACATAAATTGCACCACCATATCTTATGCTACTCTGCAAATCTTCCGTTGTATAAACACTGTTGTTTCCATTGCTAAATGTTGCCGAATGGATATTTATACCCTCTTCGCCCTCTACATAGATTCCAGCACCTTTTGTTGCCACGTTGTTGTCAAAAGTTCCACCTGCAATCTCTGTTACGCCTTTTGTGAACACTGCACCACCACGATTTGCCGAACAATTAGCAATAGTTGCATTGGAAACAAGCAAATTTCCACCATTCCAAATAGCACCACCATCTTTTTCTGACTGACAATTTGAAATATTTGCTCCATTCAAAACCAATTTGCCAAAGTTTTCTATACCAGCACCACTTGTTTTGGCAATTTGATTAGTAATAACCAAACCATTGCCTGCAACGAGGCAACCATTTTCCCTAACAAGCACTGCACCGTTTGTGCTGGTTGTTCCCTCACCATCAAGAGTTATAGTTGCGTCATCACTAATAATTGTAACCTGTCCGTCAGCAATTTCTATAATATTGCAAACAAAACCAGAAGCCCTAGAAATAACAATGTTGTTGCTTGCTGTTACTTCTACAGAAATATTTTTGTCAAAGACCAACGCCTGAGAAACCTCAATCTTGCTAGAAACAATTTGCAATGTATCACCGTCAAGCAGATCGGATATGGCTTCTCTAATTGAGTCATAGTATATCCTGTTTTCTTCTTCAGCAGAAACATTGTTTTTTATGATAATAGCTTCCACTCTTTGCCACATACAGAAAAGCTTTAGTTTTGTTATATATTTTATGCTTATGGACATATTAGAGTAATTGTATAATGTGTCCACTCCCTCATTGTAAACTTCGTCATTCCCCGTAAATACTCCACATATTGCGTGGTCAGGTTTGCTAAATGCATCAACAAATTCGGAGTAAGATATATATCCCATTTTTTGAGGATAGGTGTATTCTACAGAAGTTTTCCCTGATGACGTTGTCCCGCCATTTCCAAACAAAGTTACTGTAACCATAGTTTCTACATAAGTAGCAACAAAATGAACAACAGCACCATTTTGCTCTATAAGTTTTACCTTTTGTTTGGTTTCTTCCGAAGTAGCACCAATAGAATTCAAGGCAAACTTCTCCCCAGCGTCCATTGTAGCTATTTGAATAAAGCTATTGTCGTTTATGTCACGATAGCATATCTTCCAACTTACAAAGGTATAGTATTGCCTGCTTGGAACAGTTAGATAAACTTTGTCTGCATACATAATTGTTCCACTGCCGACTTCAACATATTCCTCTTTTTCGTTTTGATAATACATTTTATACGAATATGACAACTGCTCCCAAACTGCTTTTAGTGTCAAATTGAGGTATGGTTTGATAGAGTGAGAATCTATCCTCCTTCCATCCGAACACTCAAAATAATTTTGCAATTTGTATCCTGCCCTAAAGCCTTCTATATTATCCAAGAACTTCAGTGTGTTATCATCAGAATCTTCAAAACTTATATCAAAAGGTTCTGTGTATGTTAGACCGTTATAAGTCAATTCTCCACCATTTGGATCTACTTTTATTGATTCTGCCACTTTTACAATGTCAAGATATCTGGAGTTTGGAGATAAAACAAACTTTGCAGTTTCTTCAATCAATTCAAAGCAACTCTCTGCACCTATCGCCATTTGATCGTCATCAAACTTCACCATATGCAGTCCATTTAATTTATAAAGAGGGTCAACATTGACAAGGTGAAGCCTTATCCTATTTCTGTCGCCTATATAATTTGCAATATTTCCTGAAACATAGATTATTTGCCTATTCAATCTTTCCATTTTTGTTGGTTTGAAATACACATCTGTCAGATAAGATTGACAATCCATCTCAATCTGTCCATGGTCGGCATTTAGTCCGTTTTCCACTGACTCTACTGTTATCTTTGTTTCTATCTCTGCCCCTTCTGCAGAAACAAATCTTGCTTTGCTAAATATCACAGTTGCTCTTTCTGCAATATAAATTTGATGTTTTTCTTCTTCTGCTATTATTGTAGCAATATCCCCACTAACAGTTACTGTTGAGTTGTTTGCAACATAAAGTATCTCTCCATATCTCTTGCCAACATCACTGCTATCTGTAAGAGCATTGTTTTCGAATGTAACATTTTTAATAACCGTTTTCTTGCTATCAGTATTTTGAGAAGAGTTAACATAAATTGCACCACCACGTCTTGCCTGATTGTTGCGGAAGATATTATTTTCTCCCTCAAATACTACATAACTGGAACTTCCAACATATATTGCACCACCACCAAGGGTTTCGTGCTGACAAGAGTTGTCGCTAAGTATGGCATTGATTAACACCAATTTTGATTCTCCGTCCAGATAGAATGCTCCACCAGTTACTGCAATGTTGCCAGTGGCACTACCTTCAAAGGAGATATTACCATTCTTTGCATACACAGCACCACCTTGTTGATATTGCATACTGCCATTTCGGGCGGTTGAACCATTTATTATAACATTTGCTCCCAGCGAAATCATAAAGTTAGTAGCGCTTCCGTCATAGTAAATTGCTCCACCGTTATTAACATATCCATTTTGCTCAAACAAAATGTTGTTGATTTGAATATTTTGTCCCAATTCAAGTATGGCTATAGCACCACCATAAATTGAATTATTTTGTTTGAATAAGGTTGTTGTTTCTGAAGAAGTTGTTGCCTTTTTCAAAGTCTGCTTTACATAAACAGCACCACCAAATCCTTCTTTCGCCACATTATTTTCAAATGTTCCCCCGTCCAACACCAAACCATTTGGAGCATAGATAGCACCACCACTCTTTAGGGCTATATTCTTGTTGAAGTTTACATTGCCATCTAGCCATATAGTTTTTGTAGCATATACAGCACCACCATTTACATTAGATTCGTTGCCGACAAATTCAAAAACATTTGTAGCAGAAAGTTTTATTTCACTTTCTGTGTATATTGCTCCGCCACCATATCCACCAACTCTTGCGTTATTGGTTGAGAATCTACAATCAGAAAGTTGTGTTATGCAGTCTGCGCTTATATACAATGCCCCACCGTTTGTGGCTGTATTGGTAGCAAACCACGCATTTTTAAGTGTAAATTTTGCATTGGAACTTACAAAGATTGCCCCACCGTTTGCTTGTGCAATATTACTTTCTAGACTGTCGGTAGTTTTGCCAAATTTTACGCCATCAACATCTTCTCCTTGAATATTAAGTTCTGCATACTCTCCAACATAAATTGCGCCACCATTGATTGACATATTGCCCGAGAAAATTACTCCATTGCCTGTTATATTAACTACACCACGTGCAATCCTACTATCTGCATCAGCAACATCAGCAACACAGCCAAGGGAGGTTATCACCCCACCACGATTGTCGCTATAAACAGTTGCCTTTTCAAATGTAACATTACCTGCAATATTAAGTGTAGAATTTGGGTTAACTACAATCAAACTTTCTACTCTATCTTTTATTGTTCCTTGAGAAATAACTATGTTTGCATTGGTTTCGCCACTTATTGTTAGCCTACCTTGTGCAATTTCATCACCATCTTTTTTACCCACAACAAACATTGCTTTTGAATTATCAAAATCGTCAGCTAGTTTTAATGTTGCTGTGCCTGTTTTTGACAATATGATTATATCAGATAGGATAACTAACTCTTCTCTTATAATAACTTCTGATTTAAGGACTACCACATTATATTGCGAGTAATTTGTCCCATACACTTTGTTTGAAATATCACTTATTGCCCTAGAAATCGAAGTATAGAACCATCTTTCTGAAGTAGATGTTTTGTTGGTTGGTTCTACATAGCACTCTGCATCTTCCCATATTGCATAAAGCACATGGGCACCAGTTGGAGATTCTGTTGCAATAAACTTTTCTCCTGGTTCATACAATTTGCCTTGATTATCTTCGGCATAATTCTTATTGTATGAAAAACCTATAAGGGCATAGTTTTCCCTTTTGCCAATTCCTTCAAATTCTCCACTATTATACATTGTTGGCAAGAAAATTTCTGTGCCAGGATAAACTTCTTTGGAAGCCTTTGCACTATCTACTCCATTGTCGTTGTTGTTAAGAGTTACTACTACATTTAACTTTTTGAAAACGACCGTTACAGAAATTTTTTGCCCCAAGTCATTAAAGTCTGGATTTGATGGTCCCATTACAAACAAATCATTTGCTCCGTATCCTGCATTGCCATTTATTTTGTAATGAGAAAACTCGTAACCATCTGGTCTAATGAGTTGTCTAGAAACATATTTTCTACCATTATCTACATCAACAAAGTAATATCTCCCATCTTCATCAATAGATGTTTCATAATTGACTATATTTCCTTCTTTTTCGAAAGATACCTTTTGTGGATACACATTGGCATCTACCACTTGTGGTTGTCCATCAATATTTTGTGAATTTTTGAGTGTAACCTTTTGGTTTGCAAGGTCTGTATCATCTAGGAACACTGACCAAGCTCTGTCCTCGCTAACACCAACATAATATTTTAGATCAAAGGTTTTGCCACCAAAACTAACCTGCTTTGTATAATAGAAGAGCCCTGCATAAATACCACTGCCTTCTATCGAAAAACTATTTGTGCTGGAACTATCGCCGAACTCTACTCTCACTGGATTGCCAGAACTATCTCTCTCCACTAATTTAACATCATCATAAGTTACAAAGATAGTTTTGTTTATATCTCTGGCAAGAGGAAGATTGATATTTGTTTTGTATCCAGCCTTCTTTGTAAGGATATTCATCATTCCCAAAGCAGAATCAAATTGCAAATCGTTAATTTCTACAGTGGTGTATGACATATTATCATATTCAAAATTAACTTCATATTCATTTGGCTTCCAGCAGGCATAAAGATAAAAGTTGTGCCCTGGGAATTTGAAGTCGCCACCGCCACTGCTCTTAACATTTCGCAAAGAGCCGACATAATTGAACACCCTTTCGCCAGACAACACTTGTGAATAGACATCAAGGCTGTTTTGACCTTCTGCAAAGGAATATTTAACACCCAATCCCTCAAAATCTGAATAAACTTCCAGTGCATTAGGTGATGTATTATAATAAGCCCACCCTGCAAATTGATATCCATATCTAAGGTTGCTTGGGATAATGCTATTGATTGTTGTCAAAATTTCGTCACTTAGTGGGTCGCTACATTTTATTGTTTTGCTTGCAATAACCTTTCCGTCGCTGTCCTCGGACAAATCCATAAATAATATTTCATAATTGTGCAACGACAATACCAGTGCACATTTTTCATCATCACATCTCAATACAAACGATGCACTCTGTGCCAATTCAAATACTGGTTTGTTGCCTGCTTCAATGTAGTCTTTGTATGCTAGATAAATCTTAGATTTATTTTCTACTCCCTCCTCCATCACAGGAGCAAATTGCACAACAGGTTTGTTCATAACTGCATCTTTTGTAACAAAATCAATAACCACCGATGTAGTTTCATCACTTTCCGTCTTTCTGTTTAGCCAGTTTTCCTTGGACACTGTTATTTCGTGGAATCTTCTTTCTGTCACAGTTTGCTGTTTGCCATCTATTATTTCAATTGATTCTTTGACATAAGTGTCAATAAATACATTTTGTCCCTCTTTAATATAGGCATTGCCATATATTTCAAACTCGCCTTTGTTGAGTATTGCAATGTAGGTGCTGGATTTGTTGTCTTCCATCACCACATCTCCCAATCTTACCTTGCCGAAGTTGTAAATTGCACTAGCAGTTATGCTACCAACATTGTAACTAAGTCCACCAACTTGAAAGTCAAACTCTCCGTTTTCTTCCACGTAAACACCACCACCATAATCTGCACTGTTGCCCTCATATTTTGGTTCAAGTGCTTGCTCTGGACTTCCACCATTTTGCTCGTTTTCCTCATACATTTCACTGCTAATATCATTGGCTTTTTCGAAGGTATTTACATTCTTAAATATCGCATAACCATTTGCAATATATATCACACCACCATACTCTGCTTGACATAGGCTAAAAGTAGAATTTGCAACAACCAACTTCCCGCTAGCAACAAATATTCCGCCACCACGTTTTGGGTTGATTTTTTGTTCATTTTCATCTTCAATATACCCAGTCAAATAAAATCTAGTATAATTTATTTGAGATTCTGCTTCATACTCTCCCGCACTGTAATAAACAAAAGCACCTTCTTCTGCATAGCAGTCTGTAAGTTTGGAATAATAATCCTCTATACCTGTCAAAGTGAAATTAACATTCTCCCCAACATATACAAAGCCCCCTCGTTTTGCCCATGTATATTGAACATTTATTGCACGTATTACTACTGTATTGGTTTGAGAAGAAGAACCCTTGACATACACAGCACCACCGTTGCCGTCAACCACATTTCCATTGATGCAAACACATTGAATAAAACTACATTCTTCTATCAATGTATTCTTGCCAGCAGAATATATAGCACTGCCATTGTAAGCATAAGTGATGTAAAATGCCGATATTTTTACTGTAAGTTCTGTTCCATTGCCAGCATATATGCCAGCCCCATCTTCTGAAACTTCTGCATCCTGAATATATGCACCTGAAACATCAACGACTGCATCTACTGCATATATTACATTCCCCTTGCACGCTTCGCCACTAAAATAATTGCTAAACATCATGGTAAAACAATTTTTGCCTGTTGCTGTGTCTTTCATATATTTGGTTATCAAACTACCCTGAACTACAACCGTTCCTTCCAAACCACCAACAACACAGAAAGCCCCACCAAACATTGCTGTATTGGACTTGAACGAAATATCATCTTCGCATTGAATTGGGTTGCCATCGCTATCTCGCCCTGTAATATATGCAGAGCCATATTCCACAGCACTTGCACTTGCATAAATTGCCCCACCAAAACTTTGTCCGTTAGACAAAACCTTTGATTTGTTGGACCAGAATTTTACATTTTCAATCTTTGCCGATGACCTGCTAAGCAATGCAACAGCACCACCATAAGTGTAATAGTTGTTGGTTGTAAAACTTCCCGTTACGGAGTTGTCTATAAACACCCCATTGGAGAGATTTACCACAGAGCCTTGTTCTGCACACAAAACCCCACCATACAAACTATTATTGCTTCCCTCAATCTTATTGTTGCTTACTCTTGCTCCAGAGATAGTAACATTGCTACCAATAGCCCAAACAAATGAACCCTTGCTAGTAACATTGTTATAAAAATTTGAAATCTCCGTCCTACCACTTACTTCAAATGTTCCCCCTACAACCTTTGCAAAAACATCAGCAGGTTTTCCTTCTCCGTCTATGCCAAACATCAATATGTCTGAAGTATTCCTTATTGCAAACATTCCGCCTTCGCCCACAACAATTGCAGTGGCAGTGGTCTGCCTTCTAAGCACAATATTTTTGGTTGATTTTTGATATATACTCAACACTATCTGTCTATTTCCAATGTCCACAGTATTTTGTATATAATGATATTTTGTTGTTGCTCCTTCTTCTGTAACTTTGTCCAATAATACAATGTTTGCAACTCTTGACTCATATGTCAAATTTTCGGGATCAGCAATATCCTCCAAAGCCAACTGCAAACTCTCATAGAATCTATGTCCCAAATTAGTAGATACATTGAAATAGTTGTCAGCATAACATTCTGCTTCTACCCATTTTACTTCCAATTCATAAACATACTGACCACCAACTTCTCTCACTTCTCCTATATATCTAGCCTCTCCTTGCTTTAGAAGGTGGAGGGTGGTTGAAAGATGATTTTTGGAATTGCTTACAATGTAACTACTTTCGCTGTTGGCGTATCCATAAGGTTCTACATATCCCTTGGCTACCTTGCCAAATCTGACTATCCTATCTAAGTTTGGATAATAGAAGTTGCCAAATGGGTTATTTATAATTAGATATTTGCTATCCCCATCAACCATTGTTTCAAGATAGCCATAATCCTGACCTATATTTTCTCCATAATAAGCATACTCTTCACTGCTTGGTCCAAGTTTTATCTTAACAGTAACAGACACATCACTCCACTTTGTAACCAGATGAACCTGTCTTTTTACCGTTTCATTTTCTATAAGCCCAGCAAAGAACTTGTCTGCAGTAAGTTCTACCTCTTCACCTGCATACACATCTTGTATAGGATCTGCATTAACTATCTTCCAACCAGTAAAAGCCTCTTGTTTGCCATCTTTGAAGTGTGTCCAACTAAATATTTTTGTAGCATTTTCGTTGGTATCTGCTTTGCTTGGCAAGGTCCAATCTTCGCCATACCATACATCATAAATTGCCATAGTTTCTTGCCCATTGCCAGATCCATCCTTGTAATCGTCATCACTTCTAAAGAATATCATCGAAATCTTTACTTGACGCCACAATGCATAGAAAGTTACATTGCCTGTAAGGTTATATTCCTCATCTTGATCATATACCTTGAATGTTGTTGCCAGCAAATTCTCTACATACGACTCACCTTTTAGTGTCGTAAATTTATCTACATAAACATTATGGTCACGCACTACTTCGTTAGATAGTTGAGTTTTGACAACATTCTTTTCTTCTTCTGTCATCGATGTTAATGTTGCAATATATTCTTCTATATACAAATTCTTCCAAAGAGCAATATATTCTTCATAATTTCTGTAGCCATTTACATTGTCTGACCAGCCAACAAATTCATAGCCAATCTTTCTTGGGCCTGCATCATATTCACTTCCACCAACATTTGTAAGCATTTTCTTTGGCAGTCTGATTACCCCACCACTATCTTCTGCTGGTGCTACAGGGTCAATGTTTCCAGTAGCAGATGATGATAAACCATACAAACCGCCATTCAATTCAAACATTGCAACAGCACTCCATAAGCCAAAGAGATTGTTTTCTGATGTATCCTTGGTTGTGTAAGGCACAACAGAGTAGTTGAGATATCCGTCTGTCCAGCCATAGAATACATTGCCACTGGCACAAGTCGCAACTAAATTGTTTAGTGTAGTTATTTCATCTCCATAATTTGCATAAAGTTTGACTATCAACACATCTCTTCCGTTAAGAGTAACACTTTCTGTTTCTACCTTATGCGACCTTTCTGCACCAAGCAGAGCGTCTATTTCTGCAAACTCCTGAGTATATGCAGTAGTAAATGTATTTATGCTTGCATTATCAAAGTTTCCTTCTACATCTCCCTCTTTGGAATTTGGATTTATAACAATATTTACAGGTGTGCCCACCCACTCTACCATAAGCTTGTCATCTGATGTTATGGTTATATCTACATTGTTATACTTTACCGACAATCTTTCTTCAACCAATACATACTCGCCTGCTTCGTTCAAAACAAGGTTGCCTTCGGCATCAATTTGTTTGATATTATGGACAAAGGATTTTGTTTCTGCAGTATATTTATCTCTTTCAAACCAACTAAGAATTTTGTCAGTTAATGTTATTTTTGAGCCATAATAAGTCCAAAGGTAAATATTTTCACTATCTGCCACTTTCCAAACATTACCCTCGCCATCATTTGCTCCGTCCCACAACGAAGATGATGAGCCTACGTTCAACTGACCTCCATTAGCGCTTATCACTAACTTATAGCAATTCCACATAGCAGTCAATTCGATAGTTGCGTCATCTGGATTTAATGCATTAAACAAAGCTTCTTCTATATCTACCCCTTCTGCTAGGTTAAGATTTTCTTCTGTTATTCTTAGTTTATCTCCACTAAGGGCTAGCATTTTGGTTGGTTCTTCAATAACTCCATCTTTTTTCTCCGTCAAAGCCCAACCTGCAAATGTAAACACCTTGTCGCCATCTATTTTTATAAGTTTTGTTTCGTCTAGCAACAGTGAAGGGAGTGTATTCAAAGCCACACCATCTGCTCTGAGTTCAGAGAACTTTACTACATTGTCTGTTAGGATATAACAAGACATATCTGCATCTCTATAGAAGAATACATTTGCCTTGTCTGTGTAGTCGCCAAAATACAAGTTAAGTTTTAACTTATACTTAACCTCTTCCCAAGCCATATCCATTGTAACAGTCTTATCAGCATTAGTTACATCTTCTGAAGATATAAATCCACCAAAACCTTTGGAGAAAACAAGGTTGCTGTCCCCGCTATACAAAATAGCATTATAATCCCAACCAACAAAGGTTTTGAACACTCTTTCGGTGCTATCAAATGCTGTAGTTACTATAGAAATGCCCTCGTTGGCAAGCAGAGAATCTATGGTAAACCTGCTATCATATTTTATAACAATATCTTTTTGCCCTTCAAAGTTTTTACCAGTGGAGTCTGTCAATCTCAAAACAAAATCTTCTTGCACCCAAATTGGATAGAGGTAAACAACACTAGTCTTGTTGGCAAATGCAAGCAAATTATTTGTCCCATTTTGACCTTCAGTTGGCTCAAAGAAATAACTATTTTGATTGTTCAACTTGACGTATTCCCCATCAACCTTAGAATGATCTCTTTCTGTTGTCCAACCTATTTGCTTCCAGCCAAACAAAGTATATCCTTCAAGCAAAGAGAATCCTCTTACAAATTCCAGTTCACCTGATTCTGCATTGATTATATAACTACCGATTTCTCCCAGTTTGTTTACTTGCAGTTTTTGTCCTTTTGAACTATCAGCAATTTTGCCAGTGGCATCATATGGATAACCATAAACAGTCCTACTGCTTTCATCAATTACTTCGTTGCCATTTGTATCAGTTTTCTTTATTGCTTCCACAGTTGGCACAGCCTGAACATAATTAACCGTAACATCGGTTGGCGACCACAAAAGAGTAAACCACATTTCAAAACATTCTGTTTCGCTATTCCAAATAACATCAAAATTCATATCTCCTGATTTGGCCACTTGGAATTCTGACTCAGTTAAATTTATTCTTTTTGATTCTTCACATACACCAACCCCAGCATAATCTTTTAGGAAAACATAAGAATATTGCTCCCCACTGCATACTGCACTTGGCAAATTTTCTAGGTTAATTTTGTCATTAAGTCTTAGCCCTTCTACCAACAAAACTTGCTTACCTGCTCTTTCGCCAGCGGATACATCATAGCCAGAGGTATTTGTATCAAGGCTATCAAATGTTGCATCTTTACCTTCACCTATTGGCAACCCTGTTGGTTCAATAACCAATTTTATTTCCTTGCTAACCCACAATGCGACCATTCCTATATCATATGCAGGCAATTCAAATTCTCCGTTTTCAACTACTATTGAGTTGTCCAATGGAATAAATTTAGAAAAAGCATATATTGGATGTTCTGCACCTATATCCTCATATCTAATACAGGTCGTAGTGCTTTGACTTGGAGTAAGAGTCCTTACAACAGCACCAGCCTCTCCATATCGCTTGGAATATGTATAACTTTTTGTAATTACACTTCCACTTTGACCGTCAGCATCAGTAAATGTGGCATCTCCAAAATTGTAGGAAACATTGATACTTTTCCCTTTCCAGTTGGAATCAAAAACATATGAATCTCTATATCCCAATCCCAACTCTTGTGGGTTGAAAGTCGTATTATTTGCATCAAAGACAATTCCTTCAATTTCAAAGTTATCAAATCCCCATCCACCAGTAGTATTTTGTTTGAAGAAATATTTAGAAAGGTCTATATTTTCGCCATATCTCAAGCCCTCTGTTACATAAGTTTTATTTTCCTCATTTTCGGCAGGAGATAGTTCTGGGTCATTTGCATTTATAACAATCTCATAAGATTTCCCTACCCAAGTGGTATAAATGCTTAGAGAATAAACATTGTTTAATACATAAAGTTTGTCAAACTCATAATTTATTCCACCTGTTCTATAAAGAGAGAACCCTGCAATTTCATAATTTTCCTTTGCAAACTCGGCAAGTGATACTCTGCTTTGCACCAACCCATCTCTATAAATTTGCACAGAATTTAATAACTCATTAAACTCTATTCCATTTCCTTCCCCAAGCACTACTTGGAAACTTACAGATTTTTCTTCTTCCTCACCAGAGTTTTCATAAACATATACATTTGCCACAGCCAGCCAGTTGGCAGTAACAACAATTCTTCCGCTTTTTGTGTTCCAAATCTTTGCCCCGCCAACAAAGGTAGATGTTCCTTCGGTATTTTCCACAGAATAATTGTCCAATACAAACATTTCTCTTGAAATATACTCTTCTGTTGGCAATATTACATAACTGTTGCTCATAATGTATTGGGTTATGGTGATTTGTTTTACATTGTATTCTACCATTGCAATATTATTAGCAAAACCATTTGCAACACTAAAATAATCACTCACAACAAGTCCACCACCAAGGTTAAGCACTACAACATTTGTTTTTCTTGTCCAAACAGCAAATATATTTGCAACATATCTCCCCGACATTTCGTCATACACAACAATGTTTTCGTCCAAAACAACTGCACTGTCAAAAGCATAGTCATTTTTAACTGCTTTCCAACCTACTATCTCAAAATATGGGTGTGAAACATATTCGGCTTTGTCAGACACATTTACTACAAACAATTCACCAAACTTTCCAGTATAACTTTCTGTTACATCATTCTCAAAAGGTTTATCTCCCCTTTCGTCTTCAACATTCATATTGCACATAATCTGAACATTGGCTCTTTCAAACACAGCGCAATATACAGAATCAACCACAGGCACAGGCAAAAGGTTTTCTGATGTATAAATAATTTTTCCGCTATCACTAGTCCAGTTGGTAAAGCCAACATTTCCTTCCACCCAACCAACAAAATTGTGACCAAAGAGATATGGTGTTGTAGATTGTCCTGCACCAACAAATGTCCTGTATATATTATTCAAATTGACAACATCACCATTGGTAAAATCTCTTTCTATCGTTACTTCTGCTGTTGTTTGACCAGATTGTTCAAAAGACCTTCCGTCTTGATCTTTTAGAGTTATTTTTATCTTTGCACTAGCCCATTCTGCGACCAAGGTTTTTGGTTGATTGGCTTCCAGAGAGAATATTCTTCTTCCATTTTCATTCCAACCTCCAAAAATATATCCTGCTCCCGTTTGATGTTCAAATTTATATTTTCCAAGAGTAGCCGAATCAATAGAGCCACATACAACCCAATCTTCAAAACCTTTGACAGTAATCATTAGCCCATCAGAGTTGTATTCCATATCTCTCAAAGTTACTGCACCTTGAGTGTTCGTTGCACCAGTAATAAATCCATCGGCAAAACTTCTACCGGCAACAAAAGTAATCTTAACCTTCCAAGTGGCATATAGCACTATTTCATTTTTGCCAACAGAAGCATATGTTTCTAGCATACCTCTTGTAATCCTGAGTACACTGCCAGCGCCATAATCACTCTCTATTACAGAAATATTATCTATTGCACTTACAGCATCTGATTCTTTCCACCAACCAGCAAAACTATATCCCTCGCCTCTATCTTCTACATTTGGCAGTGTTACTTCTATCCAGTCGCCAGCACTTTCCACACCAGGTGTCACATAGTTTACCTTTTGAGTAATCTTGTCTATTTCAGTTAGTTCACTTGCACCATTCAAATCAAAATTAACCGAAAAACTCTCTTCATACAATACAACAATATTGTCGCCACTAAAAACACTATAATTGATGTTGGCATTATAATAATATTCTTCGCCTACTTTCGAAACATTTCCATTGGCCCCATTTTCAAAGCCAGCAAAAAGATATCCCTCTTTTACAATGTTTGAACTCAAAAGTTTTAGATTTTCCGCTTGTGAATATGTTACAGAATAAATCATTTTGCCATTTGATATTTCTACATTTTCTATGGTAGTTTCGTCATTCCAATAACCACCAACCAAGTCAACAACAATTTGATAACTCTTCTCTTGCCATACGATAGATATCACCACATTGTCATCGGTCAATTCTCCCTCTGCCAAGAAACCATCAAGTCCCAAGCCTTCCGTTTCCATCAAAATCTTATCAGTAA
Source organism: uncultured Clostridia bacterium (assembly GCA_945928645.1). Lineage (GTDB taxonomy): Bacteria > Bacillota > Clostridia > Christensenellales > UBA1242 > UBA7862. The sequence goes on along the minus strand of CAMENR010000007.1, from coordinate 28,708 downwards.
GTCCAATCTTTTTGCCATTGTAACTTAGCCCATTGGAAACCATAACACAATTTAATGCACTATCATTATATTCTTTAACCAACCCTTGCAGTTCTACTCCAAGGTCTATTACATCTCCATACACAAAGTTTATAGACTTTGTGCCACCTCCTTCTACAAAATTGCTCCCAGACAAATCTTCAATATTAAGCACATATTGTTTTTTGACCCATTGCGCTACAAAGGTTGTATCATTCAGCAACTCAACTTCTTGACCAACTGCATACAAAGAGCCATCAGATTTCATCCATTTGTCAAATGTATAATATTCCTTTGCAAAGCCAAACATTTCATCTTCGCCACTAGTCATCACGAGTTTTTCTTTTGTTCCTGCTTTTATCACAGTGTCATATATGTATGCTCCACTTGATTTTTTAGAAATTCTATCTGCTGGGCCTGCATTTTCCGCATAACCAGCAAGATCTGTTCCCTCTTCGAAATCTGTGCCCACTGCAATAGTTACACTTTTGCCATTTTCTTCCTCTAAAAATGTTGCATATTTTTTGGTAAATGCAACCAGTCTGTATACAAACACATTGCTTATTTCATCTACCAACCTATCCTTTGGAATGGTGATTTTCAAATCGTTTCCGTTGGAGTAATATGCAGTTGCATTGCTCAAATTATCCCTAACAAAATCAATATCTCTACCATTTATCTGCATCAAGAACAAATCGCCAGTTTGTGTAGTTGAAAGAGTAATGCTGTCAAATTTATTTACATCAACATTAGCAGTCCTTATAAGAGATCTCATATTTTCATCTTCATAAATCTCAACACGAACACTTTTTCTTTGCCAAAATGCCTTCAAAACAATTTTCTCTTGACCGTCTATTGTCAAGTTTTCATCAATCTCATATCCAGTAGAGTTGTAATCAAAGATTGTTGATGGTTGTGCAGGTTTCTCCGCACCAGTCTTTGAAAGGATATTCCACCCAGCAAAGTAGAAATATTTGGAGCAAGTATAATTGCTTGATATTGGTGTAATAGGCGATCCATAAGCAATATATCCTCCAGATATTTCTTCTCCTACCACACCGTTTTCGGCAGTAGCACCATTTTGATACACTACCTCTCGCCATACACAGTAAAATTCTGTTCCATCTTGGACATTTGCTTTTTGTCCAACTCTAAAAATATTTGCAGAGCCACTTGGATTTTGACACAGTGCGACAAAAGCCATTCCATCAATCTCATTCCCTGCAAAGTCAAAGTTTCCATCCCTATCTGTCACTACACTAAAACTCTTTGTCCTGTTGTAGTCACTGTATATTGTTGCTATTACTATCTCATTCCATTTTGCAAACAAAGTTATGTCTGATGTCAACACCAACTGTTCTGTGTCAAAGTCGCACACCGCATTGCCATTGAAGTTGGAGTTGTTAAACCAGCCGTCAAAATAATACCCTTCTCTTACAAATTTGGACAAATCTCTGCTTGGCAGATAGATACTGCCACCATAAGTTGTTTTTGTTTCATATTGACCTATTATATTTTCCCCGTCAATTTCCAAAACACCACCAGACAAGACAAATGTAGCAGTAACAATTTTTATTTCCCAACAAGCATATATAGTTTTTGTTCCATTGTCATCAGCAAGCATATCTAGGAATGCATTATTAAGAACAAATTCACTTAGCACTCCACCCAATTCATTCTCACCGTCACTTCTTGCAGACATTCCCACATAATTGTATCCTTCTTTTGCAAATTCAAAAGACAAGACAGGCTCTAGACCAATAAACTTGCGAATAGTTACAGCCATATACCCCGTTGACAACTTGGATATTTCTGCAACGAGTTTTGTCCCATACACAGCAGTAACAGTTTTTCTTTCTCCATTTTGCAAATCAAATACAAAAGAAGTTTCTACCCCTTTCCAATTACCATTCAACACAAATGTTCCATCTGTTAAGACATCATCCAGCAATACCTCTACCTCAATTTTGTCTGAAACATAATCTGGAGCATACAATTTATTCTTTGATTTATATCCCTCAAAAGAGTAGTTATCTCTTGAAATTTTTGGCAACTCAAATGTTGTCCCCTCAATCAAATTGGTTACAATAACTGTCCTTGCATCTTCGTCAAATTGAACTTCTATATTTTGCATATCATACATGTAATTTTGCCCGTCAACACCCTGCAGGTTCAGATTTATATTCAACCCTTCCTTAGAAAAATCTAAGTCGGCAACAGGAATATCATTGTCATTCAATTTAATTATCGTTTGATCAATAACTCTTTTATACACTGCATAAAGATTTACCTCAACCCCACTCAAGTATGGATTAACTTCATCTGGATTGTTATGACTGGTCAAACCACCTTCTAGCAATGTATCCAAATTCAAAATTTTTCCATCATATCTTGGGCTGGTATTAAATCCCACCAAAACACTACCAGTTTTTTGAAGTTGAGATAGGACTTCTCCCAACCACTCACCAACCTTTTTGCCTTGAGTAGCAGACATTTGGATATTGGCAATGCTAGACATATTTGGGTTTGCGTAAATGTTAAGATTTGTTACATTTTCATCCCAAACCGCATACAAAGTCAATTTGCTTTCGCCCTTCAAAAACTCTCTTGTAAGTTTCAATCTTTCTGATGCATTAAACTTGTAATAAGTTCCCTCTTTGCCAAACTCTGGATTTTGGACTTCTCCAGATTCAGTAGAAATCTTTGGGGAGATAAAAGACCAACCAATAAGTCTATGATATCTTGGTCCTTGCAATACAAACCCCTTCGAACTGTCCATCGACATCAACGAAGCATATGTTGGCGTAACATAATTATCTTGCCCAAAGATATAAGACCTAACAGTGCTTTCATTTTCAAAAACTCCCCCCACAATTCCAGCACTTGTATATTCTTTTTCAACACTTTTTAGGTTGGAATTATACTCTATCTCAATATTCTTCCCAACATAATTTACTACGACAATCCTATCTCCTTTAGGCGAATCTACTTTATCTTCCAATGTATAGACATCGCTTCCTTCATTGGCAAAAGAAAAACTCTGAACATTCAAAAATTTACCAACAAAATCAATATAATCTTTTGCAGAATAATCCAATTCTGTTCCCAAACCGCTTTCCAACTCATATCGCTTTACAAGACTGTCTGCCGACAAATAACTTTCACCTTTTACACCCTCTGCAATTTGTAAATTCTCATACAAATCAAGATATGAGCCAAAAGATAGTTTTTCAGCGTAATAAGTCGTTAATACTTTCCCCAGGTATATGTAAGAGTTGGAGTTGTTGTAACTGTCAACTGCAACGAAAATAGTTTTAACATTACCTAATTCATAATCCGGATGCAAAACCAAATCACTTTCAACAGCGCCAGTAACATAAGGCGAGCCATCTTCTCTAAGCCACCCCTTAAATTTGACGAGCACATTATTCTTTCCGTCATCACTCAAAATATCATTCAGCACAGGTGCTTCGTATTTATCCCCAACATTTAATTCAACTGTCTCTCTTTCACCATAAGGCCCCATATCTTCAAAAGAAACTTTGCATTTATTCCCATTGCCATTCGGGATAAGAAAGACTCCTGCCATCACAGACATTGCAACCACCAAAGCAGAAATCACACTAGCGACGATTATTTTAAGTTTTTTAGAAAAACCTTTTTTGCCAGAACCCCCAGCCAAACCTCCAGTCATCCCAAAAGATCCACCACCCACTTTTTTTTCTTCAATATTTTTTGCTTGAGGCATTGGCCTTGGTTGTTGATTATGTAAACCAGCATTTTGTTGCCCTATATTTCTAGTCATTCCTTGTCCAAGCGAAGAAGCACCTTGACCAAAAGAAGACATCTGATTGTTTGACGCATTATTTGAATTTGGAGATTGAAAAACTCTACCACCAACATTTGTGTTGCCAGCAAAATTAGAAGGATTACCACCATTCCCATAAACTGAACCCTGTCTGTTTACAGGATTGACATTATTCCCATAAAACTGGTTAGGTCTGTTTGCAGGATTTCCATTTATGCCATTTCTAGACATTTGGTTTTGAGGCGGATTACTTTTTATAGGCTCTTTCTCATTCCCAACATTCTTGTTTTGAGGATTAAGATTTTGTCCATTCCCATTCGGTGTAAAGTTTTCCATTCAATTTTCCTCCTTAGTATTTTAACTCAACAAATTTCTTATATACAAAATATCAGGTCAATAATCCTTTGCCTTTTCAAATCTATTTTCAAGCGACAACGAAACCACAACAGTTTTGTAAAAAACAATAAGAACTCCCTTTATACTTTTCTCTCAAATTCATAGCATTTTTGAAAACAAAATTAAAGCAAAAATATTTCAAAAAATTAAGTAGATTTTTTGAGTCAAAATATATGAAAAATTTCGTCAGGTTTTTACATATAAAATAATCGCTAAACTCTTGACATTTCCTAACGATTATATTATATCATATATGCAAATATTTACCAAATAAAATATGCATTTTTTCGATTATTTTTAACAGATTTTTATAAAGATTTTAGATGATTTTTTATGCAATTTTATCAAACAAATTTCTCCCAAATTTTCCTACAGTTTTTCTACAGTTTTTGGATAAAAAAATCTATAAGCTATCAGATCTTTCTCAACATTTATAAGTTTTTCTCTTACAATCAAAATAACAATCTGTTGGTTTATATTCCTCTTATAATGAGCCTAACAATTTGTATTTTATATTTCCATTACAATCGAACTAATAACTTACTTTTTGTACCTCTCTTACAATCAAAATAACAACCTGAGGATTGTATTCCTCTTATAATCAAAATAACAACCTGAGGATTGTATTCCTCTTATAATCAAAATAACAACCTGAGGATTGTATTCCTCTTATAATCAAAATAACAATTTGCGTCTTATATTTTACTTACAAACAAACAATTTGTGTCTTATAGTTTCCTTTATAATCAAACTAATAACTTGCTCTTATTTTTATCTTATAACTAACCTAACAATTTGTATCTTATATTTATCTTATAAATTGACTAAAAATTTATATCTTACACCCTGTATTTGCACAAAAATATCTTATCATTTATAAATAACAAATGAAAACTTGCAAGCAACTTTATTATATTAACCCCTTTACAATTTACCCCCTTACAATAAGGTAGGTACCAATCAAACAACTTCCCTTTCACAATTAATATAATCACTTTTACAATTAAAAAACTGATGTCTTTTGGTTAAAGAAATTGCCTTTTTCAATAAGACAAAATCCAATCAAACTACAAGTCACTAAATTGTCTAAAAGAATACTTACAAACACCTCGCCGGTTGTAATATTACAAAAAATATAATTATAAAAGTAAACAAATTTTTGACTAAAAACTTACCTATTAAATTTACTAATCCGACTGTCTATTCGCCTTAATTTTTCCAGAATTTAGTGTAATAATACGCTATAGCATTTATATATACCTTATTTTCCGACCATTTAGTCGTATTTGCTAAATTTCGCTTTATTGCTGACTATTGCAATCAACTATATGGTCGAAAACAGGACAAATTTCTATCATTTTTCTTAACCACTTACAACCGTCCAATTAGTCAAAATACATCTAATTTACATTATCAGAAGTTGTCAGCAAACAGCCAAGAGATACTTTCAGCAACCGATGATAATTCAAACTATGATTCCGCTATAACAACGGATCTGCGTTTAGCAAATTGTTTTGTAAACTAAGTATGCAAAACAACATCACATAGTTTACACTATATAAATAACATTAACCAATTTTTACAAGTTTAATATGTTTTAATTCCCTATCATCATAAGTATGTTTTTATCAACAAAAAAAAGCTCAATTTGAGCCTTTTTTTGCAATATAAACTATATCGTATTGATTTATTAAATTTGTTTGCAAATCAACTTGCAAAATGCAGACCTCTTATTTCAACGATATTACAGTTTGAATTATCATCAATGTAAAATGTTGTTAAAAAATCAAACTTTAATATGAATTGATAATTACATAAAATAGTCTTTGAAGATATGCATATTTATTAATTATTGCAATATAAAATCAACTATTTTTTTCATAATAAGTTACCTATTACACAAAGCTTTTGTGTAAAATTGTATCTGTCTATTGAACAAATATTTCTCCAAATTATTTTAGATTAAAGAATGCTTCCTTGCCAAGGTAACAGGCTTCATCACCTAGTTCTTCCTCTATACGTAGTAGTTGATTATATTTTGCTACCCTGTCCGTTCTAGATGGAGCACCAGTTTTTATTTGTCCAGCATTTGTTGCCACAGCAACATCAGCAATTGTTGTATCTTCTGTTTCACCACTTCTATGACTTACCACAGCAGTCCAGCCTGCCCTGTTGGCCATTGCTATTGCATCTAATGTTTCGGACAATGTTCCTATTTGATTTAGTTTAATAAGCACAGAGTTTGACACACCTAAATCAATTCCCTTTGCAATCCTCTTTGTATTGGTTACAAACAAGTCATCTCCAACCAGTTGAATCTTTGAGCCAAGGCGTTGTGTAAGAAGTTTCCACCCCTCCCAATCTTCTTCTGCAAGACCATCTTCCAGCGATATTATTGGATATTTTTTGGTCATTTCTTCCCAAAAATCAATCATTTCATTTCTGTTATACAACTTCTTTGTCTTCCAGAAATAATACTTTCCTTCTTCGCCAATTTTCTTTGCTTCTTCATACATTTCTGTAGAGGCAGAATCCACAGCAATACAAATATCTTTGCCTGGTTTATATCCTGCTTGCTCTATCGCCTTTACAATATACACAAAGGCTTCTTCATCGCTTTTGAGATTTGGAGCAAAACCTCCCTCATCTCCCACTGTGGTCGCATGTCCATCTGCTTTCAACACTTGCTTTAAGTTGTGAAACACTTCTACACACATTTTTAGAGCTTCCTTGAAGGTTTTTGCTCCAACAGGCATAATCATAAATTCTTGAATATTTACTGAATTATCTGCATGTTTTCCGCCATTGAGAATATTCATCATAGGCACTGGCAAAGTATGAGCATTAGCACCTCCAATATATTGATAAAGCGACAGCCCAGAAAGTTTTGCACCCAGCCTTGCACAAGCAAGTGAAACACCAAGTATTGCGTTTGCACCAAGTTTGCCCTTATTGTGAGTTCCGTCCAACTCAATCATTGCGTTGTCTATTGCTCTTTGGTCTAACACATTCATACCAATCAAATGTTCTGCAATAATTGTGTTTACATTGTTTACTGCTTTTTCTACCGATTTGCCAAGATAATTAGACTTATCTCCATCTCTCAATTCCACCGCTTCAAATGAGCCTGTAGATGCTCCGGAAGGAACACTGGCTCTGCAAGTTTCTCCTTCGGCAGTTACTTCAACTTCCACCGTAGGATTGCCACGACTATCCAAAATCTGTCTGGCAAAAACATCTTCTATTGAAATATAATCTTTCATATACACCTCTGTTTTGCAGGAGTTTAGCGATTATCTTTTTGTACAATTACAGAGAAAAACCCTAATTGTTTTCAAAATAACTCGTCTATCTCCTTGCGATTTTTTGAACGTATCAATTATAACACAATTTGCACATATAACAAACAAAAAACAAGCAAATAAATTGCCTGTTTTAAGTATAAATAAATATTTAGGTAAATAACTAAAACATAATTATACTGCAAGGTTATTTTGCATTCTTCTTTTTGTAATCTTCCCTGCCACGAATTGTATGGTCAAGAGTTTTCTTCCTCATACGAATACTTTTTGGGGTAATTTCCAGCAACTCATCTTCATCAAGCATATCTAGATACTGCTCCAAACTTGGCTTTTGCACTGGTTCCAACCTCAATGCATCATCGCTGGCGCTAGAACGAGTGTTGGTAAGGTGTTTTGTCTTGCAAACATTTACTACTATATCGTCAACACGTGGATTAGTCCCTACAATCATACCACCATAGACCTTTTCCCCTGGGTTTATAAACAACCTTCCATGTTGTTGAGAGTAGAACAATCCATACTGCACTGCTTCACCAGTTTCGTATGCAACCAGCATTCCATAGTTTCGTCTAGATAATGCCCCCTTAAACTCCTCATAATCATGAAAAACACTGCTCATAATCCCTTCACCATTGGTGTCAGTTAGGAATTGACTCTTGTAGCCAAACAATCCTCGTGCTGGGATAAGATACTCCAACCTTGTCCTTCCATTATGGCTATGCATACCCAGCAGTTCACCCTTTCTTGCTCCAAGAACACTTATTACATTGCCTGTTTTGTCATCTGGCAAGTCAATCACAAGTCTTTCTATTGGCTCATATTTCTTTCCATCAATCTCTTTATACAACACTCTTGGCATACTTACCTGAAATTCGTATCCATCACGACGAAGGTTTTCCATCAAAATAGATAGGTGCATTTCGCCCCTGCCAAGCACTCGGAAAGTATCTGCGCTGTCTGTATCAAATACTCTCAAACTCAAGTCCTTAACTGCCTCTTTCATAAGTCTATCTCTTAACTGTCTAGAAGTGCAATATTTTCCTTCCTTGCCAGCAAAAGGGCTGTTGTTGACCATAAAATTCATTTCTACGCTAGGTTCACTTATCTTAACAAAATCCAAAGTTTTTACATTTTCCTTGTCACTTAGTGTATCCCCCACCGTTATATTGTCTGCACCAGCGATACAGACTATATCTCCTACTTTTGCTTCTTGCACAGGAGAACGTTTTAGCCCAACAAATTCAAACATACTCTGGACCTTAAAAGGAATATTTCTTTCTTTATCGTGGAAATTAGTTACCACAAGGCTGTCATTGATATGCAAAGTGCCTTGTTCTATCTTACCCACAGCCAGTTTGCCCAAAAAGTCATTCTGCTCTGTTGAACTAACTAACATCGCAAATGGAGAATTTTCATCTCCACTTGGGCATGGAATATGGTTGATAATGGCTTCAAAAAGTGGAGTCATATCTTTGCCAGGGACATTTTTGTCTAATGTGGCAGTTCCAAATCTTGCAGAAGCATACACTATTGGACTATCTAGTTGTTCATCGTTTGCATTAAGATCCAAAAGCAACTCCAATACTTCGTCTGGAACTTCGTCAAGACGACTGTCCTTTCTATCTATTTTGTTTATAACAATAATAATTTTGAGGTTAAGTTCCAATGCTTTTTCCAAAACAAATCTCGTCTGTGGCATAGGTCCTTCGTAGGCATCAACGACCAAAAGAGCCCCATCTACCATTTTGAGAACTCTCTCCACTTCCCCACCAAAATCTGCGTGTCCTGGTGTGTCCACTACGTTTATTTTTATATCTTTATACATAAAAGATGCATTTTTGCTGAGAATGGTTATCCCACGTTCACGTTCAAGTGCATTAGAGTCCATAACCCTATCTTCTACTTCTTGATTTTGTCTAAATGCACCACCTTGCTTTAGAAGCTCGTTGACTAGGCTTGTTTTGCCATGGTCAACGTGTGCAATAATTGCTATGTTTCTTACTTTTGTATTTTCCATAATTTCTCCTCAATCAAAACTCCCACTGCCAAATGCAATTTTCCATAATTTGTCTTTTACCGTTTTCATCATAGTAGGTGGAAGTGGTTATTTCTTGCAATCTTACCCCCAGAGTATCAAACACTGTTCTTGTATCAAAATCTCGTGGGTCACAGGTAAGATAAAGTCTTGTAGCCCCATGATATTTTGCAACTCTTTTTATAAGTTGACAACATTCATATTCCAGTGACTTAAATTTATATTCTCTATCAAAACTCATATACACATTCCCTTCGTGGCCTTTTAGGTCGTTGGGAATAAGGCTATAACTAACCTTGCCAATAATAAGCGAAGAATCTTTTGGGCAAACATCAAAATAAAATGTTGGAGTGTTATATTTTGAACCGGTAGTGGCTGTTGACGACAAAACTAAATCAACAAACTGTCCCTCTATCCTTCCAAATAATTTGCGAGATTCCTCAAAGTCAACTGCCATATCTGGCAATTCTTCTTTTTCTAGAGTCCAAAAATCAAATGGGACTTCATCGTCAGAGTTTATAACCGTTAACTCTTTTGGGATATTTATTTTGCCTACAGAATAGTCATACGCCTGACTTGTCAGGTGGCAAGGGAAAATGGTGCATTTATCTTTATACTTTTTCATCAACTCAATGCCATCTATTATATTAAAGTGCTTGTAACTTATATCCGTTCCTGCCATATCCACAAAAGCCAGATTGCTACAATCAATCATCTTCATAAGATTGTCGCACATACATGTATCTCCAGAAAATGACACTACCTTGCCGGTTGATTTTTCTTTTATTAAATATCCATAATCCTCTATAGGCCCATGATCCATCTTTAGAGAAGAGATTTCAAAGTCCTCAAATTCAAATGTTCCCATATTTGACGCATCAACAAAGGTAACGTATTTGTCAAACTTCAACTTTTGATATGACACATCTCCCCAACCCAACTTGCATATTTGCTTAATTTTTTCTTCCCCTCCTGGAGGGCAAATTATGGTTACTCTAGTATTAGGGTTTTTGTCCGTTGCAAGTTTATCCAAAAAGCAAGTCAAATCAAAATAGTGGTCCATATGATAGTGAGTTATAAGTATTAACCTAATTTTTTGAATTTTCTCATGGTGAAGACTACTCTCAGTCGTTTTTAGCAGTTGCTTTAGTGTCCCCAGTCCACAATCAACTAACACATTGTCATTGATAAGATAACTAGCACAAGCTCTTCTTGTCCAAATACATCCTGTTCCCAAAATTGTAATTTTCATATTTACTCCTTCCTTTTGTCCCTATTTTCAAAAAAAAGACTGCCTCTTGGGCAATCTATTTTAGTCAGCACTTTTTTCCTGCAAATCAAAGTCCTCTTGTTCGGCAGTAACATTGCCATGAGCAAGTTTCTTGCTTTTAGACTCAAAAAAAGCTCGTTCCATCCTCTTCGCCCTAGTCTTACCTGCAAAATATTCGTCTTGTGTTATCTTTCCAACACGCAACAAATAGTCTGGGTAATAATAATCTTGAATATCCTTTGTTCCGTCATTAACACCCTTCTTGCTCAAAACAACACCCACAGTCTTAAAAAGTATCTTAATATCCATTGCAAAAGACATTTTCTCGACATAAGTGTCATTGTAATACAGCACACTTTCCCAAGTATTGTCTATTCTGCCATTAACTTGCGCTAGCCCTGTAAGACCTGGTCTAACATCAAAAGTCTTTGTGTCTTCTGGGAAAAATAACATATCTTCTACAAGTTTTGGTCTTGGTCCAATAAAACTCATATCACCTTTTAAGATGTTGAACAACTGAGGCAACTCATCAAGGCTAGTCTTTCGAAGAAATTTTCCAAATTTAGTTATCCTTTGAGAGTCTGGAAGAAGATTTCCCTTTTCATCTGTTTTGAAGTTCATACTCCTAAACTTGTAAAACATAAAAATTTTCCTATCTTTTCCTGGTCTTGGTTGCCTAAAAATAACAGGCCTACCCACAAATACAAGCACCAATAGCGACAATATCAGCATCAATGGGGATAGGATGACAATCAATCCTGCCGAAAAAACTATGTCAAAAAATCTCTTAAAGACTCTATACATATCAAAATCCTTTTTGATGAAACAAATAATTCTTCAAACAAATCAAATAATATCACATATTTGTTCTTTTTGCAAGCACATATATATAATTTTTTATTTATCAATAACCCTTTTGGTATATTTTATTTTGAACAATTTTCTGCAAATTATTAGCAACCAATCAATATAGGCCTTCTGCTTATGATTTTCTTTTCTTTTTTATCATATAAACAATCGCCCTTGTTGCAAAAAAAATCAACCCCGCAACAATTATCGCCAGAAAAGCATACAAAAAGATAATTGTTGCATCTCCAAACAACGCACTTACAACCATAACTATTAGCCCTGCAACAGCATTGCCAAGAACAACAGTAGCAGTAGATTGCCAGAAATTTAATCCCAGAGCCACTGCAATGCAAGCGCCCGTCCACACACCAGTAAAAGGCAAAGGAAGCGCTACAAATAAAAACAATGATATAATTTTCTTTTTTAGTGAAAATACTTTTTTATCTCCCTGTGTGCTTACTAAATCTTTTTCATCAATAGCAATTGTATCTTGATTATCGCTACTCTTTTGCAAATTAACCTGCTCTTTTGTATTATCATCTAACTGCAAATTGTCAATATTTCCTTTGCTTTCTGCAAGATATTCCAGCTCTATTTTGTCCTCTATTTTTTGTTTCTTTTTATCAACTTTACCTTCTATCTTGTTTCCCAATTTGCGAAACAGTTTTGTCTTTTTAAGAAAGTTAATAATTGGCCTATACAACAAAACAAGCACAGGGACGATCATCGAACTCCCCAAAAAACCTGCAAAAAATGCCTCAAAAAGTCCAAGCGCTTCACTCCCCCAAATTTGACTGGACATAGAAAAAGGTATCGCCCCTTTAAGCTCTATTGCAGGGATTACTGCAATCAATATTGTTGCAAGCCATACATTGTTTCCAAAAATATTGTGAAACAACTGCTCTATAAATGCTGTCATATTTATCCCCTTTAGTTGTAATCTCTATCTGTTGGCTGTTCTGGAAATTCTACCGTTTGCCCAAATTGCTCCAAGGTTACACTGGTGGAATATTTTAAGAATGTTTCAAAGGAATTTTGACCAGACTTTTCATTATTCTCCAGACGATAACTTAAAGCAAAATAAGTTATATAATTTTTATCAGATATTCCATATTCCACATTATATCCCATAAGGAGATCTGTCTGTTTGTTGCTTAATGCAAACATTTGTGGGTTTTGTTGCAAATTATCAACCTGAGTAAACTTTGACATAAGAGTATTGCATTCGTTGGAATTGGCTGTAAGTCTGTAATAATCAACATCTTCAAATTTCTTAGAAACAATGCCAGAAAGGGTATCCGATTGAATAAAAATGTATTTAGTGTATATGTTTTGTGGTGAAGTTGATGAATTAAACTTTGTTTTACTTTCACTAGTCAACTCGCCATCTGAAAATGTCCTTTGTGTTCTATACACTATGCTACTTGCCCCATTGGCTACATAGATATCCGTTGTTTCTTCCGACAAAACATTGTCTATATATTTGCTTGATTGCACCTGAGAGAGTGTTTCCCTTGAGCCAAATTGCAAAATGAAAGAAGTTTCTTCCCTAATCTGCATTTTCGAAAAGCTTCCCACATCAAAGAACTCAAATATTGTTGTTGCTTTGTATTTGGTTTGAAGTTTCGATGCCTCCATATTCATTTTGCTATCATCAAGAATACTCAAAATCTCTGCCGAACTCTTATTACTGGCACTCCAAGGCACATCGTTAAAACTTTTCTCTCCACAACCAGCAAGAGAAATGCCTAGCGTAAACACACATATAACTACCATTAAATAATTTATAAACTTTTTCATACTAAAATTTTAACTTTTATATCAAAATCTGTCAAACATATTTCCCTTTCATTCAAAAAACATTTGACATTTTTTTTGTTGTGTCACAAAATATTTGTAAGGAGAACAAAAAAAATGATACTAGATGACATAAAAAAAGCAAATATAGAAGCTCTAAAAGCAAAAAACAGTAATGCAAGGGCTGTGTATGGTGTTGTTATGACAAAGGCGATGCTAGAAACAGTAAAAAAGCGTGAGAAAAATGAAGAATTGACAGATGCAGATATGGTTGCGATACTTCAAAAAACAATAAAGGAACTTACTGACGAACAGGATAGCTACAAAAAGGTGGGCAACACAGAGCAAGCCAACTTAATTGAACAACAAAAAAACACCATAGCGGTGTTTCTTCCAAAAATGATGAGTGATGAGGAGATAGAAAAAGTTATTTCTTCATTAGACGACAAATCTATCCCAACTGTTATGAAGCATTTTAAGCAAAATTACGCAGGCAAGGTAGATATGTCCAGAGTCAGTCAAGTGCTAAAATCAAAATTCTAACAATATAGTTTTTTTACTATCCACAACATAAATCTTTGTGGCAAAATCTTTTGCAAAAACAATAATGTTTTATACAATATGCCGACCGCTTTTGTGGCTGGCATTTTTTTTCGTGAAAACATCTTAAAAACCACTTTCGCAACTGTTTCTGGAGATTTTCCGTTTTGTTCATCACGTTCCATCTTCGCCACTGACCTCATAACAACTTCTTTGTAGTCAGATTCCATATCCTTTTGTTCTTTTTGTCTTTGAGATGTAAATCCTGTCTTTGTATCTCCTACAATCACAGCCCCCACCTGCACTCCAAATGGTTGCACTTCCATTCTCAATGCATTAGTCCAAATATCTAGGCTTGCCTTGGTTGCAGAATAAAATGATTGGAAAGGGATAGGTATATAGCCTGCAACAGAGCCTGTAGATATAATCTTGCCAAAACCTTGCTTCCTCATATATGGCAACACTTCTTGCGTCATATTTACAACACCAAAAAAGTTGACATCATACATCTTTTTTATGTCTTCCATTTGTTGATTTTCCACCGAACCGGATATGCCAAATCCTGCATTGTTTACCAACAAATCTATCCTACCCTCTTTGTTAAAGATATTAGCAAGAGTTTCTTTTGCTTGATCCTTGCTTGTTACATCACAACTGAGAGAAATTATTTTGTCATCTTGAAAGGTTCTACGAGATAATCCATAAACCACAAACCCCTTTTCTGCAAAGAAAGTGGCAATAGCATTGCCAATCCCGCTGGATGCTCCTGTTACTACAATCACTTGTTTGTTATTGCTCATCATTTTCTCCCTTGTGTTTTTTTAACACCAAAACATCTTTATTCCCTGTGGCAGAAGGATTCCCTTCTTTTTTCTTTTTAACGTTATATCCTTTTTTCATTTTTCGATTTTGATGTTTTTCTATTTCCTCCTGCGACACAGGCTCTATACGCCCACCATTTTTACGCCAACCAACAAAAAACCACACCGAAGCAATCGCCACCAATATCACAATCAAAAGAGCAACTCCGCCATTACTCACCCCCAGCAGCGAACTTGCAACTGACAATTTGTCAACTATTGCAATTAGACAATATCTCATAAATTCTCCTACAACTAAGAAATTTTCTCCACTTGCTTTTCTTGTTTTGACAACTCTACCTTGTTAAACTTTGTCCCACAAATTAGTTTTGAAAATCTTCTAAAACTTGCTTCAAACAATGTAAGACTTTTGCCAGCAAATTTCCATATTAAAAACATTATTAGATAAATGCACAACAATACTCCAATGCATATTGCACAAACAATGCCTGCCAATGCCCAAACGGAAAGAGTTTTTGATTCTTCCTTTTCTACAACAAAAGCAAATTGCGACAATTCATTGGTAGATATAACAGCATAATTGCCACTTAAAATATAATCTACCTCCTTAACTGTTTGCAGTGGAGTATAATGTGTGTGCAAAATTCTAAACCTCTTACCTTGAACTGTTTCTGGGATATACATTTTCACAGTCAGTTCGCCTTCTGGTTGAATACTCTCTCCCTCTCTTACAAGGTCAATTTCGTAAGCGACTGCAACCTCTTCGTTGGTGAATATATGCTTTGAATAGTTAACATCCCCATATTTTAGGCCTTCGTTGGTTATAGTTGTAACCTCCAGCGACATCATTGGGTCAAAGCCCCCATCTTGCTCCACTATCACTTGGTCGATATCAGTAGATTCATTTTTTTGGACAAAACTTGCAGGCTTGATTGTCATTGTTGCATATCTTACTGCAACCTCATAATTATTTGAAACATCGCTAAAGGTTGCCTTTATTTTATAAACACCCGGTTTAGATTGCGAGTTATTATCACTGTAGGTTATCCTAATGCTACCCATACGAGCAGTTGCCACAAGACTTTTTTCACTGCCATCTTCTACAAAGGTTTTGTCTTCAAATTCATCAATTCTATCTTCCAAAGAAGCCTTTTGTATAACCCAAACAAACTCCAAAGTGCCAGAATGTCCTGCATGAGCCCATTCATAATGATTTCTGTCTTTTAGTGACACAACAACCTTGTATATTCCTGCATCTCTTTGTTGGTTGTTTTCCACTTTCATAATATCTTGGTCAAACATTCCATCAAACTTAAAAGTCTGCAGTTGACCATCATACACATAAGATTGTTCCAATGGTTCTGGTTCTATAACAATATCCTTCATATTCTCTTTTTCATCATAGAGGCTGTAATATTTGGCATTTGCGTCAATGTTTTCGATACTTTCTAAATTATTTCCTCTTACATCTGTCCAAGCGTTTTTATACAAAAGCATAACACTCTCTGCTAACACTTTGTCATCAGTAAAATGTTTTATACTCAAAATTTCATCGCTTGCATATTGATAATTCACCACAAAATACTGTTTTTGAGCCTCATTATCCAGCAAAAATTCTTCAGAATTAGCCTCACAATACGCCTTGTAATTTGCTCTAGATGAGGAATATTCTTGCAAAATGTCAATAATTTGAGTTTTATTTTCCTTGTTATAACTTTCTACCCCTTTCATTTGAGTGCTTGCAGAAGCATATCTTTGCTGTGCGGTCAAAGTTTCTGCCCCTACTATTTTTTGACAAGTAAGCAAGGCTCCGGACAAAATGGCAACAACTGCCACTATGCAAAAAAACAAAATTTTTCTTATGTGTTTCATTGTTTACCTCCAATTTTGGGCAAAACGCAACATTTTATCCACAAATCCTATTTTTTTTGTGGAAAACCTATAAAAATACAATTTTATTATATAAAACATAAATCATTTTTGTCAAATAAATCAAAGTATAAATATTATAATAATCTATCCAAAATTATTGCACTAAATTGAATAATACAAATCGTTGCTTACATTTAATATACAAACTAACAAAATGTTTAACAAAAAAATCACTTTTCTCATACAATCTTGTGGTGAGGTATAATATGTGTATTTTTAATGATGATTTTTGCTGTGCAGGAAGAAATCAATGTTGTATAGAACCTACCCCTCAACGAAGACGAGGCCCAACCGGTCCTACAGGGCCAACGGGCCCTACTGGTCCTTCAGGTGGCCCTACTGGTCCAACTGGTCCAACAGGTCCTACTGGCTTAACAGGGCTTATCGGTCCTATAGGTCCTACTGGTCCTACTGGTCCTACTGGTCCTACTGGTCCTACTGGTCCTACTGGGGCAACCGGTGCTACTGGTGCTACAGGCGCTGTTGGTCCTACGGGGCCTACAGGGGCAACTGGAGCAACTGGTGCAACCGGTCCTACTGGTCCTACGGGGCCTACTGGGGCAACCGGTGCTACTGGTGCAACTGGAGAAACTGGTGCAGCCGGTCCTACTGGTCCTACTGGGCCTACAGGTCCTACGGGTGCAACCGGTGCTACAGGTGCTACAGGTGCTACAGGTGCTACAGGCGCTGTTGGTCCTACGGGGCCTACCGGTCCTACTGGGGCTACAGGGGCTACTGGTGCAACCGGTGCTACTGGGGCAATCGGTCCTACGGGTCCTACGGGACCTACAGGTGCAACTGGAGCAACCGGGGCTGTTGGTCCTACGGGTCCTACAGGCCCTACTGGAACAACTACTGTTGCTAGTTTTGGAAGTTTTTACTCTCCTACCGCACAAGATGTAGACAACACTACTTTCCCTCTTACAACAACCCTACAATCGAGTGGAATAACTGTAAATAATGCAACCGGTGTTGTAACCCTGCCAAATATTGGCACATACAGCGTGGAGTATGGAGTATATGCTGGCAGTGGTGCTGCAGGAAGCGATAGTGTTGCATTAAGCCAAAATGGAGTTGATGTTGCAGGAACTTCTAGAGGTTTAGAAAACAACACAATGATAAGTGCAAGCGCAATAATAACGACCACTGCAAACAATGAAACGCTGGCAATAAAGATAAACTCCAGTGGAAATATAAGTTTTGACGACAATGCAGGGATAAGCGGTTATTTGACTATTGTTCAAATTCAATAAAGATTTCTTTCTCATATGAAAACACAAAAACCCCAATAAAAAGTGGGGTTTTTGTTTCTTTTTGGCTATATTTTCAAGTTATTAAAGTTTACTTTGTGTAGTTTCAAATACACTCTAGCATTTCCAATCATTTAATATTCATAGTTTTTTGTTTGAGGTAGTCTTAATTTTTTGTTTGAGGTAGTCTTATCTATCATTTGAAGCACTCTTAAATTATTTGATACTAAATATAATATTTTCTCCCTTCAACACACTATTTTAGGCTATTTGATATTTCAGATATTTTCTGCCATCTCAAATCTTTTACTTCTACTAAGACTTCATTCTCTCATTAAATTCTTCAATGCCCTTTTGGACAAATTGTTTTTGCGATGGGTCAAGATGGTTGATCAATGCAAGCAATTCGCCCACATGCACCAATTCTTCATTTTTAATATCCGTCCAAGTCATTCTCGCACTTTTGTCCTGACTATTATGTATGTGTTCGTCATACTGAACGACTGCACTAATTTCACCAATAAGGTCATTTCTTGCCTTTTGAAGTGTTGCAAAATCGCTTGACGAAACCTCCTCTATGTTGCTCTGTTTGTTGTAATTGTTATAACAATTAAAAAAACTATTCATATCTTCCTCCATTAAAAATATAATATTCTCCCAAAAAGGGAAAATGTGAACAATTTGTCAACTTACAATTAGAATTTATAGCAAAATATCTTTAATTATTTGTATACTGGCTTTGTACCACGAGCCTATCAATAACCAACAAAAATTTTGCAACCTAAAATAAATATTAGTGGATAATTAAATAGCAAATAGTGTTTTGAGAACACTTTTCCCCAAAAATAACATTGTTATTAAAATATCTTTGAAATGAATATATTTTGTATTAAAAAATATTAACCTTACAAAAAATATTATTACGAGTTTTTTAATTAGTGGTAGCAATTGTCCTAAACAAGTTCTATCGTTTAGTTTACAAAAATAAAAAATAGGGATAAACTAAAAAATAGTGATACATCTTAATATCCATTAAAACATGCTAATAAAGGGAGATTGAGATATGAGTAAGATATGTCAAAGTTGTGGTATGCCTATGGAGAATAAAGGGCAATTAGGGACAAACAAAGACGGAACTATCAATCAAGACTATTGCAAATATTGTTTTGATAAAGGAGAATTTGTTGACAAAGTTTGCATGGAAAAATACATTGATATGTGCTCTCAATTTGGCGAACAAGCGGGTATGACCAATGAACAAATGAAAAAGCATTGCCAAAAATTATTCCCAACACTCAAAAGATGGAAAAATGAAAATAACTAATGTTTCTTACAACTTGATTGTGCAAAATTACATTTTATAAATTTGATTGACTTCTTCTAAATATTTATGCTAACATAAAATTGATATTTAATTATGTGGAGATAGTATGTCAAAGGGATTTTGGAATTTCTTAAACAAAGCACACAAAATTAAGAAAGACACACAAAATGAAAACAGCGAAAACTACATAAACAGCAATCCAACAGAAGAACAACTAAAAGACAACAAAAATGGCAATCTCGCCCTATTTATTTCCATTGTTGCCTGTGTCCTAATGATAGGAATATTTGCTGTGATAGTTATGCTATTTGCAAGTAATTTTGGCATTGGTTTATTGTCCATTTGTTTGCTATTTATCCCTGGTAGGTTGCAGTTGGTTGCTATAAAAAAGGCAAAAAAACAACTAAATATCAATGGCAAAGGGAAAATAAAATTTCTACTCGTAAAATTTGTATTTCCTATTATTGCGGCAGCACTATCTATGGTCGTTATTTTCTGTCTTGTCGGTTTGGCTATCGCATAATATAATTTGTAAACTTTAGGAAAAAAGCGAGATATAGCAAATATCTTTTTCATTTTACAATTGTTAAAATATTAAAAAAAGAGTTGTAATATAACATTTGTGTTTCAATATAAATGCTCTGTATTAAATAATATTTAATCTAAAAATTTTTAAGCCTAGCGAAGAAAAATATAATCCACCAGCGAACCTGGTGGTTTTTTATATAAAATATGCAAGTAAAAAATCTTACTTGCATATCTACAACTCAATTTGGTCTAAAAAATATAGTCTGGCAAAAATTATTTCTCCACAACAACATTGACATTTGCGTTGCTCAATTTTTGCATTAAAATAAATTTTCTCCTTAACTTTGGCCTTTGTAAGAACAACACGTTAACCGCCTCCCAAATAAACACCCAAGAAGCAATCTCCAATATCATTTGAAAAAAGAAATTGTCAAAAAATCTATTCACCCATAGCAAACATGCCAGACCAATAACACCAAGAATCATAAGAACAATCACTGCTATATTTGATACTTTCAATTCATCTTTTGCTTGCTTGCACTCTGCTCTAAAATGATTGCTTATTGTAGGCTGAATTTCGTCCGCATTTATTTCTTGCTTGCTATAAAAATTCAACTGAATATCTTGAGAAAAACGCACATCTTTGCTTTTGCTCTCGATAAACTCTGCCAAATCTTTATTTATCTTGTCATTTTCGTCATAACTAAACTGCGAAATAACTTGTTCCTTGTTTTGCACCTTAATATTTATTGTTTTGCACTCATCAATTACCTTGTTTTTTTCTTTCATATTTTCACCTTATCATAATTTGTTTAGTTGTTACTTAAAACATTTTTATCCCACTTGAACAAACTGGCTGTTGTATAGTTCTGCATAAAAACCATTTTTTGCCAGCAACTCTTTGTGTGAGCCTTTCTCTATTATATCTCCATCTTTCATTACAAGTATAACATCTGCATTTTTTATCGTGGACAACCTGTGGGCAATTACAAAACTTGTTCTTCCTTTGGTAAGTTTATCCATTGCTTTTTGGATAACCAATTCTGTCCTTGTATCCACATTGCTGGTTGCCTCGTCCAAAATAAGCAGTGGGCTATCTTTAATCATTGCTCTTGCTATTGTCAACTGTTGCTTTTGCCCTTCCGAAAGCGAATCTATATTATCCAAAACTGTATCAAAGCCATTTGGAAGGGTTTTGATAAAGTGAGTTAGCCCCACCGCATCACACACTTGTTGCAATCTTTCATCATCAACCTCTTGGGCATTGTAAATCAAGTTTTGTCTTACAGTGCCTTGAAACAGCCATGTATCTTGTAAAATCATATCAAATAAGTCGTGAATATTTTCCCTAGTCAACGATTTAGTTGGAACGTTATCTATAAAAATATCTCCATAATACGCAATCCCCAATTCAATATCTTTGGTATTATCCAATTGGTTACCTACAATCACAGGCAAATTGCCAGCAATCACATCATCGTTTTCGCATATTTCAAAGTCTTGATTAAATTTTATCACTTTATCCTTTGGAATACTATCACAAGTTACAACAAAATCTGTTTTTTTGTCATTAACAGTAAGTCTTCCATCGCTATCCACACAAATTCTTATCGATCTGCCATTGTCAAAAATTTTGTAGTCGGTTATTTCACCCTTTACAATTAGCCTTGGCTCTCTTAGTTCATAAAACCTCATAAGCAAATTTACAATGGTAGTTTTGCCTGCCCCTGTTGGCCCCACAATAGCAACCTTTTGCCCAGCAGATAGATTGGCAGAAAAGTTCTTAATAATAGTTTTATCCTTTTGATAGGCAAATCTAACATTTCTAAATTCCACATCACCCTTAACACTTTCTTCGTCTAACTTTGCCTTTTTGCTACTTTCATCAATCAGTTGCTTTTCCTCCAACATCTCAAACACTCTTTCCCCTGCCGCTGATGCTTGCTGTATGGAATTAAGACTTTGAGCAAACGTTGTTAGTGGTTGGGAGAATTGTTTTGCGTAGATGATAAAAGACATCAATGTGCCTAATGTTACACCATCTCCACCAGAAACAATAATAGACACCCCAACAACAAATATTGCTACATAAGAAAAATCGCCAACAAAATTCATTATAGGGCCCATAAGACTGGACATAAATTGAGCCTTCCACGTAGTGCGATATATGTTGTCGTTTAGAAGGGCAAATTCCTTCTTCTCATTGCCATATGCATTGTAAGATTTGACCGTTTCGTGATTAGTATAGATTTCTTCAATATGGCCATTCAAATCTCCGATGCATTTTTGCCTTCTATTAAAATACTTCTGAGATTTTGACACCAACAAAAATATAAACAAAAAACCAAACAGCGACGCCCCTATGGTAACCAATGCCAATATCCAGTTGGTCTTAAACATCATTATAATAACACCAACAAACAACACAAGACTGCTAATAAGATTGGCTATAGAAGACCCCAAAGATTGAGAAATTGTATCCACATCGTTGGTTACCCTGCTTAGAATATCCCCCTTGGTAGTCTTGTCAAAATAAGACAAAGGTAGTATGTTTATCTTCTTGTTGATATCACTTCTAAGTTTTTTGGAAACTTTTTGGGTAACAATAGCCATTATGAATTGTTGCAAATAACTAAACACAGCACCAGCACAGCATAACACTATCAGGAATATTACAATACTCATAAAATTATCCATATTTATCCCTGTAAATATTCCACCTGTGATTTCATTCATCAAATCACCAATCTTGCCTGGAGCAATAATAGATGCCACAGCACCTAAAATAGCAAAAACAAAGCTTATAATAATTGCCACCGTAAAAGGCTTGCAATATCTAATTATTTTCTTAAATGCTTTGCCATTAAATTTTTCTTTTCCACTATGATGTGGTCCATGTCCAAATGGTCCTGGCATATTACAACTCCTCCTTGCTTAATTGTGACAATGCAATTTCTTTGTAAACAGGACAACTTTCTAGCAATTCTTCATGTCGTCCAGATCCAACAATTCTTCCATTATCCAGCACCAAAATTTTATCCGCATTTTTTATCGTCCCTATCCTTTGTGCGACGATAATTACTGTTTTGTCTTTCAAGTTTTCTTTAATTTTCTTTCTAACTACCATATCTGTTTTGTAGTCCAACGCAGAAAAACTATCATCAAATATTATTATCTCTGCATCTTTATACACTGCTCTTGCAATGGATAACCTCTGTTTTTGCCCACCAGAAAAGTTAGTTCCACCTTGAGCCACTGCCGACCTAACTCCGTCTTTTAACTCGCCTACAAACAGCGATTGAGAAATATCTATTGCTTGTTTTAGCCTTGGGTCGTCATCAGAGATTTCCTCATCACTTCCGTATGTAATGTTACTTTTTATATCTCCCTTAAACAAACAGGCTTTTTGGCTAACCACCGCCACCCTCTGCTGAAGGTCTTCCTCTTGATAATCTTTTACATTCATTCCATCTACCAAAACCTCTCCGCTGCTTACATCAGCAAATCTTGGGATAAGGTTGATAAGCGTTGTTTTTCCACTTCCCGTTGCACCTATAATAGCCAAAGTTTCGCCTTTGTTTACTTCAAATGACACATCTTCAATGACATTGTTGTACCCATCGTTATACTTAAAGGTAACATTTCTAAATTCCACCTTACCTTTTGTATTGCTATCATTGACTTTATCCCCCTGCTTTATTGAAATAGGAGAGTCTAACACTTCGTTTATTCTCTTTGCAGAAACAATACATCTTGGGAGAAGTATAAATATTGCTACCAACATAATAAATGCCATTACAACCTGCAAAGAGTATTGTGTAAATGCAGTCATATTGCCGATGATGGTTGCCCTTTCTACAATTTGTGCATTATTGATAAGGATAGTCCCTATCCAATAGATTGCAAGAGTAAGCCCATTCATACAAAGCGACATAACAGGCATCATAAGACCTGTGGCCTTGGTTGTAAACAATTGATTTTTGGTTAGTTCTTCATTAGCTTTTTCAAATTTTCTCTCTTGATAATCCTCTGCATTAAAAGCCCTAACAACTCTAACCCCAGATACATTTTCACGCGTTACATCATTCACATTGTCTATCAGTTTTTGAATTTTCTTAAATTTTGGCAAAACTACACTTGCAATAACAGCAACCAATGTTATCATTATAAACACTGTAATAAGAGTTGCCATTGTCCACTCTATAGATGTGGCAGATATTTTTGTTATTGCCCATATAGCAAGAGTTGGTGCTTTGATTATAATTTGCAAGCCCATAGCAATAAAGTTTTGAATCTGCACAACATCGTTGGTTGTTCTCGTTATAAGGCTTGGAGTGGAAAACTTCTTTATTTCTGCCCTAGAAAACTCTGCAATTTTATTATATAAATCTATTCTCAAAGATTTTGCAAACTTACTTGCCAATCTAGCACAAAAGAAGGCACAGCAAAAAGAAGCCAGCATACTTCCAAAAGCACACAGCAACATCATACCCCCATTATACCAAACATCACTCATTTGCACGCCAGTTTGTGCAACGGAGGTGGTCAATCTGCTTGTAAAATCTGGCATGGTCAAATCCAACCAAACCTGCAAAACTATAAGCCCTACTATAAAAATAATAGAAAAATAATCTCTTATATCAAACTTCTTAAATAACTTAAACATTTTTCTCCTTCCTAACAACACTACATAACATCACAAGTTATGCAATTCTATATTGCTTTTATTACCATAATTGCATCAAAACAAGTTATTATGCCTATCTATATCTTATTTCAACTCATCAAAAATAAAATCCTTCTCAACAATATTTTTGATTTTTTTGCAGAGAGCAACAAAGTGCAAAAATTCCTCTTCCCCTATCGCATCAACTACATTACATATTTTTTGTGTTAAATTGTCATATATATCTTTAGCCACTTTCTTGCCATCAGACGTAATAATTAGGTGTCGAATCCGAGCATCTTCTGCAGAGGCGGACTTTTTTATCAAGCCTCGTCTAACTAACTTTTCTACTATTACCCCCATTCTTGCACGAGAAATATTCATTTCATCAGCAATAGAATTGGCATAAACATCTCCATTATGCTCGTCTAAATAACAAAGCACACACAAAATTCCCCTATCACTTTGTTCCAATTTGTTTATAAATGGCAATGGTGCGCTTTCCCTAAGCATCTTAAAATATCTTTGTGCCAACTCTTTAGAAATCATATTTCTCCTTTATCGTATGGCAAGTATATTACTAAAATAATATTTTGTCAACTGGGTTAACAAATCTTTTTTTATTTTTCTTTTTTATTATGTTATTTGTTATAAAAAATGTCCTTCTAAATCAAAATTACCCCTATTTTAGTCCCATAAATTTCTAAAATATCAATTAAATATAGTTGCTAGACATATTTTCTTAAGTTTAGTTGCTAGATATATTTTCAAAGGTGTTAAAGCAAATATATGTTTTTATGGATACTAGACATCAAAAATCCACCACAGTGTATATGGTGGACTCTTTTCATAATCTAACTAACCCATTTTTTATCTATCATACTTTATACACAGTTTTTATTCTATTACACATCGTCAAGCAGTCAGAGCATAATTGTTGTCTTGTGTGGCATGCTCTATGGATACATCTCCAAGGCTATCTACAGATATAACATTAGCGCCACGCTGTTCGGTCTTAAACTTCAAAAGTGGATAGGCAGAATAATCCATACTCATCCCATAACAAAGGGTAATATTAGTGCTTTTTTCGGTTATTGCAAAATTATTGGTGTGGTCATGACCACAAAACACCCATTTTGTAGAGTCAAGTTGTTTTATCTTATCATACAATCCGTTTTGCTGACCAGGACACACTCTTTCTGCTTTTACTCCAATTTTTAGTTCATAATTTTCATCTCCCTCGCTCCACTTGTTGTAAAATACGTCATATTCTGGGATTGGAATGTGCATAAACAGCAAGTTTTTTATATCACTCTTTTCTTCTTTTAGAGTGTTAATAGTTTGCTCATACCACTTTACTTGATCACTGCTTACACCTTCATAGCCAAAAAACTTTTTGCCTCCACTATCCATAAATATCATCGAAGAAGTCAAAACCCCATTATCCAAAATCTTTGCATAGTAGTTGCCAACCCCTGCAACATCCTTTTCCCCTCTCAAAAAGAAGGAGTTGGGTGCAGATTCCAATTTATCTGCAATATATTCCTTTGATGCAAGCCCATCTCCGTCGTGATTGCCAAAACAAAAAGTATAAGGCCTTCCCAACTTTTCGAGCAACATAATAAGAGCATCTAGTTGAAGATAAGTGTTTTTTGTCCCACTAGTGAGATAAATGGCAGACAATGCATCTCCTGTTACAACAATAATGTCTGGGTCAACAGATTCAACACACTTAAAAACTTCGTTTACAACTTTTTTATCCAATGTGATAGTAAATAACCCACAACCCAAGTGAATATCTGTCAACTGCAAAATCTTTAGCGGTTCGCCAGTTTTGTTGTTTATCTCCGCATAATTTTGTTCTGGATATTTCACCACTTCAATATTAGCATTTCCCTCGTAACTATAATTGTATGCTTGTATGTATTTTAGCGTGTTATCACACCCACAAAACCACGTAACAAGGAAGAATGTCAACAATGTTGCTATTGTTGCACAAATAACACCCAGCCAAATATAAAATTTTTTGGAATGTCGTTTCTTTATTTTTTCTTTTTTCTCATCCATATAAACATATTATATTAAAAATAAAAAATAATCAAACATATTTTGGAGTATGGTTACAAAAATTTTGTTGCCTAAAACAAATTATCGACAAACAAAGTCCAATTACTATTGTTCAGGAGGTGTATTTTTACTGCTATACTTTGTCTTATTATCCTCTTTTTGATTGAATTTGTCCAAAATTTCCTTTCTATCTTTGTTGTCTGTGTTTTGATAGTCCTCACTCCTATTATACTTATTTATAACTTTTAGTATACATTTTTTGTCAAGAGTTTTGAATTGTGTGCCTTGGATATTTCTATTATTTTGTTTTAAGAGTTTATCCAGTTCGATTATGTTGCCTTCCTTATTTCTAAAATCAAATTCATCAATAAGCGAAACAGCACTATTTACCTGGTTTTGAGCGACCAATTTCTTAAAATTCGCTTGGTCTAACTCGTCTGAAACATACAAATATCTTGCAACATACAAATGTATATAGTCATCATCTTTTTCGATTGTAAAATCTTTTTGAAATTTCTTTGATATATCTTCCAAAAGGGACTGATAATTATTATAACTTGAAACATCTTCAGCAAATGAATAATAGTTGTAGTCTTTATTTTTGTTTATCATTTTCAACAATTTTTTCAAATAAAATTTCTGTGTAAAAGATGCACTGTGTATTGTGTTTTCTACAAGATTTATGCTTTCGTCATAAGCGACTTTCCTAGCGGTCTTTTCGTATTCATTTTTGTAATACATTCCATTAACAATATCCCCTAATAATATCTTATCCTTAAAATGCTTGTCTAAAAAATGAACCATATTCCAATATGAGAATGGCCTTATATACTTAGCATTTACATTCCCAAATTCGTCTTTCTTTATCTTTTGATTATTCAAGTCTGTTATAAAATGATTAAATTCGTGAATTAGCGTATCTGTAAGTTGAGCAAAACTACGCAGGTCAAGTTTATTTAGTTCCTTTGTTGATAAACTAATAATATTCTCTGAATAACTAGGCTTAATATCCTTATTAGAAAGTAACAAACAAACATTATCTACATTGTTTCTGGCGAGTTGCCAACTTAACAAGTCTTTTATCCACTGCATAGAGAAATCTTCGTCCTTAAGATTATTTTTTAGATTAAGCAAATGAAAAACACACTTGTCAAAAGCATCCCTTTCGCTAGTTCTATTATAAAGAGTTATCAAATTCCCCTGTTTATTAACATCATTTTTGTCCATACCTCTATTATGATACAAATTGACAAAAAGGTCAAGGAACTAAAAAAATTAAATAAAACATTTTCATCAACTCTTTTAAGAACGAATATATTGTCAAAACATCATATCATTCACTCTATTCTCCTAATTCACTACTAAAAATTTCTTCCAAAATCTTCCCTGTTCACATAGGCAACAAATCTTCCAGCAAGCAAATCCAAAATCTTATGATGAAATAACCAAGCCTAAACCCCTAACTGAAGAAAACCCAAACCAGAACCAATAACCAAACCTAAACAAATAACCAAATCTAAACAAATAACCACTAAAAACATATCCAAACCTAAACAAACAACCGATAATAATATATATAAATCTAAACAAACAACCAATAAGAAATAATCGATGATGACCTCAACCAACACTATGCCCCAACAAGAAAAAACGAAAATGATAAGGATTTTTGAAATGTAAATGCAA
The DNA here is from genome assembly GCA_945928645.1 of uncultured Clostridia bacterium. Taxonomy (GTDB): domain Bacteria; phylum Bacillota; class Clostridia; order Christensenellales; family UBA1242; genus UBA7862. The sequence continues at coordinate 419 of CAMENR010000007.1, read as the reverse complement.
GAAAATGATACACTAGTATTGATTTTAAGATGTAAATGCAAAAAATTGGCAGTGAATGTTGAATTTAATAAAAACCGTATGATATAACGCTAAAAAGGTTGAAGAAATGTTTTGTTTCTCCAACCTTTTGCATTAAAAAAGGAGATTTGATATAATATGAGTGTATTTGATGACATCGAAGAATCAATAAGCAACTTTTTTTATTGGTATGAATGCGACATTGATTATAATGGTGGGTATAGAGACAATTATAGGTTGATTTATTCAAATGATGGTTTAATTTTTAGAACAGATTCACATTATACAAGTTTTATAGCTGTGGAATAAGGAGAAGAAATGAAAAAATATATTTTTGATAGAAATGAATTTAATTGGTCAGAAGAATTTTATAAGTTAATTAAAGATAAATTTAATCTCCC
>CAMENR010000006.1 GCA_945928645.1 uncultured Clostridia bacterium | reverse complement strand
TTTATGTGTCATAACACACACTTTCCAGATACAACCCGCAAGCCTTGGCAGTCCTACCCACATCTGCCCTCTTGCCACTAGTGAGGCTTTGCTCAAAGTTTTGCAAAGGACGCTTGTGTGTGGCAACCTCCAACATAGTCCCAACAAGTATTCTAACCATATTATACAAAAAGCCATTGCCAGTTATACGAAAAAACACATACTCGCCAACTCTTTCAAATGAAGCAGAATAAATTGTCCTTTTGGTAGTTGTATTGCTAGCACCACTTGCCACATAACAAGCAAAGTCATGCTCGCCAACAAGTGCCTTTGCACATTTGTTTAACAAGTCAAAATCCAACTGATATGGGTAATGCAAAACTCTATCCTCATCAAAAACACTCATGTCTTGACCTGTAAAAATTTTATATAAATATGTCTTTTTCTTGGCAGATTTGCGAGCATTAAACTCTTTTGTTTTTTCAACCACTTCAACAACTCTTATATCTTTTGGCAGATGATGATTTATCACAATCTTCAATTTGGCTGTTGGGATATTTCCATTGTATAAAAAATTTGCGACTTGCCCTAGGGCATGCACCCCAGCATCAGTTCTTCCACTTGGAATAATGTTAACCGCTTCACCAGTTGCAGACAAAATGGCTTCTTCTACAACTTGCTGAATAGACAACCCATTCTTTTGCCTCTGAAATCCACAATAATTTGTGCCAATATACTCAATTTTTATGCAAATATTTTTCATAATTTTATTTTATCACTTTTTTGGTTAATTGGCAACTTTAATATGCTTTTAAGTTATAAAACATCTTTTTTGACAACAATTTATACATAATATGTTTGACAAAAAAGATTAAAACAATGATAATATTCTTGTAATAATTTGGAGGAAAAAATGAAAATAACTGTTGATGGAAATACTGCCTGTGCAAAGATGGCTTATGCCTTTTCGGAAATGGCGGTTATATACCCAATAACCCCATCATCGCCAATGGCAGAATCTTGTGATGAATGGCAAACAAAAGGAGAAAAAAATCTATTTGGTGATACAGTCAAAGTATCCCAAATGCAATCGGAAGCAGGAGTTGCTGGGGCTGTGCATGGGGCACTGGCTTGTGGTTGCCTTACCACAACTTTTACAGCCAGCCAAGGATTGCTACTTATGATACCTAATATGTATAAAATAGCAGGCGAACTTTTGCCAACTGTCTTTCATGTTTCGGCAAGGGCTCTTTCTACCCACGCACTGTCTATATTTGGCGACCATGCAGATGTTATGGCTTGCAGACAAACGGGGTTTGCAATGTTGTGTTCCAACACTGTTCAAGAAGCACAAGATATGGCTGTTGTATCCCACATCGCTACTCTAAAATCAAGAGTGCCTTTCTTGCATTTCTTTGACGGATTTAGGACGTCGCACGAAATCCAAAAAATAGAAGACATATCATACGACGACCTCCGAAAAATCTTACCACAAAAGGAAATTGACTCTTTTAAGTTGAGTGCTTTGTCTAGCGTTTCCCCTCACCAGCAAGGCACCGCTCAAAATCCAGACATATATTTTCAAAACAGAGAGGCTTGCGAAATTTTTTATAGACAAACACCAAGAGCAGTTTTGAGTGCGATGAAAGACCTAGAGAGTATAACAGGTAGGCACTATTCCCTGTTTGAATATTTTGGCGACAAAAATGCAACTGATGTAGTTGTCCTTATGGGAAGTGGAGTGGAAACTGCAAAAGAAACCCAAAAATACCTTGCCAAAAATGGAAGAACTGGGCTGGGAGTGTTGTGTGTAAGGCTCTACAGACCTTTTGTATCCGAAAAATTTGTGCAAGCATTGCCAAAAACTACAAAACGCATTGCGGTGCTGGATAGAACCAAGGAAAACGGCTCTGACGGAGAGCCATTGTATAAAGATGTAGCATCTGCATTGTATGAGTTTGGATTTGATGCAAAAGTTGTGCATGGAAGATATGGGCTTGGAGGCAAGGAATTTACTCCTGCTATGGCAAAGAGTGTTTTTGACAACCTGCAAGGCGAAATGAAAAATGATTTCACAGTGGGGATAATTGATGATGTCCTTCATTCTTCCCTGCCTTATGACAAATCATTCCATATAAATGATGAAAATTATTCTTGCAAGTTTTTTGGGCTTGGAAGTGATGGCACCGTCAGTGCTAACAAGAATTCTATCAAAATAATTGGTTCCAACACAGACCTTTTTGCCCAAGGATATTTTGAATATGACTCCAAAAAATCTGGCAGTGCAACCATTTCTCATTTGCGATTTGGCAAAAATCACACCAATCAACCATATTTGATAACCAATGCAAACTTTATTGCTTGCCACAACATAAACTTTGTAAATAAATATGACATGGCAAATGATCTAAAAGAAAATGGCATTTTCCTACTCAACTCTCCTTATGGGGCAGAAAATCTAGACAAATTCTTACCTCAAAGTTTTGTTCAAACTCTTAAGGATAAGAAGGCAAAATTATATGTAATCAATGCAAACAAAGTTGCCGAAGAAGCAGGACTTGGGCACAGAATAAATGTGGTAATGCAAGCATGCTTTTTTAAGCTTACAAATATAATTTCTTATGAAAAAGTGGAAAATTTGCTTATAGATGCCTCCACAAAAACCTATGCCAAAAAAGGTCAAGCGGTGGTTGACGCAAATATTCGAGCAATAAAAAATGCAACTGCAAACTTAGTAGAATATGACCTATCCAAATGGACTCCTCAACAAAACGACAAAAAAGTAAGCAGTAAAAATGTTGATGCCTACGACAGAGATTTTATAAAAATAATTGAACACAAACATGGAGATGAGCTTCCTGTTTCCAAATTTTCTCCTCGAGGATATGTTCCAACCAACACTTCCCGCTTTGAAAAGAGAGGCATATCAATAACCAGCCCAAGATGGATAAAGCAAAATTGTATCCAATGCAATATGTGTTCTGCTGTTTGCCCTCACAGTGCTATAAGGCCAGTGCTTGTAAAGGAAAATGAACAATCTGTCCCAAGTGATTTTGAAACGATAAAAGCACTTGGTGTCAATGGCTACAATTTTAGGGTTCAAATAGATGTGGCAGACTGCACAGGATGTGCAAATTGCGTAAAAGTTTGCCCAGCCAAGAATAAGGCTCTAGAAATGGTTGACAGTGTTGACCTGGAAGAAGCAGAAAGAGAAAATATTGAGTTTGCAAAAAGAATAGAAAACCCAAAAACAATCTTCAAGCCAAACACTCTAAAAGGAAGCCAATTTGAAAAGCCATATTTTGAATTTAGCGGTGCGTGTGCAGGCTGTGGCGAAACTCCATACATCAAACTTGCCAGCCAACTCTTTGGCAAGAGAATGATTGTTGCCAATGCTACTGGTTGTAGCAGTATTTACTCTGGCAGTGCTCCAACTTCCCCATTTGCAAAAAATAGCGCTGGACATGGGCCAGCTTGGGCAAGTAGTTTGTTTGAAGACAATGCAGAATTTGGCTTTGGTATGGCATTGGCAAAGAAAAACGCTAGAAATGCACTAAAAAAGGAAGTTGAAAAATTCCTTCCAACCAGCAAAAATGAACAACTATCCACCCTTCTTGCATCATGGCTTGAAAATTTTGATGATGGCGAAAAATCTTATGAAATATCCAACGAATTGCTATCAACCAATCTCCTTTCTGGCACAGTGCTTGAAAGATATAAAAATTCTTTTGTAAAGGAAAGTATCTGGATAATTGGTGGAGATGGCTGGGCATATGATATAGGTTTTGGCGGTCTGGATCAAGTATTAGCAAGTGGAGAAAATGTAAATATTTTGGTATTGGATACCGAAGTGTATTCCAACACAGGTGGACAAATGTCCAAAGCAACTCCTCTTTCTGCCACAGCAAAATTTGCTTCTAGTGGAAAGCGAACACCAAAGAAGGACCTTGGATTGATAGCTATGACCTACAAAAATGTTTATGTAGCACAAATTGGACTTGGGGCAAATATCAATCAAGCAGTGCAAGCAATAAGCGAAGCAGAAAGTTTTAATGGTCCAAGCCTTATTATTGCATACTCACCTTGCATCAACCATGGGATAACTATGTCTGGGGCTCAAGACGAAATTAAACGTGCTGTAGACTGTGGATATTGGAATCTGTATAGATATGATCCAAGGCTTATCACACAAGGCAAAAATCCATTTAGACTAGACTCCCCTGCTCCAAGTATGGATTATGAGGAATTTTTGAAAGGAGAGGCGAGATATACTGCACTTGAAAGACTTTCTCCTCAACTCGCAAAAAAATTATTTGAAGAAAGCAAACGCTGTGCATTAGAAAGATACCAAATGTATAAGGACCTAGCAACCAAACAAGAATAACTACTTTTAATTTATTATAAAATTGCTTTTAATTTGTTTATACCTATTTTTGATTTGTTATACCGCTAATTTTAATCAGATATATAATTATTTTTGATTTGTTATCCCGCTACTTTTAATCAGTTATATAATTATTTTTGATTTATTATGTAGTTATAATTTTAACTTGTTATAAAATCAATTTTAATGTGTTATATGGTTAGTTGTAATAATTATTTTAACCTGCTACACAGTTACATTTCATCAAAATAAAAGAGATACCCCTTATCTATGCTCCAATATTAAATATCTGGAGTGATATTATTAAGGTATCTCTTTTTTTTTGTTTTCAATATAATAACTATTTGTTATAACTCCACCAATTAAACTTATGTCTTCTCTTTCTAACTATTACTCCCACTATAGTTCCAACTATTGCAATCCCTCCTATTATTCCTAGAGCAATATACAACAAATGCCTATTGCTAACAACCTTAACATTGATAGTTGTATCATCTTGTATATTATCAAGTTGACCATCAAATTCATAGTATTCCAAGAATTTTAACTCATATACTTCGCTTAATTTTTCAGTAGAACATATTGTGCCATAAGTAACATCTTGTTCCACTGTTTGTCCGTCTTCAAATACAAATGTAACCTTATAAACATCTGGGGTATATATCGCATTGATGATTAAGTCGCAATATACATTGTTTACCTCTGTTTGACTCCAAACTGGCTCTACTTGGGTGTAATGAAGTTTTTCCGGAATGGTTGGGATACGGTCATCTGGCAAACTGTCTCCGTGTGTTAATTTTTCTTGTCTATATACTTCTCCGTCAACTACAAATGCAACTTGATACTCATTTATGGACACCCCTTCAACCTCTATCTCAAAACTCCCCTTAACTCGTATTTCATATTCGATTGTTAGTTTTGGGTCTAGAGGCATATCACCTACATCTTCTTGTTGAATATCAGCATTTTCAATCAATACCCTTTCGCCACTACCTAACCATTTTATATATGTTTTTATAGTCTTTTGCGATTTGCTATAACCACTTTGCAATTCCACAGAGAATGAATACATAGAGCCATACTCCACAACAGATTTGCTACTGCTAACTGCAAATTTTTCATTCCCTTCTGGTGTTGTAATAGAGCAATCTTCCCCTTTCCATTTGGCAATAAAAACTAGATTTTTAGTCGAGCCTTGTTCCACCTTTTCTATGCGTTGACCACTAAAATTTGCATTGTCAAACCACCCCTCAAATATATATCTTTCCCTTGTGGGATTTGGAAGATAAAAAGTTTCTGTAACAACTGTATAATTTTTGACATAATCGCCAGCAAATTCCCCACCATTTAAGTTGTATATTATTGTATAAGTTATCAAAGTATAACTACCTACAAATGTTACATCATCTTCAACTTCATAGTTTGCTATATCATATACCACACTACCAATTTGCCAATCCCCAAACCTATATCCAGGCACAGAGATGTTTATTTCGCTAGGCGCAGATGTAAGTTTGGAGAATTGTTCCACCTCAATAGTTGCCGTTTGATCAATGTATTCAAATGTTACAACACACATCTTATATTGAATGTAGTGTTTTGCCGAGGTTGCTTGCACTTCATAATTGCTATTTTTTGATTTTGCAGTTATATCATAACCAGCATCATTTCTTCTTGTTGTATTAGAAATTGGCAAACCCGTATCATCTTTACACACAAATTCTATTATGCCTTGAGCGCTATCGCTAGAAGAAATATTTCCCTCCGTTCCGTCCAAAAATTCATATTGATAATTGGTTTTGATATTGCCATAAGGGCTTGTTTGATCTTTAATTTTTATCTTAATAACTGCGCAAACAATTTCAAAACTCCCTTCAATTGTTGAGCAAACAGTGTAATTTGTTGACCATTCGCTATCCAATGTTACAGACCCTATTTCATAACCATAACTTCCTACACTTTCGCCTGTCTTACGAATAATTTGTCCATTGAATGTTACAACATCTCTTCCAACAGCACCTGTTAATGTAAATGTCAACTCTGGGTCAGTTTTGCCATACATTTTTTGCAAGGAGCCCGTTGGGACAACTATTAGTTGTTTTTTTACTATTTCAAATTTTACATCACTTGCTATCTCCAATTCATAATCCTCTTTGCAAAAGGTTTCAGAATCGACCAACTTCAAAGTCCCCTGTGTAATATTATACAACCCTACATCGCTACCAGATTCCCTTGTTAAAGAGCCACTAAAATTTGGCATTTCTCCAGCAATATTACCAGAATATGTGTATTGTATAGTATAGTTTGTATCCCCATAAATAGCACATTGACCACTCTTTGGAGTAACAATAATGGTTGCAGGCAAAATTTCTATAAAAACTGTTGCATAAGAGTCATCATAATCTTTCATAGAAAATTTGATTGTTATCATATTCTTGCCAACATGAAGTCTACCGATTGGTTCAGTTTGACTATTTTCTTCCACAAAAGTTTCCCCTTCGCAATACAAAACAGTCATACTATCGCCAGCAAACACATCAATATATTGCATTTGTCCGTTGTAGGTGGAAGATTTGCTGGAAACAAATGATGAAGCATCAAGAGTCCCGTTTGTTATATACAAATATCCCTCCTCCAACCTAAAACAATAATTGCTTGCCAAGAAGTTGCCACTTAAATTATCTATCAAGCAAAAATTTCCTGCAGTAATTAGATAATGCCCCACACTCTCGCCACTTTCTCTAGCCAAACTTCCAGAATAATTTGGCTCTTCCCCAGCCACTTTATTGTCAAATTCAAACTCTAATACAGGGTCACTTTCGCCCACTTTTTTGGAAAGTTGTTTTGTAAAAGTCAATACAAGTTCTCTTTTCTCAATTTCAAAAAAACTATCTTGTGCTATTTGCAAAGTGTAATTTCTTGCATAAAAACCACTTTGTGTATGGTTGGAAAGACTAGAGGTTGAAGAAAGGTTTAGAGCATAATTTCCAGCATTTTCCCCACTTTCTCTCTCCAAACTAATATTTCCAACAGGGATTTCATCACCCACAGCACCTTCAAATGTATAATCAAACACAGGGTCATCATCGCCATATTTTTTGCTAACATCATTTGGTAACACAGTCAACACCTTTGGCAAGATTGTAAAAATCTTTGTTTCATCAAAGTTAATTGAATAATTTGATGGATTAAAATTCCCTCTTTCTACAAACTTCAAATCGCCAATATTTATCGGATATTCTCCAGCATTGCTCCCAGACTGTCGCTGAAGCCTGCCAGTGTGGTATTCCTCCTCCCCTTCAACCAGCCCATCTACCAAAAATGCCAATGTTTGATTATCCAAATCCCCATAAGTTATTGTTTGCTCAACTGGTATTACATTTAATGTCCTTGGATTTATCTGCACATGGCAGATCAAAATTTTTGGTTGATAAAATTTGGCAGAAATCTTTATGGCAATAGTATATGGCATTGCAACTTTGTTGCCATTTGTATCTTCTCCCCATTTTACATCAATTAAGTTTATGCTAGAGGTATAATCCCCTCCGTCAATGCTATAAGCTATCTCTGTGTTTTGTGGAGATGAAACAGTTACCCTTGGATTGTGAGATTTGCCATCATATTCTGCAATGACACTACCCTCCTGCACAGAGGCCTGAATTTCGCCCTTAACCTTGCTTTCTACAATCATAGGGAAAACACAATTATAGGCACTAGAGCCACTACCTACTTTATATTCTCCCCATCCTGATGTGCCATAAGAATTGCTGGTTATATATGTTGGATAAGATATATTGCTAGCATTATTCCCTGCAAATACATATCCCCCTGCCTGCACCTGCATAAACACAACAAAATAATCTCCACTAAGGGCTATTTCCTCTTGCAAATCTACACAATAAAACCCTGTTTGTTGCGATGTAAATAAATATTCATCTCCACCGGTAGTGTATGGGTTTTTTATCGCAGTGCTTGTTGGAAATTTATTCTTGAACACAGTAGAAAGTGAAGTTAATTCACTCTTTGATATCCCATCAGCAACAAAGACCTTGAAATTGGTTGGGCTATTGTTAGAGGTATAATAAGTTATCGCATTATTTGACACTGTGCCAGCAAGCACACTGATAGTTGGCAATTTTATTTTGGATATATATTGGTCAGAGTAGTTTTGTCTTTCAAAAACGTTTGCAAATACATATGTATTTGGAGTGTTATAAAATTCTGTTGAATAAGATGTCCCGTTCAGCACTACAAATTGATTTTTGTTCACAGAGCCCTCAACATCCATTTTGTCATATAGCAAAATATCTTCGGAATCATCTATTTCTCCCACACGGATAAATCCCCCAACATCGTCTTCTATGGTGTTGTCTGCATACATAACATAAAAGAACCCCTCATTGCCATAAGTTGAGCCATAAGAATTTTGACAAATATATGCCCCCTTGTTGCCAAGATTGTCTTCTTTGTTGTCATCCCAACCCACTATGGCAATCATATGATTTGTGGTAGAGTAGTCATTGTTGCAATAAGTATAAAGACTATTGTTATAATAGGAGTTGTTCATATATATTGATGCCATAACAGCCCCATAAGTTGTTATGTGTTGTTTGATAGAGTTTCTCAACTCCAAAATCTTTTGCTCAGTTGTTTCACTATCCACTCCATCAACACTATCATTAAATTTTATAACACTTCTAGATGGAAATAATTTGTATTCCTTTGCTTCATATGGAAGATAATTCCTACCATACAATGCAATTTTATTTTCATAATATGTAGTTAATGTGGCATCGTTTGCCCAATTTTTCTCTTGATTATATGTTTCCCAAGATTGCTCCTGCACTACACCTACACCACGAGAGAGATATTCATATGCAAATTCCGTTGCACCGCCACCCACACTTGACCTATCACGAGCCTCCTTGTGAACATAATAAGCCATATCTGCTTCAGAAAAATTTATGTCCATATTTTTATCAATTACATTGGTCATTTTTAGTGTAGTTTCAAATGCTGTTAGGCTGGCAAAAGTCCAACATATATTACTCCCTTTCTGGTTACCCACTCTATATGACAAGCCCTCATTTTGCTCAACAGTTATGCCAGAAATGTTATACAGAGAGTAAGACTCTGGCAATGTTGTAGCCTGAGCCAAAGGATAAGATACCCCCTGCGCTTCAACTGTGATCGTTTTGCCAATAGACACCCCACACAGCAAAAAGGCAAGCGACATCACTACGCCCAAAAATATGTATGACAACTTAAATTTGTTCTTATGCATATAATCTTCCTCAAAAAATAATTATTTTACTCTATCATAGATTTTACTTTTAATAGTCTAATTTTGCTAGTCCTTTCCTGCTCGTCAATCTTCATAGTTATATATTTTATTGTTTCCTCCAGTTGAGGAATCATCACAAACTCCAAGGCATTAACTCGCCTCTTTGCGTGTTCAATTTCAAAACTCAAAATTTGGCAAGTTTTTTCAATCTCTGCAAGATGCAACACCTGAGGCATAACCTCACACAACTCTTTGGTTGGCCTGTCAAAAAGAGAGTTGCTATCCAACATTGCATAAGGGCTATCTACCCCCTCCCTAATTGTTGTAGAAATAGTTGGAACAGATACATTTACCAACAATCTTGTGGTCAGGTCAAAGGAAAGATTTTTTGTAGGCAACATAAAGTGCTTCATTACCTCATTGGTGGATAAGTAGGACTTTGCAAAGCAGAAAGAAGAAAATATAACCTTTAACTTTTCTTCCACTTCTTTCCGCAAAGAGTAATTTTGTTTGACAAGGGAAGTATATTTTTTGATAAGTTCATCACATTTATCCTTCAGCATTTTATGTCCACGTTTTGCCACTACAAGCCTAGATCTTAGTGTTTTCAACTGAATTCTTGTTGGATTAACATTCAGTCTTGCCATACAAAATTCCCTCCTTTTAATTTATTTTTTTGGTAAATACTTCTTTATAAATTCTGGTTTTATCCTCTTTAACTCTTCTACAGGCAAAATAGTAAGCAACTCCCAACCCAAGTTTAATGTTTGCTCTATTGTCCTATTTTCATCACTTCTTTGCGAAACAAATTTTCTTTCAAATTCAACCGCAAAATGTGCATAAATTTTGTCAATTTCATTCAAAGCACCCTCTCCTAGCACTGTTGCCAGTTCTTTTGCCTCCTTCCCCTTTGCATAACTAGAAAACAACTGGTTGGCAAGATTGCTGTGGTCTTCCCTTGTTTTGCCATCGCCAATACCTTTGTCCTTTAGTCTAGACAGACTAGGTAGCACATCAATAGGGGGAGCAATCCCCTTGTTTTGCAACTCTCTAGACAATATTATCTGTCCCTCAGTTATATAACCAGTTAGGTCTGGGATTGGGTGTGTCTTATCATCTTCTGGCATAGTCAAAATAGGTATCTGAGTTATCGAGCCTTTTTTGTCTTTTATCCTGCCAGCCCTCTCAAACAGCGAAGCAAAATCAGAATACATATATCCAGGGTATCCCCTTCTCCCTGGCACTTCCTTCTTTGCAGAGGCAAGTTCTCTTAGTGCTTCGGCATAATTTGTCATATCTGTCATAATACACAATACATGCATTCCTAGGTCAAAAGCAAGATATTCTGCACAACTAAGAGCCATACGCGGAGTGGCAATTCGCTCTATCGCTGGTTCATTGGCATAGTTTACAAACATCACTGTCCTTTCTATTGCCCCACTATCGCAAAAACTCTTTCTAAAAAATTCTGACTCCTCATAGGTTATCCCCATAGCGCAAAACACCACAGCAAATTTTTCCTGCTTGCCTAGCACAGTTGCTTGGCTGGCTATTTGCGCAGTCAACCTAGCGTGATTTAATCCACTCATCGAGAATATTGGTAACTTTTGACCACGAACAAGGGTATTCAGCCCATCAATAGCCGAAATCCCCGTTTGTATAAACTCATTGGGATAATCTCTTGCAGTTGGATTTATTGGCTCGCCATTTATATCTATTTGCTTTTGAGGTATAATCTCCACCCCACCATCACGAGGACGACCTAAGCCGTCAAAAACTCTCCCCAGCATATCTTCAGACACATTAAGCCTTAGCCCATGTCCCAAAAACCGCACTTTGCTCTTTGCAATAGACAATCCTTGTGAACTTTCAAACAACTGCACCACAGCCTTGTCCTTTTCCACTTGTAGCACCTTGCCCAGCCTTGTGCCATCACTGCCGACAATTTCTACCAGTTCATCATATTTTGCACCTTCCACCCCATCAACCAGCATAAGAGGTCCTACGATTTCTTTTATTGTTTTGTATTCTTTCATATTACCTCATCTCCCATGCTATACAGTGCTTTTAATTGGCTAACAAGTTCTCGTTTTATAATTTCAAACTCTCCCAAACTCCCCTCTTCAACAAACTTTGCCCTAGCAATCTTTTGTTTAACTTTTAGAGTTAACAGTTCACTTATCCCAATCCCATCCAAAAGGGCTTGGGAACATTGGTCGTAATACATTTTGATAACTTCCAACATTTTATATTGCTTTTTGAGTGATGTGTATGTATCTTCAAAATCAAATGCGTTTTGATGTAAAAAATCTTCTCTTATCATCTTTGCAGTATCCAGAATTAACCTATCTCTGCTCGACAGAGAGTCTGCCCCCACAAGCCTTATGATTTCTTGCAGAGAATCTTCTTCTTGAAGTAAACTCATAACAAAACTTTTTAGCACAGCGAAATTGGAAGAAATATTGTTTTCATACCAAGGGGCAAGTTGCTCAGAATATAAAGAATAACTCTGCAACCAGTCTATCGCTGGAAAATGCCTCTTGTATGCCAAATTGGAACTTAGGCACCAAAAAGTCTTTACCACACGCAATGTGGCTTGAGATACCGGCTCGCTCAAATCCCCACCAGGAGGAGATACTGCACCAATAACAGTAACCGAACCTTTTCTTGGCTTGCTCCCCAATGTTTCCACCAGTCCTGCCCTTTCATAAAACTCTGCAAGGCGACTAGACAAATAGGCAGGGTAACCTTCATCTCCGGGCATTTCTTCCAGCCTGCCACTCATCTCCCTCAACGCCTCTGCCCAACGAGATGTGGAATCTGCCATCAAAGCAACATTGTATCCCATATCTCTAAAATATTCTGCAATAGTAATCCCCGTATATATAGATGCCTCTCTTGCTGATACCGGCATATCCGAAGTGTTAGCTATAAGGATTGTTCTTTTGATAAGTGGTTGTTTGGTCTTTGGGTCAAGGAGTGTTGGAAACTCATTCATAACATCAGTCATCTCATTCCCACGCTCACCACAACCAATATAAACAATTATGTCAGCATCAGCCCATTTTGCCAGTTGGTGCTGAACAATAGTCTTACCACTGCCAAATGGGCCTGGAACACCAGCAACACCCCCTCGTGCTATTGGGAACAGAAAGTCAATAACCCTCTGACCTGTGGTCATTGGTTCGTTAAGTGGAAGTTTTTTGGTATAAGGTCTGCTTTTCCTAATGGGACATGTTTGAAGCATTTTTGCGTTGTAAACTTTACTTCCGTCAACAATAGTTGCTATTGTGTCTTCTATCCTAAAATCTCCCTCATCGATTTTTTCTATCACCCCTGCAACACCTTGAGGGACTAATATTTTATGTTTTATGGCAATGGTTTCGTCCACATAACCCAATTCATCACCAGTTTGCACTCTATCCCCTACCTTGCAAGTTGGATAAAAATGCCAATACTTCTCTCTATCTAGAATGTTAGTTTGCATACCACGAACAATTCTGTTGCCAAACTTTTCTCTCAACTCGTCCAAAGGTCTTTGTATCCCATCAAAAATTCTGCCTATAATACCAGGAGCAAGTTCCACAGACAAAGGTTTGCCAGTAGAAACAACATCTTCTCCCACAGACAGCATTGATGTGTCTTCATAAACCTGAATGGAGGCTATGCCATTTCTCATCTCTATTATTTCGCCAGTAAGCATCAATTTGCCTATCTTTACCATATCAAACAGACGACAATCTTGCATATTATCTGCTTGAACCAATGGCCCCGCAACTTTGACAATTTTACCTATCATTTTTGTCCTCCTCCACTACAATTTTTGCACCTATAGCCCTCTCCATATCTGTCATAATCTTGTCCAAAGCATAATTGTTTTGCTCGTCTTTATTAGGGATAACCACAATCACAGGATAGGCAGAAATTCTTGTTTGCTCTATCAAATCTTCACACAATTTTGCATAATTTGTCTGTATCAAAATTATTTTATAGTTTTGAATAAGTTTGTTAAGGGTGGCTCTGATTTTATCCCTCCCTGCAGGAGAAAAAATATCACAGCCAACCGCCTTAAACAGCACCACTATATCCTTATTGCCCAATACTGCAATCTTATCTTCCATTTTAATCTCCAAAAAGGAGCATTTGCCTTGCCTTTTCTGCAATGTTGTTCCTAACAAACAGCAAACACATCCTGCAATTTTTTATTTCTGCACTTTTGCTCAATACATAATAAACAAATTGTGCCGGACTACCCATATCATATCTCAATGGCTCACAAAATTTTTGAGTTAGCATATTTTTTTCTTTTTCAAATTTTATCAGGGCTTTATCTTTGTTTTCAAATACCAAATCTGCAATTTTGCGTAGTGGTTCTATGGCTATTTGACCGATGATATAGTTGTCTTTATCCCATATCCCTTGCAATACATTTTTGCTCAAAAAACCACAGTCAACAGCATTGTCTAGCAAGTCTTCCTTACTCTTTGCCCTAAAACACAAAGACAAATTCTGCTTGTCGCACAACAACTTTGTCAAATTGCATAACAATCCTTTTTTGAACATTAAACGCATAATTTTGTATTTGTTTTGCTTAAAATATCTATCCAATTCCTCAGGGCTAGACTGTGGTGTAAATTTTTCAAAAAATGTCTTTACAACCTCAGCAATTTCTTTTGAAAACAATGAAAAATCTCTTTTTGCCACAAAACTTGCAATTTTTTTGTTGTCGAACCATGAATAGTTGTCCACATAATTTTCCCAATCAACACCCACCATTTGTGCTTTACAAATGGTTGCAATGTTGTCATACACGATTGGGAAAGTAAAAAAACTTTTTACCATATCATTAGGCGCTTCTTTTGTGGCAAAAGTCCAAAGTTCATTTTCTTGATTGTCCAGAATTTCATCTGCAGATATATCTTCTGGAGAGTGGAAGGCATTTTTTATCAAGTTTTCCGCTTCCAGCGAGTTGTTGCAGGATAGCAAACTCAAAAAAAAGTCTTTTTTTAGTAGTTGTGATTCTTTTACACTAACAACACCAGACGAATAAAGATAACTCATTCTCCCTCCCACATAATTTCAATATCTATTGCAATTTATCGCATTTTATTGCAATCTATTGCAACCTGTCGCAAAAAAAATATTTTTATGACAACATCTCGCAAATTTCTTTCAAATTGCCCTCAACATAATCTTCAATCAAAGTCTTAAATAGCAAATTTTTGTCACACTTTTTACCACAAAGAAAAATTCCGTATTCTTCTCCATCTTTTGTATCCAGCGAAAATTTTTTGACAGTTGGCAAGGAGAGTATGTCTTTTTCTGTCAAACCATTGCACCTCCACAAAAGGATATCTCCTTCCTCTGCGTTAGCCTTCAAAAGCCTTTCAAACAATACCTTTGCTTGAGATTTTTTCATAGAACACAACTCGTTGTATGCTTTCAATTTTATGTTGTCTATCATATTTTTCTTGCTTTCAAGTTCCAACTTCTTGCACTCTATATTTACCCTTATATTATTTGCCAAGGACATTTCCTTGTCTTTTTGTTTCAATTTTTTTTCTGTTTCTTGCGACCTTGATTTTTGCCAAGCATTTTCTTCTTCTTGCATTTTTGCAACTTGTTCTTGAGCCTTTTGGTTCAATTCTTCTGCCTGGATTTTTGCATCAGTTAAGATTCTTTCTACAATCAAATCTCCTTGCATCTTTCCTCCTAAGGCAACAACAGAAGCGAAACTACCAGCGACAAAATGGCATATGTTTCTATCATTGCTGGGAACAATATAAGCCTTCCAGAAAGAGAGTCCTTTTTAGCCACTGCCTGAATACAACTAGATGCCGTCTTGCCCTGTAGCACAGGAGTCAATAGACCAGTAACCGTAAGTGGCAACGATGCAAGCAAGATATTAAGCCCTGTTGCAAGGCTTATACCCGCAGTGCAACTGCTAGAAGCAACAATAGCAAACACAAAGCCATAAATACCCTGCGTAGCAGGAAGCACCACCAAGACAAGCAGTTTGCTAAATTTGCGTGGATCCTCGCTTAACACACCAGATGCTGTTTGCCCTGTCTTTGTAAGCCCCAAAGCAGAACCCATTCCACATAAAAATACACACAAAACTAATCCAGCCAATCCAATTACAAATCCCCATTCCATAACAATTTATCCTCCTTTATATGTTATTTCCTGTAATATTTACATAGGAGAAGCCCGAACCGAAAGGCACAAACAATTCTCCCTCGCCCTCATAAAATCTTGAAAAAAATTCTACATACTGCAACCTTGCCACATGAATGTAGGCACTCAAACACCCCATAACCAAATTAAACCCATGACCAATGGCAAGTATAATTACTCCAACAAGATATGTTGCAATATTTTCAAAGAAAGGTGTAGCCAACTGATTTACTATCCCCGAAATGATAGCCCCACTCAACATCAGTCCAAACAGCCTAGCATAACTCAAAATGTCCGAAAAAATATTTATAATGCCATACACTGCACCAAAACTTTTGGTCAGTTTATTTATTCCCTTTTGAGTTATTACAAGTCCAACTACGCTGATAGCAACAGAAATAATAGCAAGATACATTCCAACAATTTTTGTTCCAATCACAATCCCAGCCATATCCAGCACAACCAAGCCAACCCCTACAAAGAATCCCTCCCAAACCAGAGCGGAGAATATTGCATCAGCATACTGTTTTCTTCTTATCAGAAGCACTGCTTTAAGAGCAAGCGACACCATAATCTGCACTGCACCAGCACCAAGACATATCCCCAGCATAGCAATAACATCTTTTGTTGGGTTGGGCAAAATGCTAGGAGGAACAATATCCCAACTATCATTGCCCACACCAAACATCGTGCCAAACAGCACCCCAAATACTATGGCAAACACACCTCCAGTGGCAAGAACACCACAAAGTTGCTTGAAGGAACTTTCCCTTTTTTGCATTGCTCCCACAAAAGTTCCCAAAATTACTAGCACCAGCCCGTATCCAATATCCGCCACCACAAAGCCAAAAAATAACGAGAAGAAAAACATCAATATTCCGTTGGGATCCAACTCTCTATAGTTTGGAGAAGAATACATATTTGTAACAAATTCAAAATTTTTTACCAATCTGTTGTTTTTGAGCAGTGTTGATGGCATTTCATTCTTTGGAATATCTGCAAATTCTCTCTCCATACATATTTTTGACTTTGCTAGGCACTTGTCCACAAAATCTATTTTATCTTTTGGCAAATATGCCTCCAACACAAAAGTTTTCTTTGTAGAGCGGACAAGGTTTTCTGCACCTAACTTCTCCAAGCAAAACTTTATATGGTCTGCTGATAATCTTAATCTTGGGAGTTCTTTGCAGAATTCTTTCAATTTCCTTTCGCAAGTAGATATAAGATTGTTATTCCTTATTATTTCATTTTTACATTCAGAAATAAGCATTTTGCTGGTTTTGTCATAAGTAAATGGACATCTTGAAAACCCTAATTCTGCAAGATGTTTTGCCACTACAATACTCTCTGACTTGTGGCAACACACCTTAATCACTCGCCCCTCTTTGTCACATATTTCAACAACAGTCAAAGGGCAGTCTTTAAGACTCTCGTCCAACTTTTCTATATTTCCCTCTGGCAAAATACCTACATAAAACTCAACATGCTTTGTATCCCTAAACTCTGCAAACCTCTCCGAAAGGCATAGATAAGGCTCGTATGTAGCACTCCTAGTTAGCAATTTTTCGTTTTCTCGTCTTAATGTTGTTATTTGTTGTTGCAACCTATCAATCTGATTAAGAATTTTTTTACAATTAAATTTTCCATCTTTTGCAAATTGTTCTGCCGTCAAGTCTACAATCTCATATTTCGTCCCGTTAATCGAGTCCAAAAAGTCTATCGTATTTACAATTTTGTTGTGCAAAAGTTGCAATTTCTCATACTCTTCTTCACAAAAATTGCACGCAGTGCCATCAATATTTGCCGTCTTTTTTAGTTCAACACATCTAGTCTTAAATAATTCATTCAAAATTTTGTCCTTATCACAAGAAAGCGCCACTATCTTCAACTTGGACATTTCAACAATAGCCATCTTGCACCCCCCGAACAACCTTTTGCACTATGTTTGCTATTGTTTCCTCCTTATCCTGTGCCAACAGAGTTAATTCTTCCCTTTTCTTTTGCAATTTCTTATTGTATAGTTCGTTATATTTACTTTCTAGTTCGCTCAACTGAGTTAAATATCTCTTTTTGTCTTGCAACACAAATTCTTCTCTTTCTCTTTGCAGTTGTTCCGATTTTTTTTCAACAAAATCTTGCGCCTGCTTTTTTGATAACTCAACAATTTGTTCTGCCTGCTCCTCGGCAGATAATATTTTGTCAATATACGCAGATTTCATCTTTGCCCCCTATCTTCAACCAATTTTATAAAAAAGGAGTCTCAACTTTCGATGCCGAACAACCCTTGTCAAATACTATTATGTGCTATATAAATAATACTATAAAACCCCCTTATTTATCAAGCAAAAGTGCCATCTTTTTTGCAATAAAATTACTTTTTTTTGCATAAAAAAACCTGACGGATGTCGTCAGGCTATTATTATTTTTGCCAAATAATATTATTTTCAAAATCCTAAAAGATTATCTTGTCTGAATGTAAATAACCACATAGACAGCAATAAGGACAAGCCCTGCCAAAATAAGAATCAACCCAATAAGTTTTAGAGCCATATTTATTTTGTCATCTGCAGGTATATCATTTTGATGTTTAATTGCCCTAGTTATCCTTGTAGAAAGTGCAACCATTGATATACCCATCACAATCAGCACAAGTCCAATAATAACCAGTGGTTCACTCAAAAATTGTTCAAGAGTTCTCCCAAGCATATAATTCAACATTTTTTGCCCTCCAAATCTAATTTTTCATATTATATCAAATTCAAAATCAAATTTCAATAGTAATTTTGCACAAATTATTGTTTCAAAACACACCTATTGACAACATTTTTTGATTATACTTTGTATCGAATAATTTTATAAATCAACTTGATATGTTTTGTGCTAAGCTAAACCTTTTTGGCTAACAATCTGTTTACACCTCAAAATCATATTTTTTTGCAAAATCATAAAAATCCTCTTGGCTTATCTTGAATTTATTACATATTTTGTTTAGACTAAATCTTTTGGACTCTCTAAATGTTTCCCATGCGATATAAGACGCCAAAACCTTTTCATCTACATCGTCATTTTTAATTTTTCTTTCCACCTTCACAACAATTTTTGCAATAGTCAGTTGGAAGTTTGATATATCGTTTAACACATATTCCACAAATAGCATAATCGCATTAAAAAGGTGTATATTGTTGGTTTTTGTTGCCAAGTTGTTTGGCAAAATTATCCTAGAAAAAATATCATCTCTCACCACACAAACTTGCTTTGCGCAGTTAAGCCCAGCCCTTTTTAGTGCAATTCTATTCTTCAAGTTGTCTTTAACTTGCTTGCCAAACAATACAAAATCAAAGAAGTCATCTAGGCAATTATCATCAATAGAAGCCAATTTTAGAAGTAGCAAGTTAGATATGTTTGAATTCTGTTTTGCAATATAATAGAACATATCCTCATTGTTTTTGTATTCCTCTAGCAATTTTTCTGGAGTTTGCACCAACATTTCCTTGATTTTTGTATTAACAATGTTTTCTTCCCTCTTTGGAAGATTAAAAATGTATTTGTAGTTGTGCTTTCCGTCAGTCGAGCAAGCCTTTATATAATAATCAATAATATATCTATCAAAAAAATCCACTGTTTTTAGGTCAATGAGTCGACTCTTTGCCTTTTCGCCAAAGCCACAATTTATGCAAACAATGCAATACAAAAAGTCCAACTCCGCCTCGGCCATACCACTCTCTACATAATCTTGCATATATTCCATTGCCAATTTTGGTTCGTTAACCTGCGAAAATAAAGCCCCAATTCTATATTTTTGCTCATAATCTCTTATATCCCTTGCCAGCAGTTCCTTTTTCGCCTTTTCAAAAGATTCCTTGTTGCCAAGAGAATATTCCACTATCATTTTACTTATCAAATCCTGAATGGAATCCTTGCCATACTCATTTATTAAATCACTTGCCTTTTGCAATTCTTCGTCAAAGACATATGCCATAACAAGTTCATTACGCACATCTTCATTTTCAAAGTTACCAATCTCCTCATAGCACTTTATTGCATTTGAAACATCTCCTTTAGACATCAATTCATGTGCCAATGCAATATTTTGCTTGTAAAGATAGTCTTCATTAACAATTCTTGGCATAGGTTTAATATTTGTTTTTTTATCTATCTCTTTGCGCAGGTGGTTGCAATATTTTGCTTGTTCACTGTTTTCATCAAGGTTTAGATAAACATTGCTATAAAATCTTGCGACATCATACTCCCCCATTAAGAAAAAATATCTACTCAACATAACAAAAATTATATTATGCAACGAAAGGTTTAGTGTCTTTAATGCTTTATAACAATAATAAATGGACATTTGCAACATTCCAGCACTAAAATAAGCCTCAATATATATCGAGTATAATAATTGTTGCTGGTCGTTATTTAATTCAAATTTTTCTGCCATATGAATATAAGCAAGACACCTCCTAAAATCTCCCCCCTCATTCAGTATTTGTCTTGCATGGTTTATATAAAACATAGGGCTTTCTTTTATAGATAAAACTTTTTTTTCTTGTTCCATAATTAAAATTTATTCTTTCCTCTGTAAAAAAAACACATAAAATGTCAAAAATAGCCTCTCTATGTCAGCATATAAAATAAGTTGTCGAATAAAATGAGCCATTGTTACTCTACACAAAGCAGTTTTTTGAGCCAAAGATAACTATTTACAACAGTCGAATATTCCACCCTCTCGCCATATCTTCCCACGTCCAAAACGGTAGGTGAAAGACAAATGCAAGAAGAATTTTTGAATTTCTTTTGGAAGATTCCCAACTCACTTGCAAAATTTCCCCTCTCATCTTCAACCTTTTCAAAGCCAACATAACTATTCCTTACCAACTCAATCAATGAAGTATTGTCTGCAGAGTCAAATTGATTTGTTGTAGATATTAGTGTTGCTGTTGCCCCAAATTTCTCGGCAAAATTCTTAACAACTTTCGTCTTTTCTTCTAATTCTTGTTTGCCACAAGTTAAAAGTTGTAATATAACTTCCCCCTTATTCCCCTCAAAACTCAACAAACTTATATTATTGTCTTTTTCAATTTTCTCCAATTCTAGTGCGAAGTTTATAAAACTTTCACTATTTTCCAGAACCAAATAATTATCTGTTTGCCTTGAGCAATCTACTTTTAAGCCGCCAAAAAAATTTTTCTGTGATAGATATTCTTTCAATAGATTTGCCTTTAGTTGCAATTCATCATATTTAGTTGAGAAAATACACTCAATTCGGCTTTTGTCTGTATAAGCAAAAGAATTGATAAAAACCTCCTTATCATTCAAAAATCTTGCAAGTGAATTGAGTGATGAAAATTCATTATTTCTACTACCAGAAATTCTCCTTCGCCCAAATAAACTTCTCTCAATTTTTGGTTGACAAGATATATCCAGCCTAAAAGTTTTGTATCCTTTTTCTTTTGCAACAAACCTTTTATTCATATCTAGTTTACAAAAAAACATCGAACTATCCATATTTGACGAGAATAGCTTGTTGTATATTTGTCCGTCCAATGAGATAAAAGTATTACACTTTATTTTGGAACAGTCTATCATAGTTGCTCCCAGCATTTTACCCTCCTCTCGTGGAGTGAAGATAAACTTAACTGGAACTTTAACCCTATCACTCATAAGATTCAATGCCAAAGCAACCTTGCACAATGTGGATATTTGAGGAGATTCGTCTTCCAAAATTAAATATTTTTCGTTATTAGACAAACCTCCGTTTCTAGTCCCTTTTTCTCCCAAGTTAAGCACAGTCTGAGGTTTAACATTCTTCCTATTCACATTTTCCATTACCTTGCAAGTGTAGTTTTTTTCTAGATTAGTCAAAGGAATAACTATGCCAACCTCGCCCAATATATCAGATTGATTTGATTGTATATTATCCCCTTTTGGAAGGCAGGTTACAACACAATTATCAAACTGGTCTTGATAAACATCAAGCCCCAAAGATTTTGCTCTTTTACATATAAAATCTACTATAGCATCATTGGACAAGTTGCCTATATTTATCATCTGTTGCAAATCGGACAAAAACATTTTACCCTCCAAAAAGATTGTTATATATATTCTGATATATTTTATCAAAAAAGCCAACTTTTTTGCAATATTTTTATGCCTTTATAAACAAAAAAAGGACAAGATAGTCTTGTCCACCGCACAAAGAAATGTAAACTTATTTGCTTTCTTTTTCTTTAGCCTTTTTTGCAACAACTTCTTTGCCGTCATAGTAGCCACATTCCGAGCACACAGTGTGCGAACGGATTACTGCCTTGCAGTGTGGGCATTCGACAAGTGTTGGGGCTGTTGCCGTCCAGTTTGCTTTTCTTTTGTCACGTCTTGATTTGCTAACTTTTACTTTTGGAACTGCCATTTTTCTATCTCCTATTTTTTAATTTGTCAAAGGGGTTATCAAGTCTTTCCAATTCCTGCTGAATTTGTTCGCAATGGCAAGTATAGTAGTTTTTGTTTTTACCACAAACTTGGCACAAGCCCTTGCAATCTTCTTTGCACAGCAATTTGGTTGGAAGGCTCAAAAGTAAGTTGTCTGTTACAACCTCATCAATCTTTATAGATGTTCCGTTGATTATCGAATAACTTTCGTTGTCATGCAAATCATATTGCTCCACAAAAGTTTCTTCCACAGGAAAGACGAGGGTCTTTTCAAACTTCTCACCGCACTTGTCGCACACACAAAGCAACCCTACGGACACATTTGCCACAAGATGCAACTGTTCATCTTCATAAAGATAATAACCCTTGACGGTTGCATCGCAAGTAAACTCTCCTCCCTTGGCAGAAATCAAATCGTTATCCAATGCCAAAGACTGCTCAAATTCTACTTTTTGTCCTTGTTGGTTTTTCGCTTTTAAGATGTTCAACAACATAGCACACATATTATATTTCCTTTTCTTCAAAATGTCAATGTTTTTGTTAACATTTTATCCGATTATTCCAAAAAACTTCAATTATCTCTTGCAGTTTCCGGTAAATTTTATTAAAAAGACACTTTTGCAATAATCTCCAACTTCTTTGCCAAATAAAATTTGACATTTTTTATGGAATATTGTATCATATTATATATGTGGATATGGCGAAATTGGCAGACGCGCTAGATTCAGGTTCTAGTGAGGCAACTCATGCAGGTTCAAGTCCTGTTATCCACACCACAACACAATATTTTGAATGATTTTTATAAAAAGTATCACTACTTGTGGTGCTTTTTTCAAAAAACCCCATGGAAATAATTGTCCTTGGGGCTTTTCTTTTAATAATTATTTCATTAGTGGGAACAAAACCACATCACGCACAGACTCTTGATTGGTGAGCAAGCACATAAGCCTATCCACACCAAAACCAAGCCCAGATATTGGTGGCATACCATGTTCCATAGCATTAAGGAAATCTTCATCCAATTCCTGAGCCTCGTCATCACCTTGACGTCTGGCATTTGCTTGTTCTTCCAAAGTTTGTCTTTGGACAACTGGGTCAACCAATTCGGAATATGCTTTGCATATCTCATCTCCACACACAAGTACTTGGAACATATCTATCCTTCTATTATCCTCGTCATTTCTTCTTGCCAATGGCACAAGGCATGCTGGGTAGTTGTATAACACCGTTGGTTGAATGATATTTTCCCTAATTTTTCTTTTATAAACAAAGTCAATAACTCCACCTACTGTCTTGCACGCCTCAAAGTCCTCCATAGCAAAAAGCCCTGTTTTGACAATATCTTCTTTGAGTTTGTTTACATCTGTATATTCTAAGACGTTAAGCCCTAGTATATCATTTATGCGTTCTGTATAGTTTATCCTTTCAAAGTCCTTAGAAAAATCTAGTGTATGTCCCTTAAACTGAAGAATAAGATCTTTGTTGCAGATTGTCCTAATTGCTTCCCTTATGAACTCTGTAAAAAACCTAATATTGTCCTCAAAATTCCAATAGGAAGCATACCACTCTACCATAGTAAATTCTTGCAAATGGCTTGGGTCCATACCTTCGTTGCGGAAGCATTTTGCCACTTCAAAAACCCTATCAAATCCTCCTGCAATAACATGCTTTAGATAGACCTCTGGAGCAATTCTAAGGTTACAAATCTTGTTTAGGGCATTGTGTTTGGTAAAAAATGGCTTTGCACTTGCTCCACAGACAGCACTTTGCAATATTGGAGTTTCTACCTCCAAAAAGCCATTACTGTTAAGAAATGTCCTTAAAAAAGACAAAAATTTACTTCTTTTTAGGAATACATCTCTGCTTTGCTCGTTGGATACAAGATCCATACATCTTTCTCTATAACGCTGGTCTTGATTGGTCAAACCATGGTATTTTTCTGGCAATGGCAAAATGGCCTTGGATAGCAGTTGAAAAGATGATGCTCTAACTGTCTTTTCACCAGTATGGGTTGTATAAAGTTCCCCCTCAACACCAACAAAGTCGCCGAGGTCAACCATAGTCTTAAAAAATGCATAACTGTCTTCATCAACTTCATTTCTGCTTATACTAACCTGAAGCCTTGCTTCTACATCTTCCAGTGCAAAAAAACTAAGTTTGCCCATAACTCGCCTAAAAGTCATCCTTCCACAAACTCTAACCTTTGTGCCATCTGGCAGTGCCTTTGCTTCTACCAATTTGTGTGTTCTATCAAACTTCTCAGCATAAACAATCTTGCCCTCTTGCTTAAGTTTTTTTATTTTTTCCTTTCTTATATCAACTTCGCTTGATAAGTTTTGAGTATTGTTGTCCATAAATAGTTCCTTCTGCTGTATAATCTATTACTTTTTGTTCTTCTTATCGATTTTTTGTTTTTCCTCTTCTTCGTCCATAAGTTTGTTATAAACATCAAAAACCTTGTCAATCAAATCGATGTCGCCAACCAGTTCAAGATACTCACTGTGCTCGCCTGTTTCTGCGTCTTCCTCAGTTTCTACTATTTCAAATGCCAGTGCTTCATCTTCGCCGACTCCTTCGAGTTGTTTCATTGGTTTGAGGATTGCAAAAATTCTTTCTTCCAATGGAATTATTGCAATTTGTTCAAACAAAACCTCTTCTCCCTTTTCGTTGTAAAGAGTGATTGGATCGGTGTTTTCCTCGTCAAAAAGACAATCGATTGGGCTTTTTACTTCTTTTTCGTTTTCGTTCATTTTTAATCTCCTTTTTAAGACCTAGAATCCAAATAAGTTTGCAAAATTATTGTGGCTGAAATTTTGTCTATATACTTCTTTCTGTCTTGCCATTTTATATGGGCTTGTTTTAGGATATCCTCTGCCTCCACGCTAGACAATCTTTCGTCAACATAGGTTACTGGCAAATTGGAGTATTTGCTAAGTTTTTCGCCAAAAAGTTTGGTTGCAACTGCTCTATCTCCCTCCGTTCCGTCCATATTAAGTGGCAAACCCATAACAATCTCATCCACTTCTTGCTTTGACGCAAGGGTTGAAAGATAATCCAAATCCTTGTCAATATCCTTTCTGCAATATGTTTCGTAACCATTGGCTATCATACACAGCAAATCGCTAAAAGCAATGCCAATGCGTGCCTCGCCATAGTCAAGTGCCATCTTCCGTTTCAAAATTTCCCCCAATAATTTAAGACAAAATTAGTTTACCACATTTTGACAAAAAATAAAAGCATTTTTTATCCAAAAAAGAAAGTCAGCAACCCACGCTGGCTTTCTTTGTATTATTTTTTATTACTTGCCCATTTGGCTCATAACTTCTTCTGCAAAGTTATCTTGTCTTTTTTCAAGACCTTCACCCATTTCATAACGAACAAATCTTCTTATTGTAATCTTTTCGCCAATCTTAAGAGTTGCTTCTGTTATGAGGTCGCTGATTGTTTTTGATGGGTCCTTAACAAATTCTTGTTCCATCAAGCATACATCTTTGTAATATTTTTTAATACGTCCTTGAACCATTTTTTCTGCGATTTCTTTTGGTTTGCCTTCATTTTGTGCTTGGGCAACAAGGATTTCCTTTTCTTTTTCTACATTTTCTGCAGGGACTTCTTCAATCCTTACATACTCTGGTTTTGCTGCTGCAATTTGCATTGCAATATCCTTGCAAAGAAGTTGGAATGCTTCGCTCTTTGCAACAAAGTCTGTTTCACAGTTTACTTCGAGCAAAACACCAATCTTGCCACCCATATGGATATAACTTGTTACAAGCCCTTCGCCTGCAATTCTTGATGCCTTTTTGGCAACAGAAGCAATGCCCTTTTCTCTAAGGTAAGCCACAGCTTTTTCCATATCTCCATTGCTTTGGTCCAGTGCCTTTTTGCAATCTTGCACACCAGCACCTGTTTTTGCTCTAAGTTCTTTTATATCGTTTGCATTGATCATTTTACTTTCTCCCTTTTTGTTTAGGTTTATGGTCAATCAGTTTATAAAAACCATTGAACTATTACTCTGATTTTTCAGTGTCTTGCACTGCCATTGCTTCTGCCATATTAACTTGTTCTCCAGCTTCTTCCATTTGAGCTGCTTTTTCTGCTTCAAGTCTTGGAGAAACTCCTTCCTTTGCTTCGATAACTGCATCAGCCATTGCACTTACAATAAGTTTAACGGATCTGATAGCATCATCATTGGCTGGGATAGGATAATCCACATCTTCTGGATTGCAGTTGGTATCCACAATACCTATGATTGGGATATTAAGAAGTTTGGCTTCTTTTACGGCAATATGTTCTTTCTTTGGATCTACCACAAATATTGCCCCTGGCAATTCTGCCATATCCTTGATACCGCCAAGGTTCTTTTCTAGTTTGTCCTTTTCTGCTTTGAGTTGTGCGACTTCTTTCTTTGGTAGAAGGTCAAACTCTCCCATTTCTTCCATTTGAGCAAGTTTGTTTAGTCTTGCGACTCTTGTTCTGATTGTTTTGAAGTTGGTAAGTGTTCCACCGAGCCAACGGTTAACGATGTAAAACATTCCGCAACGAGATGCTTCTTGCTCGATAGCTTCTTGAGCTTGCTTCTTTGTGCCTACAAAAAGAATATTCTTTCCACTTGCGACCATATCTCTTATAAAGAAATATGCATTGTCACAGCACACAGAAGTATCTTCAAGGTTGATGATATGAATATCATTTCTTGTAGTGAAGATATATTTCTTCATTTTTGGGTTCCACTTGTTAGACTGATGTCCAAAGTGAACGCCTGCTTCTAGTAGTTGTTTCATTGAAATAACTGGCATAATATTTTCTCCTTTTTCTTGTTAATCCTCCCCGAATGTGCAAAAGTCGGGTTAACTCTTTTGCATTACCCACCTTTGTGGGACAAGAAAATTCAATTCGGGTGTGAAATTTAACGCACAAATTATATCATACAAAAAAAAGTTATGCAATAGTTTTTGCACAACTTTTTGTATATTTCTAATCAAATTTTATCAAAGACAACTTATCTGTTTCCTACACATTTGGCTCATCAACAACGCTAGCCTTTTCCAAATCTCTTTGCATCTTAATTGCAAGTTGCAATTGCTTTTTTCTGTAATTCTTCACTGCTTCTTTTATGGTTTTTATTGCCATTGTAGCACATTCTTCCTTGCCTTGTGGCATTTGTCCCAAATAGTTCAAAATCTCCTCTTGTGGCAGGTTGGAAACATAATCCAAGTTTTGCCCCCTAATCAATATGCAAGCCACTTCACTAGAAACTATTGCCCCTACACAACCAAAGGTCTTAAATTTTGCATCAACAACAATATCATTGTCCACCTTAATATATATTTTGAATATTTCGGAGCCATCTTCAGATTTGCATATACCTATGCCATTTGCACCTTTCAGCATACCACTATGAGTTGGGTTTTCAAATATTTTTAGAATCTTTTCACTATACATCTTCCCCTCCCCCTTATTTCTTTTTCTGGACCTTTACTGGTGACATACTGCGAAGGAATGCAACGCTGGTTTTGAGAACATCTACCACATAATCTATCTGTTCTCTTGTGTTGTCTGTGGCAAACGAAAACCTCACTGTGCTTTGCGATTGTTCTGGGCTAATACCCATTGCCATAAGCACATGGCTTGGCTCTCTGCTCCCACTAGAACAAGCAGAGCCTGTGGACACTGCGATACCTTTTAGGTCTAGAAGGTTGGTTAATGCCTCTCCATTAACCCCCAAAAAGGACAAACTCACAAGCCCAGCAACTCTTTGGTGAATATGACCATTCTGCAACACATTTGGGATAGTCTCCATAACACGTGTTACAAAATAATCTCTCAAACTTTTAAGTTTTTTGCAGTCGATGATATAGTTGTTTGCAGTAACTTCCATTGCCTTGCCAAAACCTGCTATGGCTGGCACATTGAGTGTTCCTCCACGTTTACCTCTTTCTTGCTCGCCACCATATATTATATTGTCAATCTTGACCCCTTTGCGCAAAAACAATGCCCCAACACCCTTTGGTCCATGAAGTTTGTGAGCGCTAATAGTCATAGCATCTATACCAATATCTTTTACATCAATCTTAAAATTGCCAATTGCTTGCACTGCGTCTGTATGAAAAAGCACATTCTTTTCATGAGCAATGGTTGCTATTGTTTTGAGATTTTGTATAGTCCCAACCTCATTGTTTGAAGCCATTACGCTTACAAGTATTGTTTTTTGATTGATATAATGGAGCAAGTCTGCTATGTTTACTAGCCCCTGGCTATCCACTGGTAAATAGGTAACTTCAAAGCCAATTTCTTCTAGTTTTTTGCAAGTATCCAAAATGCTGTGATGTTCGATAGAAGATGTGATGATATGATTTCCTTTGGATTTATTTGCCAGTGCCAAGCCAAAAAGAGCCCAGTTGTTTGCTTCTGTGCCACCAGATGTAAAATAAATTTCTCCCCTTTCTGCATTGATTGCATTGGCAACTCTGTCCCTTGCCTTATCCACAATATTCTGTGCATCTCTGCCGAAACTGTGCAAACTGTTTGCATTGCCAAATGTATCGCCAAATGCTGGCAACATTTCACTTAAAACTTCGTTAGAAACACGGGTTGTAGATGCATTGTCAAGATAAATTCTTTGCATAATAAAATCCCTTCTTTTATTTTCAAATAATTTTGCCATTTTTTGAACATTTTGTCAATAGTCATTTTGCACAAAATACAAAAAAAGGAACAAAAGTTTCTGTTCCTTAAAATCAATTATCTTGATTCTTTTATCTTAGTTGCTTTGCCAGTGAGGTCACGGAGATAAAAGAGTTTTGCACGTCTAATCTTACCTTTCTTCAACACTTCCACTTTGTCAATCTTTGGGCTGTGAAGTGGGAATGTCCTCTCTACACCAACACCAAATGACATATGTCTAACAGTAAAGGATTCTCTTATGCTTCCATTTCTTCTAGCGATAACAACACCTTCGTATCCCTGAATTCTTTCCTTGTTGCCTTCTTTAATCTTGTAATAAACCTTAACAGTGTCTCCAATGTTAAACTCTGGGATATTATCTTTGATATTTTCTTTTTCAATAACGTCAATAAGGTTCATTTTGTTACCTCCACTTAAATTGCAAGATATGATAACACACTGCAATGAAAATTGCAAGCGTTTTTTTAGTTTTTAACAAAAACATTTTTCTTGCTAAAAATGTCTTGTTTTCTCTCTTTTTTAGCAAATTCCCTCTATGTGTTCTATTGTATGGTCTTGTTTTGAGCCAACAATTGCCACACAATCAAATCTGACATCCACTTTGTCTATCAAATCGTTAAGTTTTAGATAAGCGATTGCAGTCCGTTGCATATGCAGTAACTTGCGATGTGTAATAGCCTCCTGAGGCAGTCCGAAGTATAAATTAGACCTCATCTTCACTTCCACAAAAACCAACACATCTTTGTCCATTGCAATGATATCAATTTCTCCTGTTTTGCAAGAAAAATTGGTTTGCAGGATTTTGTAACCTTTTTCAACTAGGAATTTTACCGCTATTGCTTCGCCAATGCCACCCGTTTGTTTGTTCAAAGACTTCATAACTCACCTCAAACAAAGTGTTTGATAAATGTATCTCTGTGAATATCGCACTTGCCATATTTTTTCAGCAGTTCAATATGTTCTTTTGTTCCATAACCTTTGTGCTTGTCAAAATGATAGTCTGGATATTTTTTGGAATATTCCATCATAAGCCTATCCCTAAAAACCTTTGCCAAGATTGATGCTGATGCTATGTTATAACTCTTTGCGTCGCCTTTAACTATGTTTTCTTGAGGGATATCCGTATCAATTTTTACTGCATCAATAAGTACCATATTAGGCCTAAATTTAAGTCCATTTAGGGCATTTTTCATGCCAAGTTTGGTTGCTTGCAAAATGTTTATATCATCAATAGTCTTTTCGTCCACTTGCACAATGCAAAAGGTTTTTGCAGTGGCAACAATCTGGTCAAATAGTTTTTCTCTTTTCTTTGCGGATAGTTTTTTGCTGTCGTTGATACCCGGGATAATCTTATCTTCCTCAAGTGGCATAACAACACAAGCACACACCACTGGTCCAGCCAATGGGCCTCGACCTGCTTCATCTATCCCCGCTATTTCACCAAGAGAATTGTATTTGTTTTCATATTCAAACAAATCAGTCTTTTCCATAAATTCTTACCAAGATAACCTTATTCCAAAGCAATCTTGCCCATTCTCCCCTTTCTAAAATCGTCCAATATTATGTTGGCACATCTTTCATAATCAGGTTCGCCCCTTTTCAAAACACAATTCCTACTAGAACAGATTTTATCAAGAATATCAAGATATTCATCATCTTTGTCTATTGTAATATTGTATCTCTTTTCTATCAAGTGCTTGTATTTTGGCAATGTATCTAGCACAAAGAAATATGCCAAGTCCTCAATGTCTAGCACCTCGTCTTTTATGCTCCCAATATAAGCAAGATTTCGTGCTACCCTATCCTCTTCAAATGATGGCCAAAGTGTTCCCGGTGTATCCAGCAACATAAGTCCACTTGCAGTTTGCACCCATTGCTTTCCCCTCGTAACACCTGGCTTGTTCCCCGTTTCTGTTTTTGCCTTTCCACACAAGTTGTTGATAAGGGTGCTTTTGCCTACATTTGGAACACCTACAACCATTGCCTTTGGAAGATAATCAATCCCCAGCTTTGCCTTTCTCTTTAGTTTTTCTGCTACAAGATTTTTGGTCAAAAACAATAGTGATTTTGACGAGTTAGATTGAATCCCATTCACAGCAACAACGGAACAATTTTCCCCCTTCAATTTTTCCTTAAATCTATCAATATCCCCTTCTTCCACCATATCGCATTTGGTCAAAACATAGATAATCTGCTTATCCTTTGCCATTTGTGAAAGTTTTGGATTAAGACAGGAAAAGGGGGCTCTTGCATCAAGGAGGTAAAAAATAATATCAACATTTTTCAATTCTTTTTCCATTTGCCTTAAGGCTTTGGTCATATGCCCTGGAAACCATTGTATTGCCATATTTACCTCCTTATGATTTCATTTGTAATGTAGATAAATTCCAAATCTATATTACTTATTTTTTCTTTTCCAATTTTTGCTGTTTGCGAATATATTTTTTATACAAATCTGGTCGATTTTTCTTGGTTATTTCAACAGATTTTTCTAGTCGCCACCTATCCACTTCCTTATGGTTGCCATCTAGCAAAACTTGAGGCACTCTCAACCCTTCAAATTCTGCTGGTCTTGTCCATTGTGGATATTCCAAAAGTCCTGCCGAAAAGGACTCGTCATTGGTCGTTTCTTCGTTGCCTAGCACATTAGGAATGTATCTTGCTACACTATCAACCAAGACCATTGCTGGCAACTCTCCACCAGTAAGAACATAATCTCCTATTGAAATTTCCTCGTCAATGCAGAGGTCAATTATCCTTTGGTCAATGCCTTCATAATGCCCACAAACAATTATCATCTCATTTAATTTTGCCAAATCTTCCACCTTTTGTTGCGAAAGGACCTTGCCTTTTGGCGACATATAAACTGTATGAGCATTGCTTGTCTTAACGCTTTTTATTGCATCAAAAAGTGGTTGAGGGGTCATAATCATTCCTGCCCCACCACCATAGGAATAGTCATCGCACCTTTTGTTGTTATCCAGCGAAAAATCTCTTATGTTTACAACCTCAATTTCCAGCAGTTTATTTTTTTGTGCACGAGATAATATGCTGTGATTAAGTGCCTCAAACATCTCTGGGAATAGTGTTAGGATAGTGATTTTCACACCAGCACCTCGTCAAGTTTATTTTTGAAAACGACAATTTTTTTGGACTGAATGTTTACATTCTTTATTACTTCATTAAGGAATGGAAAGCTCCTAAGCCCACCATTTTTTAGGATATTTATGATATAGGCAGAGCCATATTGCTCTACACTTTCTACATATCCAATTATATTTTCTTGTTCGTCAACCACTGTGCAATTTTCTAGGTCAGATATAAGATATTCCCCGTCAGATAATGGGATTTGCTCCTTTGGAACAGTAAGAGTTATGTTTCTAAACATCTCTGCTTGCTCGCAAGTTGTTACATCTTCCAAAACAATGTAACCAAACCCTTTGTAATACCTAAACTTTACAACATCGTGTTCATAACCATCAATATACACAGTTTTCAAATTGCTCCAGAACCCCAAGTCATGCACATACATCGAAATCTTCATTTCCCCACGCAAGCCCTGTGGTTTCAAAATTTTTGCTATCTCTATCATAATTTTACTTTATCTTTAAGATATATTTTTTTGACTGTTTGTGAGAAGCCGAATGCAAAATTGACCTGATTGCTTGAGCAATCTTACCATTTTTGCCTATCAGTTTGCCCGTGTCTTGCTGAGCAACTTTAACTTCAAAGACAACTGCTGTTTCGTCTTCATGCTTTTCTATTTGTATCGCATCTTTGTCGTCAACAAGGCTTTCCACAATAAATTTAAGTAATTCTTCCATTCTTCTCTCTCCTTATATTGTGGTTAATTATTTTTTTGCATCTTTCTTCTTTGGGACAATCTTCTTTGGAGTGTATGGTTTTGCATTTTCAACAATGCCAGCCTTCACGAGCAATGTTCTTGCAGTTTCTGTTGGTTGAGCACCATTTTTGAGCCAAGTCAAAGTCTTTTCTTTGTCAAGTTTTAGTCCATTTTCTTCGACAAGTGGGTTGAAATAACCAAGGTTATCTATTGCCTTGCCATCTCTTGATGTTCTTGCATCTGCAACAACTACTCTATAAAATGGGCTCTTTTTATCTCCTAGTCTTGTAAGTCTGATTTTTACTGCCATTTTTTGTTTCTCCTTTTTTTATCTATATTGAATATTTTTTTGAAAGCATTTTGGCTTATGCTCTAAAAAAATTGTAAAAAACTAATTAAAATTTGAATTTTTTCATTCCACCATTTTTCATTTGTTTCATCAAATTTTTTGATTGTTCAAACGATTTAAGCAGTCTGTTTACATCTTGAATCTGTGTCCCACTGCCTTCGGCAATTCGCTTTTTTTGGCTACCTTTTATGAGGTCTGGGTTTCGTCTTTCCTTTGCTGTCATACTTTGAATAATGGCCTTGTTCCTTTCCATTTCCTTTTCGTCAACAGTAGCACCTTTTAACTTGTTGCTAAGCCCCGGTATCATACCCAAAAGGTCGTTTATATTGCCCATACTCTTTATCTTGTCCATCTGCACAAGATAATCTTCAAATGTAAAAGAATTTTCTCTAAACTTCTTCTCCATTTGCTTTGCTTCTTCTTCTGTAACAGCATTTTGTGCCTTTTCAATAAGAGTAAGCACATCTCCCATACCCAAAATTCGTGACGCCATTCTGTCTGGATAGAAAGGTTCTATGTCCCCTAACTTCTCTCCAACACCACAAAATTTGATTGGCTTTTTGACAACCTCGGATATAGATAACGCCACACCACCCCTTGTATCGCCATCCAACTTTGTAAGCACAACACCGGTAATATCTAACGCTTGGTCAAAACTTTGTGCCACATTAACACTTTCTTGACCATTCATACTGTCTACTACTAGCAAAATTTCTGTTGGGTTGATATTTTTCTTCAACTCTCTTAGTTCGTCCATCAACTTTTCATCAATAGACAATCTGCCTGCGGTATCCACAATCAAAGTGTCATACATTTTTTTGTTGGCATAGGCAATGGCTTCTTTGCATGTTTTGGAAGGGTTTTGTGTGCCATGTTCAAAGACTTCCACTTTAACACCCTTGCCCACCACTTGCAATTGATTTATAGCAGCAGGTCTGTATATATCACAAGCCACAAGCATAGGTTTCTTTCCTTGCCCTTTTAGCAATCCTGCCAACTTGCCACACATTGTGGTCTTGCCACTACCCTGAAGCCCACACAACATAATAATTGTTGGCAACTGGCTAGACACAGCCAGTTTGCTATTGGACTTGCCCATCAATTCCACCAACTCGTCATTGACAATCTTCACAACTTGTTGCCCTGGTGTTAGACTGGTCAGAACACTTTGCCCAAGAGCCTTTTCACTTACTCTGCTTACAAAATTTTTCGCCACCAAAAAGTTTACATCAGCCTCAAGCAAAGCAACTCTAATCTCTCTCATTGCTTCCTTAATTTCAAGTTCCGTAAGTTTGCCTCGTTTTGTAAGGTGAGAAAAAATGTGATTTAACCTAAGTGATAGATTGGAAAACATTCCCATATTACAAAACCTCCATAATAGAATTTAACTTTTTTTTGACAATCTCTTTGTCTGCGTTTTGATCAAGAAGATGACAACAATCGGAAAGAGTCGCTTTGATTTGTTCAAATTTCGCTAGCAAATTTAATTTGCTTTCATAATCTTCAAGCACTCTAAATGTCCTTTTGACAAGGTCATTTACTGCCTGCCTTGAAATACCAAACTCCTCGGCAATCTCACTAAGCGAAATGTTGCTATCCAAAAACATTCTCAATATACTTTGTTGCTTGGGAGTCAAGAGTGGAGCATACATCTCTGCTAACAAGCTCTTCCTCAAATTATCTCTAATTTCCATATTACCTCGTAAAGCAAAATTACTTTACAACATAATTATACCTATATTTTCTCCACTGTCAAGGATTTTTTCAAAAATAAAAAAAAGAGATAGGTTTTGCCTATCTCTGTCCTTTGAGATTTTGCAACCTTTCGGACGATTGCAATCTGCGTATTACTACCAGACGCTTGATATTGTTATTGTATACAACGGAAACGGAAAAGTCAAGGTTTTGAATGAAAAAAATAAAGAAACGGAAAAAATGAAGAAAAAATTATTAAATATATTATTGGAAACTATGGGCAACAAGTGATAATTTTTCTGCTTATTTATCTTGGTATGCTAACTTTTTATTTTTTTCAAACTTTCCCTTTGTATTTTTAATTCTGTGTAGTCTTAATTGAGTTATAACTTTTGGCAATCAAATTTCTGCTTCGATAGTGGCTATAATTTCAGATTTTGACCTAAGCCCCACTAGTCTTTCCACCTCTTCCCCATTTTTGAAAATAATCATAGTTGGCACACTCATAATTCCAAAGCGTTTGGCAACCTCCATACCTTCGTCAACATCAATTTTGTATATTTTTGCCTTTTCTCCAATTTCATCTTGCACACTTTCTAGCACAGGAGCAAGCATTTTGCAAGGTCCACACCAAGTGGCAAAAAAATCAACCAAAACTGGAGTTTTTGCTCCCTTTATTGCATTCTCAAAGCTTTCATTGTCTAGATGTTCAATTTTCATTTCTTTTTCTCCTTTAATCTTATTATTCCCACTAAATCTAAGAAATAATGTTCAAAATTTATCTCTATTTCAAAAACTATTTGCCAAATACTATATTGTTTGTAAAAAAGTTATTTCAAATAACCTTGATTACAAGAAATATTTTCTCAAATCGTGCTCTTTGTCAAAGTTTTCGAATGCCTTTTTTACATATTCTTTGTCGATAACCACTTGTTTTGGTTTGTCGCCAGCATTAAAACTGACGTCCTCCAACAGCAACTCCATCACAGTATGCAGACGCCTTGCACCAAGGTTTTCGCTGGTTTCATTTTCTTCTTCGGTGTATTTGGCAATTTCCTTTAAGGCTTCTTCCTTAAAGACCAAATCTACACCATCAACCCTAAGCAGTTCTTGATATTGAAGGGTTATGGCATTTTTTGGTTCGGTCAATATCTTATAAAATTCTTTTGCTGTAAGGTTTTCTAGATCCACTCTAATTGGAAAACGACCTTGAAGTTCTGGTATAAGGTCTTCCACCTTAGACACATGAAAAGCCCCCGCAGCAATAAATAGAATATAATCTGTTTTTATTATGCCATACTTTGTGTTTACAGTGCAACCCTCAACAATAGGCAAAATATCTCTCTGCACACCTTCTCTGCTTACCTCCGGCCCATTGCTTCTGCCCGAACTACCCGCAATCTTGTCAATTTCGTCAATAAAAATAATTCCCTCTTGCTCTGCTCGTCTTACCGCCTCTGCCTTTACCGTTTCTATGTCTATAATCTTATCACATTCTTCTTGGTTTAGGATTTCTCGTGCTTCACGAATAGTCAACTTTCTTTTTTTCTTTTTGGTTGGGAATATCCCTCCCATAATCTCCCCAAGGTTGATTTCCATCCCTGCACCAGGCATCATTTCGAAGGATTTTGGTGCTTCGCTTACATCCATCTCTACAAAGTCGTCATCATATTTCCCTTCCTCTATTCCCTTTTGAACATAAGCCTTCAAATCTTCTTCATTGGCTGTAGAGTCAAGGGTTGCTTTCTTTTGAGGGTATAGATAATCAAATAATCTTTTGTTTACAGTTGGGGAAACTTTCTCAACCACCTCGCTATATTTTTCATCTTTTACCAACCTAAAAGATGCTTCTACAAGGTCCCTAACCATACTTTCTACATCTCTGCCAACATACCCCACCTCAGTGTATTTGGTTGCTTCTACTTTAATAAATGGGGCTTTGACCAACTTTGCAAGCCTACGAGCAATCTCTGTTTTGCCAACCCCTGTTGGACCTTTCATAATAATGTTTTTTGGAGTTATCTCCTCTTGCATTTGCTTTGAAAGTTTGCTACGACGGTATCTGTTTCTTAATGCGATTGCCACTGCTTTTTTTGCATTCTCCTGACCTATTATATATTTGTCAAGTTCGGCAACAATTTCTTTTGGTGTGTAATTCATTTAGACCTCCTCCACTGTTACGTGTCCATTGGTAAACACGCAGATATCGCTGGTTATTTTTAGTGCCTTAAGGGCAATTTCTTTTGCGCTAAGGTCAGTGTTTTCTATAAGCGCTCTTGACGCAGCCAAAGCATAGAATTCTCCACTGCCAATAGCGGCAACACCATATTCTGGTTCAAAAACATCTCCGTTGCCTGATACATACAAGAGGTTGTCCTTATCCGCCACCAGCATGAGAGCATCAAGCCTTCGGACATATTTGTCGTCCCTAAAGCCAATAGCCAATTCCACAGCGCTTCGCATAAGGTTTCCACTAAACTTTTGCAACAACTCTTCAAACTTTTGCGACAAACTGAATGCATCTGATGCACTGCCAGCAAATCCTATTACTACCTTTCCTCCATAAATTCTTCTAACTTTTACTGCATTATTTTTTACAATAAACTTTTCGCCCACAGTAACCTGCCCATCTCCTGCAATAGCAGTCTTGCCATTTCTTTTTACAGCCACTATAGTAGTGCTTCTCATTCCTTCCATAATTTCTCCTTTAATCATCATTTAATATTTTTATTTTATTATCTATTTCTTCAAGCGAACGAGCAACTATCTTTTCTCGTTTGAGCTTGTTATCTTTAATTTTTTGTTCAAGTGGACTAACAATACCAAAATTTGCATTCATTGGTTGAAAGTTTTTTTGTGGACAAGTTGTTATGAAATTTGCAATAGCCCCCATCATAGTATTTGATGAAAGCGACAACAATTTTCTCCCCTTTGAAAGTAAATATGCATTTATACCACACAAAAGCCCACTCATAGTGCTTTCCATATATCCTTCCACCCCACTCAACTGACCTGCAATAAACAAGCCCTCCCTTTTTTTCGTTTGGAAAGTGTTTTTCAAAACTTGTGGGGCATTTATGTATGTGTTCCTATGCATAACTCCATACTTAATAAATTTTGCATTTTCCAAACCAGGAATAAGAGAAAACACCCTCTTTTGCTCTGGGAAAAGCAAGTTGGTTTGAAACCCAACAAGATTATATAACCTTTTGTCCTTGTCTTCTGGTCTTAGTTGCACCACTGCATAATATTTTTCTTTTGTCTTTGGATTATCCAAGCCAATGGGTTTGAGAGGGCCAAATCTTAGGCTATCTTCTCCCCTCATTGCCATAACTTCAATGGGCATACACCCCTCAAAAATCTCTTTCTTCTCAAAATTTTTCAACTCCACTCTCTCTGCATTTATTAGTTGATTATAAAATTGGAGATATTGGGCTTTGTTCATAGGGCAATTTATATAATCCCCTTCTCCTTTGTCGTATCTATCCTTTACAAAGGCTTTGGTCATATCTATACTATCCCTTTCTACTATTGGGCTAGAGGCATCATAAAAAGCCAGGTTGTCTTGCTCCAAAAAATTCATCAAACTTTTGCTCAATTGGTTGGTTGTTAGAGGCCCTGTGGCAAGTATTGTTATACCTTGTGGGATTTCTTGCACTTCTTCAGACAATATCTTTACATTGTCTAGGCTCTTTATCTCGCTAGTAACCATTTCTGCAAATTTTTCTCTATCCACTGCCAAAGCATTGCCAGCAGGCACTCTGCAACTGTATGCACACCTTAGTATAAGGCTATCAAATCTCTCCATTTCTAGTTTTAACAACCCAGATGCAGTAGAGTTGTCCATAGACTTCAAACTATTGGAGCACACTATTTCTGCAAAGTTTGGGTTAGAATGTGCTGGGGTAAATTTGTTTGGTTTTATGTCGTAAAGCACAACATTTATCCCTCGCTTAGCCAGTTGCCAAGTGGCTTCACATCCGGCAAGACCAGCACCAATCACTGTAACACAATTATTCATTTTCACCTTCATTTTTCACTTCACTGTTGTCTTCCGTTTGTTTTATATCCTTTTTTTCATAATCACATTCCTTGTTGGAGCATTTATACAGAGAATATGTTTTGCCCTGTTTTACAGTTAGATAACTCTTGCATTTTGGACAAGAAAGGTTGGTTGGCATATCCCAACTAGCAAATTTGCAATCTGGATACCCTACACAGCCATAGAATATCTTTCCCCCATGAGTTCTCCTTTCTACCACATCTTTGCCACAAATTGGGCAAGAGCATACTGGTTTTTTGGGTGGAGTTAGGCTGACTATATTTTTGCACCTTGGATAATTTGGGCAAGCCAAAAACTTGGCATATTTGCCCTCTCTTACCACCATCTTTGCTCCACATTTACTGCATACCACATCACTCTCTTCTGGAGCAACTGACATCCTTCTAGACTCTCTATAAGCATACATTACTTCTTGCTCAAATCCAGCATAAAACTTGGATATAACATTTTGCCAAGACTCCTCTCCCTCTGCTATTCTATCCAGTCCATCTTCCATTTCGGCAGTGAATGAAACATTCATAATATCTGCAAAGTATTTCTCCAAAAATTCTGTTACCGTTGTGCCCAATTCCGAAGGTTTTAGATATTTGCCGTCTTTTACCATATATGTTCTATTTAGCAATGTCATAACTGTTGGAGCATAGGTTGCTGGCCTACCTATCCCTTTTTCTTCCATTGTTTTGATAAGGCTAGCCTCAGTAAACCTAACTGGTGGTTTGGTAAACTTCTGTTCTTTGGTTATCTTTTCTACGTTAAGATTATCGCCTTCTGCAAGTTTTGGAAGTTTGCTTTCGGTGGGATCATCTTCTTGTTCTTCAAAAACTTTGTATGCCCTTGTCCAGCCAGCAAAAATAGGTGTTCGCCCAGTCGCCTTAAAGCCAAGAGCCCCTGCCTTGATATTTATTGATTGCGAATCGTATGTTGCAGGAGTCATCTGGCTTGCAACAAATCGTTCGTAAATTAGTTTATATAATTTGTAGTTGTCTGCCGACATAAAAGGTTTGACACTCTCTGGTGTTCTATCTAGGCTAATAGGTCTTATCGCTTCGTGAGCATCTTGTGCATTCTTCTTTGTTTTGAACACATTAAATGCCTTTGGTGCATACTCATCTCCATAATGTGATGTAATATATTCTTTTGCCTTAGTCTGTGCCTCTGGCGAAACACGAGTAGAGTCTGTCCTTATATATGTTATAAGGGCTGTTTTGCCCTCTGCACCCAACTCTACCCCTTCATACAGAGCCTGAGCACTTTTGGTTGTTTGCGAAATACTCATACCAATCTTATTTAGAGCATCTTGTTGCATTGTGCTTGTTATAAATGGTGGTGGTGGGGCTGATTTGGTTACTGTCCTCTTTATTTCCTCAACCACAAAAGTTTGTTCTTTGAGATATTTTACTACTTCCTCTGCCTGCTCTGCATTGTTTGGCACAAATTTTTTGCCAAGTTTGGTAGCAAGGGTTGACTTAAATGTTGTCCCATTTTTTTCCAAATAAGCACAAATTGGCCAATACTCCTGTGGTTTGAAATTTACAATTTCCTTTTCTCTATCGACAATCAATTTCAATGCCACACTCTGCACACGACCAGCACTGAGATTAGGTTTTATCTTTTTGCAAATAATTGGCGAAACCTTATAGCCCACCAGCCTATCCAACACCCTTCTGCCTTGCTGTGCATGAACCAAATTCATATCTATCTTTCTTGGATTTTGCACTGCTTTGTTTACAACCGATTTAGAAATTTCGTTAAACTCTATTCTGCATGGTTCACTCTCTGAAATATTCAAAATGTGTTGAATATGCCACGAAATAGCTTCTCCCTCTCTATCAGGGTCGGTTGCTAACAATACAGCCTCTGCCTTGCTTGCCTTGGACTTTAACTCTTTGATGATTGCCTCTTTGCCAGGCATTATCTCATATTGTGGTTCAAAATTTTTGGAAATATCTACCCCAAGACTTTTGGCTGGCAAATCTCTTACATGACCTTTTGTAGCCACTACATCATAGCCATCACCAAGATATTTTTTTAGGGTATCTCTCTTTCCTGGACCTTCAATAATAACTAACTTCATCTAAACCTTCTTTAATTTTCAATTTGTTTATACTGCTTTCAACTTGTTTTATTTTTATACAACATCTATCTTGCAACAATGTTTATATAAGGACTTATTTCAAAAAGTAAATGTTTCCAGCAAGTTTTTTTATTATTCCACGAATTGTCAACATTGTCAACAAACTGTTAAGCCTTTTTGTTTCAATGTGCGACAAATCGACAAGTTCTTGAAAAGTCTTTTCGCCAGACTTCAAAAGTTCCAACACTACACTTTCTTCAATGGAAACATTTTCCTTGGAGTTATCTTGCCTGATTGGGCGTAGTTTTCTATCGCCAATGATATCCCTTATATCACACACAGCCTTTGCTTGACCGTTGGAAATCATTCTATTTGTCCCTACACTTGCAATGCTAAACACACTGCCTGGCACAGCAAAAACATCTTTGCCATAGTCCAATGCATAATTCTTGGTGTGCAATGCGCCAGATTTTTCGCCAGCCTCCACCACCAATATCCCACTGCTAAGTCCTGCAATAATTCTGTTTCTTATTGGGAACATATATGATTCTGTTCGCCTTGTAGGTCTTGTTTCGGATAATATAAGCCCACCACTTTCTACAATTTTTTGAGCCAACGAAGTGTTGGTTGCCGGATAAATTTCGTCAATTCCACCAGCAAGCACCGCTATTGTCTTTCCCTTAAAATTTAGAGTGCTTTGATGAGCATATGTATCTACCCCGCTGGCAAGACCACTTACTACTACATATCCCGCATCTACAAGCCCTTGACAAAACTTCTCCGTAGCCATTTTGCCATAACTTGTGATATGCCTTGTGCCAACTACACCAAAGCACTCTTCTTTGAGTAGTTTGGCATTGCCCTTATAATAAAGCACGAATGGTGGAGTGTCTATCTCCCTCAGGTTCTTTGGGTAATCAATACTTTCTATAGTCAATGTGGATATATCCATTTTTTGCAGTTTGTCGACCACATTATCAGCAAAGATTTCTCCCACCTCCCTATACAAAATTTGACTTTCCTCAGGAGAAAAAATTTTTTCTATTTTATCCTTAATTTTTGTAACAATTTCCCATTCCAAAAGGTCGCTTGGTTGCGAAACAACCTTCAACAATTTGCTCTTTTTGGCATATGTGGCAAAGTCAAAATTGTCTAGCCACAATATCGCTTTTTCATTTCTATCCATTGTAATTCCTTAATTTTTGATACTCTACAACAAACACTCTCCTATAGCTCAAAAAAATTCTCTAATCAATTTTTATGCCAATTAGTTCTCCACCAAA
The DNA here is from genome assembly GCA_945928645.1 of uncultured Clostridia bacterium. Classification (GTDB taxonomy): domain Bacteria; phylum Bacillota; class Clostridia; order Christensenellales; family UBA1242; genus UBA7862. The sequence goes on along the minus strand of CAMENR010000006.1, from coordinate 17,953 downwards.
GAAATAGTGGATAAATCAGCACAAAAGGTTTGGTTTATTGGTGTTTTTGTAACATATTTTTAATGATTGTCAAATTTTAGTTGTTTTTACCAAAATTTGATGTTTTTATTAAGACAATCTACTTTCCTCAATAATTATGTCCAATATTTTTCGTCCAAACTTCTGTAATTTATTGCTTCTACAAGGTGGTCCATCTGGATATCTTCACTTCCATCAAGGTCGGCAATAGTCCTTGCTACCTTTAGGATACGATTGTATGCACGAGCACTCAGTTTTAGGCTTTCAAATGCCTGCCCCAACAAAACATTACAATCATCACTCAATTTGCAATACTTCTTTATCATATCTGGTCGCATTTTACTATTGCTAAAAACTCCCGTTCCAGCAAATCTTTCCAGTTGAATTTTACGTGCTTTGTCCACTCGTTTCTTTATGTCTTTTGAACTTTCCTCGTTGGACACTGTGCTTATGTCGCCATAAGTAACACCGTCAACCTCTATATACATATCAATTCTGTCCATCAAAGGGCCACTGAGTTTGCTTAAATATTTATGTATCTGAGATGGCGAGCATTTGCAAGGCTTGACGGTTGAGCCATAATTGCCACATGGGCAAGGATTCATACTGGCAATAAGCACAAAGTTGGCTGGGTATTCCACTGATTGCAAATTTCTTGAAACAGTAATAACCCCATCTTCCAGCGGTTGCCTCAATGCTTCTATGGTATGCCTTGGATATTCTGGCAACTCGTCCAAAAACAACACTCCGTTGTGTGCTAGGCTAATTTCTCCAGGCTTTGCTTTTGTTCCACCTCCCATAAGAGCCACTGTGGTTGCTGTGTGGTGAGGGGACCTAAAAGGTCTTTCTGCCAATATACCAGTTTTATTATCCAAAGTCCCTGCTATGCTGTGGATTTTGGTTACCTCTAGAGCCTCTTCAAAGGACATATCTGGCAAAATGCTTGGAAATGCCTTTGCAAGCATTGTCTTTCCACTCCCTGGAGGGCCAATAAGAATTACATTATGTCCACCTGCAGCAGATATCTCAAGGGCCCTTTTGGAACTTGCTTGCCCTTTTATCAAAGCAAAATCACCTATCGCCTTTGATTGCTGTTTTATTGCTTCATAACTTACATTTTCTACTGGCAATATTTGGGTATTGCCATTCAAAAATTCCACCACCTCTCTAAGATTGCGAACAGGATAGACATCTACCCCCTTTATAAATCCAGCCTCTGCCTTGTTGTCATAAGGAATAACAATTTTCTTTATGCCCAAATTTCTAGCAGTTATCAGAATAGGCAACACTCCCTTTATTTTTCGCAGACTTCCATCAAGAGATAATTCTCCTATAAAGGAAAATTGCTCCAAAACATCTTTGGAAACATTCATTTGGTTGGTAGCCTTAAGCATGCCCACCGAGATTGGCAAGTCATACAAAGAACCCTCTTTTTTGGTGTCAGCAGGAGCCAAATTTATTGTAACCTTTTCTATTGGGCTTCTAAACCCTTGGTTTTTGATTGCCGAAACAACCCTCTCCTTGCTTTCTCTTATCGAAGCGTCAGCAAGTCCCACAACATCAATGCTAGGGAGTCCACGAGAAATGTCTGTTTCCACCTTTACAAGATAGCCATTTAATCCAACAAGGCCAAAAGAATTTATAATAGATAACATATTTCACCGCCTAAAATCCAAAAAATAGTATATAATACTTATCCAATTTGACCAAATGATTTGCCCAATAACCGCCAAAATTTTGCAAAATAAAAACAATTCTTGACTGATATTGTCATAAACATTGTCAAAATTCTACATTTTTCTACATTTTTGCAAAAAAAATGAAAGGCATTATTCCAAAATGCCATCCACAAAAGATGTTGGGTCAAAAAACTCAAGGTCGTCCATACCTTCCCCCAACCCCACAAAATATACAGGGACCTTGATTTCTTCTTGAATTGGGAATACAATACCCCCACGACTTGTGCCATCAAGTTTTGTAAGCACAATACCGTCTATCCCCACCGCATCCTTAAATGCCTGAACTTGAACCAAAGAATTTTGACCAATAGTTGCATCAAGGACAATAAAATTAAGTTTCATCGCCTCTGGAAATTCTCTGTTTTCTATTCGAGCAATTTTCTTTAGTTCTTCCATAAGATTAACCTTTGTATGCAGTCTGCCTGCTGTATCTACAATAAGGACATCTGTCTTTTTTGCCTTGGCACTGGCAATGCCATCAAAAACCACGGCCGAAGGGTCTGCCCCCTCACTGTGTTTGATAATTTTTACTCCAGCACGATTTGCCCACTCCACCAATTGTTCAGTTGCAGCCGCCCTAAAAGTATCCCCTGCCACAAGAGATACACTTTTGCCCTGTTTTTTGAAGTAGTTGGCAAGTTTGCCGATAGTTGTCGTTTTGCCTACACCATTAACACCAACCACAGTGATTATCAAGGGATATTCAAATTGCTGACACTTTGTTTCAAGCAGAATTTCCTTCAAAATTATCTTTAGTTCTTCTTTCGCTTGTTCCTGTTTTACAATGTGTTTTTCTCTCAGTCTATCCTTCAGATTTGATATGATTTTTTCTGTAGTTTCTACTCCCATATCCGAACTTACCAAGGCAAACTCCAACTCGTCATAAAAATCTTGGTCGATATCTCCTCCCCTAAATACACTGTTTAACTTGGTAATCAGGGCGTCTTTTGTCTTTTTTAGTCCGTTCTTTATTTTAGAAAAAAATCCCATTTTTGTAGTTTCCCTTTTTCAATTTAAGTAAATCTAGTCAATTTTCAAATTATATATAACTATTCAATCGCTATAATGTCTTGCTAAATATTAGCAACTTTTTGTTCAAAATACAACTGCAAGGGCAAATACATCTGCCACTTGCAGTGTTTTTAAGCCGTTTTTTCCGTTTTTATATTCTGTTCTTCTGAAGAATTTTTGATTGCATCTGCAAGTTTAACAGAAACAATCTTACTAACACCTCTTTCTTCCATTGTTACACCATAAAGAGAGTCTGCAAGCATCATTGTTGGTTTTCTGTGAGTGATAACAATAAATTGAGTTTCCTTTGAAAAATTTTTGAGATATTGCGCAAATCTCGCTACGTTGCTATCGTCCAAAGCAGCCTCAATTTCGTCCAATAGACAGAATGGCATTGGTCTTAATCTTAATATTGCAAACAATATTGCAATAGCAGTCAAGGCTTTTTCTCCACCACTTAGTAGAGTGATGCTCTGAAGTTTCTTCCCTGGAGGTTCGGCTACAATTTCTACCCCCGCTTGCAATGGGTCCTCGCTTTCAGTTAGTTCTAGTTTTGCATTTCCGCCACCAAACAACTCTCTAAAAGATTTTGAGAAGTTCGCTTGTATTTTCTCAAACTCTGTATTAAACCTAGTTAGCATTTCTTCCGACAAGTCTTTGATAATTTTTTCAAGGTCTTCTTTGGCGGTTGTTAGGTCGTTGGCTTGTGCGCTAAGTTCCTCATAACGAGCCATAAGTTCTTTGCAATCTTCAATAGCATTTACATTGATATACCCTAGTTTTGAGATTTCCTTTTTAAGTCTAGATATTTCAATAAGCCCTTGTTTTAGGTCAAAGTTTTCTACTTTTAGTGGCAGACACGAAGCGTAAGTAAGTTCATAATCTTCAAATATTTTCTCCTGCATTGCCTCTATGTCTGTGTCAACTTTTGCCAGTGCAGTGGTCTGCTGATATTTCTTTTCTTGCACAAGGCTAATCTCTCCCATAAGTCTTGCCTTGTCTTCGTCAAGTTTTCTTATCTCATATTGAAGGTTTTGCTTAACTTGGTCAAGACTTGCAAGTTTACCTTTTGCCTCGTCAATCTTTGCCTTTAGGCCATCGTCATCTAGGCTCTCCACACTGCTATCTACCATCTCTTGTGCTAGTTCTACACTTTCCTCAATTTTTGCAATATTGCCAGAGATATCTGTTATGTTGAAGTTGGCTTTGTCTATATATTCATCCAGTCTTGCAATCTCTTGCTCGATGTTATTCAGTTCATTTTCTAGAGTTGATTTTTCTATCTTCAATTCTGTTATTTCATTTTGCAATTCATCACGTTTTGTTCTAAGTTGAACAAAGAGTTTTTGATTGTTTTCAATTTGCTCCGAACCATCAAGGTTAAGGTCCACATCTCCCTCTACACTGGCGATAGCCTTTGAAATAACCTCTATCTTTGCCGTAAAATCAATCTTTTCTTGGCTTAGGGCGATACGCTCCTTGTTAAGTTCGTCAACAAACACCGATAGTTGCTCCAAGTTTTGTGCCTGCTTTGCACTTTCTACCTGCGCCACAACCAACCTAGATTGCAAATCTTCATCAATCTTTGTTAGTTTTGCAAGTTCTGTTTCTAGTGTAGTTTTAAGGTTTCTAAATTCCTCAAAACTCTTTGACAGTTTTGTTATTTGGCTTGCAAGGTTTTGTATCTCGTTGTCCCTTGTAAGAAGGTTTGATGTAACTGCCTTTTTGCTACCACCAGACATAGACCCTTGTGTGCTGACCACATCTCCATCCAGAGTAACAATCTTAAATGTAAACCCTGATTGTCTTGCTAGCGAAACAGCAGTGTCAATGGTATCTACCACAACAGTTCTACCAAGCAAACTCTCGAACACAGCCCTTAGTGATGGGTCAAACTTCACAACACTTGATGCAACTCCATAGGTTTTGTTTTTTGCAACAATATTTTTTTCGCTATCACTCAACAGCCTTACCTTCATTGCAGTTATTGGCAAAAAGGTTGCCCTGCCATAATTGTTGTGTTTGAGATAATTTATGAGATATTTTGCGTCCTCTTCATTTTTGGTGATAACATCTTGAACTGCACCACCCAATGCCACCTCTATTGCAGTTTCAAAACCTTTGGGTATAGTCATAGCAGATGCTACAATATCCACAATTTTGCTCTTTAACTCTGCCTTAGACTTGGCATCTTGCATCAGTCTTTTGACAGAATAGTTAAATCCGTCATAATCCTTTTGCATATCTTCCAGCACTTTTTTCCTGTTTTGAAGGATTTGGATATTAGAAGATGTTTGAGCAATTCGTTCGTTGTTTTCTTTTATTTTGTCCTGAATGGTCTGCAGTTGAGCCCTTGCTCTCTGCGCTTGCGAGTTTAGTTTGTCGTGGATATCTTGTGCATTGCGAGATATTTGAGTTGCTTGAGATAACGCACTTTCCTTTTCCTTTATCCTACTTTGCAGATTGTATATCCTGCCATCAAGATCTGTTATGTTGCTTTGATAGGCTTCTTTTTGAGCATTAAGTGCCGAAATATTCGACTTTATGTCCGTCATTTTGGACAACTCGTCAATCATTTTCTTTTGCTTTTCTGTGGCTTCGTCCTCTGCTCCTGTTAGTTCATCTACAATCCTAAGATATTGTTCTGTCAAATCTTCCAATCTGTAAGACAAAGCCTTCAGTTTTGCTTCTTTTTCTTCTTTAGCCTGCTCATTTGCTTCTATAAGTTTTATAGAATTATCTCTGTTTAGTGTTTCTTTCGAAAGGTCTTCTTTTAGCGATGTCATTTCGTCTGTCAAGAATTTAAGCCTCTCTCTTACAACATTCGCCTCACCTGTTTTCTTTTCCAACTCCACAGTATGAGCCAATATTGTATCATTGAGTTGTTGAAGGGTTTTGTCTATATTAGACACTTCTCCCATCTTGGCATCATAATCACTGTTCATTTTGTCCAGAGAAGATTGTTTGGTAGCCAGTTCCTCCTCAAGCCCATCAATCTTGGTCTGAATTGCCTGCTTTGTATCGCTGGCACTTTCATATTGGCTAACATAAACATTTACTTCGTAACTCTTCAGTTCTTCCTTAAAGCCCAAAAAAAGTTTTGCATTCTCTGCTTGCTTTTTCAATGGGCCTAGTTGTCTTTCTTGCTCTTGCAAGACGTCAAGGGCTCTGTTCAAGTTTTCCTGCGTTCTGTCCAACTTTCTTTCGGCTTCCAGTTTGCGTTGCTTAAATTTTGCAATGCCAGCGGCTTCTTCAAATATAGCACGTCTGTTTTCTGGTTTTGCACTGATAATCTCCTCCACCTTGCCTTGTCCAATGATGGAGTATCCTTCCTTGCCTATGCCCGAATCGTGCAAAGCATTTACAATATCCTTCATTCTGCAAGGGGTGCCATTGATTAAATATTCACTCTCTCCCGAACGATACAATTTTCTAGTAAATGCCACCTCGTCAAAATTAAGGTCAAACATCCTAGAGGTGTTGTCAAAAAACAAAGACACCTCGCAATAGGACATACTTTTCCTTTTTTCTGTGCCATTAAAAATGACCTCTTGCATATTGCTACTACGCAAAAGTTTGGTGCTTTGTTCTCCCAGCACCCACCTTATAGCATCAGATACATTGGATTTTCCGCATCCATTTGGGCCAACAATTCCCGTTATGCCTTCATCAAATTTTATCTCCAATTTGTCGGCAAACGACTTAAAGCCCACCAATTCAATCTTCTTAAAATTCATTGTCTATCCTTTCTCAATTCTCTTGGCAAAAGACCTAACCTGTAAATCCTTTGCCAAAGGAATATATTAAGAGTGTTTTCCTTCAACCAGCAAAAGCCTTAGCATTTCCTTATTTTCCAGTGCTCTTTTTGCACAATCCATCTGAGCATGCTTTTTACTTTCTGCTGTGCTCCTTGCCACAAAAACATCATTTATGTATGCCTCTGCGCAAAAAAGTCCTGGGTTGTTGGGCATAGAATAGGTAAAATACACCAGGTTGGCACCTTTTACCTTTTGCACTTCTTCTTGGAGCATTGTTTTGTAGTCGTAATCTTTGGTTTTGCAAGCGCCCGCCACATCTATAAATCTAAGCACAAACCTTTTTGCCTTCTCCAGACTACTGTCTGAATAAATTGCACCAACAAGACTTTCAAACAAGTTTTCCTTTATCGAGCGAGCAATCTCCTGCCCTGAAAGGCTCCTACCCACCTGAATGTATTGCCCTAACTTTTGGTCCTCCACTATATTAGCCAAGGCGTCGCCATTGACAAGTTTTGCTCTAAGTTTGGTCATTTTGCCTTCTTCTATATTAAAATTGCAAAACAACTCGTCAGCGACTACAAAATCCAATATAGAATCCCCCAAAAACTCCAATCTTTCGTTGCTTTCTGTGTGATATTCGTTGGCGTAGGAGGAATGAGTAAAAGCGGTCTTCAAGATTTGCTTGTTTTTGAAAGAATAGTGGATAATCTTTTCAATTTTCTTGATATCCGCATCAGTCATCAACTTTCACCTCCAGCGATTCCACCTGATCTTTTATCTTTGCGCAAAGTTGTTGCTCTGCAAGTTTTTTCACTTGAAATATAGCATTCTCAAAAGACAAAGCATCACTTGCCCCATGACCTTTTACCACCAATTTCTTTACACCCAAAAGCATTGCCCCACCGTGTGAGTTGGTGTTGAATTTGGCTTTTAACTTTTTGAACACCCCACCCATAAACAAAGCACCAATCTTAGCCCAAAAAGACTGCTTTATATTCTTCTTCATTTCGCTCATAACAAACCCACAAGCGCCTTCTGTTGCTTTTAGCAAAATGTTGCCATAAAATCCGTCTGTAACCACAATGTCATACTTGCCACTCATAAAATCTCTTGCTTCCATATTGCCAACAAAGTTTATTGGCATTTGCTTTAGCAGATCAAAGCACTCGTGGCAAAAGGCATTCCCTTTTTTGTCTTCCGTCCCAATATTAAGCAATGCTACCCTAGGATTTTCTATGCCAAAATATGCCTTGCAATAACTCGATGCCATCAGAGCAAAATGGCAGATGTTTATAGGCTTGCAATCTACGTTTGCACCAGAGTCTATAAGCAAAACACTCTTTCCGTCTTTGGCTGGAAGTATTGGGCAAAGCGCTGGCCTTGATATGCCTTTTATCCTGCCCAATTTCAAAAATGACGCTGTCAGCACCGCTCCAGTGGAACCACAAGACACCAAGCCCACAATGTCATCATTGCTTTTTAGCTCGTCAAAGGCTTTGACCAGGCTGGAATCTGTTTTTTTCTTCACCGCCTCTGCTGGCGACTCCTCATTTGTAATGACATCACTTGCTGGCAATATTTCTATCCTATCCTTGTCATATGTTTGCCTAGCAAGCAGACTTTCCAATTCTTCCTTTTTGCCGGCAAGCACAATGCTCAACTCTTTATCTTTGTTTGTGGCATTGCAAGCACCCTCCACTGCGACACTTGCGCCCAAATCATTTCCATAACAATCTACGATAATCTTCATATTCCTCTCCAGTTTTACATAACATTATAGCAATTTTTTTTTCAAATTCAAACAAAATAGCAACATAATTTGCCATTATGTTGCCATTTGTTTCCTTTTTGCCTATCCCGTAAGCCTAAACAGGACTACAGTTGAACCAAAGAAACCCTATCCCCCTGTAGCTACATTACATGTTGGTATATTTCGAACTAAACTTAACTGTTATGGTCGCTTTTGTCCCATTATACACGCTTTCTGCTTGAACCACATATGTATATGTAACGGTAACATTATTCCTACTTACGTTATTGCCGAAGATATGAACTATCTGGCAACAAATACCTGTGCATTTTAGGGTAACAGAGCCCGTAGTTTCTGAAGTAGTGGAAAGTGTATAAAATTCATATGCACTTCTATTATGATGATAGTCTGCATATGCACATGCTCCATTATAATTGCAAGTAGCGCTGATCACACTATATTTCCATTTTCCACCACCTCCTCCTGCAGTAATAGTAATACTACCACCAGAACTCGAACTATAACTAACCGAAGTTTTATTTGCTGAAATAGTTGTTGCTATGGCAGAGCGGCTCCATGTGGCATATACATACACACTGCTATAGTAAGTGCCTGACATAGTGAAGGTGCCACTGGTTGCATTGATTGTGGCAAGTAGTGTGCCACTGGCATTACTACCTGAATACACCTTTATGTTGCTAATAGAATAGGAATATCCTGCTGCACTACCACTGGAAGATATGGACAAGCCACTGCCAAATGTCCCTGTGGAACTTACAGATACACTTGTGCCTGTGAGGTTTGAACCACTGGTTACTGAATAACTCTTACCTGACCTTGACCAAGTTGCATATACATAAATATTGTCATAATAGGTTCCTGTCATAGTAAAAGTGCCACTGGTTGCATTGATTGTGGCAAGCAATGTTCCACTGGTGCTAGTGCCAGAATACACCTTTATGTTGCCAAATGTATAATTGTATCCAGTAGCACTGCCACTGGTAGAAATGGAAAGTGAAGCATCAAATGTCCCTGTGGAACCTACCGACACACTCACTCCTGTGAGGTTTGCACCACTGGTTACTGAATAGGTCTTGGCGGTCCAACTTGCAGTAAGAGTATGGTCGCCTATGGTGGTGTTTTGGGTGGTGGAAGTTACTGTTGTTCCGTCTGATGTTTGCCAACCATTAAAGGTATAACCAGTCTTTGTAGGAGTGGGCAAATCACCGTAATTATCGCCTAATTTGACGATCTTTGAGCTGGAAGCCCCTCCCCCTGCTGGGTCAAAAGTAACGGTGTAAGAGGGTCTAGAATAGGTTACAGTAACGTTGGAGGTGGCTTTCTGTTGGTTGGCACCATAGATAATGGTGGCAAGAATTACCATAATGGTTATGTATAACACACATATTGTTATACGGTTGCACCCTCTGCCCAACTTGTTGAGCCATAGGACAAACCTTTCGTTTTTGGTCATAAAGCCTTTCTCCTTTATTTCAATAGTAGTATAAAATTACTATCTGTATTTTGTCAGGTTTAGTATAAAGATATTATTTGCATTTTGTCAAGAAATTTATTGTTTTTATTTCATTCAAAAAATATTAGCAAAAAAAAACAAAGGCTGACAACTTTTGGTTTGTTATCAGCCTAAGATTTTGTTGTTTAACTTTTTATCTATCACAAAAAAGATTTTTGTGCAGAGTCCCTAACACTTTTTCAAAGTCTTTTTGTGGGAAGGCAAATATTATAGACATCGCCTGAGTGCTTTTGTTCAACATAAAGACCTTTGTGCCAAGAGAATATATCTGCTCCATTACCTTTCTTTCTGCCTTTTTGTTGAGCATTGCGCCCACCACCGACACCAAAGCGACCTCTCTAACAACACTAATTCTATCCAGTGTCCACTTTTGAGTGATTTGCTCCCCTATTTTGCTCAACTTTTCCTCTGTTATATCACTTTGCCTAACAACCACCGAAATATTGTCAATGCCTGTAGGGATATGCTCCACCCCCACTCCGTTTTGGGCAAAGATATTGTAAATCTCTGAAACAAAATCTAGAGAAGAATTTATGTTAAACTTTTCAAAAGAGATAATACAAAACCCTTTTTGTCCGGCAATTCCTGTCAATTTTTTTTGTTTGCATTTTGGCATAATAAAACTTCCTTTACAGGCAGGATTGAATGTGTTCCGTAGATTAAGCACTATATTGTTTTCTCTCAAAAACCTAGTGCAATCTGGGTGCAATACATTTGCCCCTGCATAACTTAACTCTCGAAGTTCTGCATAACTAATTTTTGCAATAAGTTTTGGATTTTTGGAAAATCTTGGGTCGCATTGCAAAAAGCCATCAACATCAGTCCAGTTTTGATAAATCTTTGCCCCGCAAAGCACTGCCACCACTGCCCCAGTTATGTCTGAACCACCACGAGAAAAAATTTTGATATTTCCATTTACATCTGCCCCATAAAAGCCAGGTATAACATATTTATCCCAACTATTTGTTATAGAAGCAAATTTTATCCTTGATATTTCTAGGTCAACCTTTCCTTGCTTGTCAAAGGTAATAAAATCTTTTGCATCCAAAAATTTGTAGCCTAGATATTTGCTGATAATCTGTGCCGAAAAGTATTCTCCTCGGCTAGCGACATAACTTTCTGACACTCCAGAACGAATTTCTTCATAAAAATTGTTTAGCAACTTATCTATGCCTATAGATGTGCCCAATTCTTTATCCAATTCTTTCATTCTGTTTGCAAAGAGATTAAACTCCTTGTCAAAGTTTTCCTTTGCTTCTGCTTTTTTGTAGCAAGATAGCAAAACATCTGTTATCTTGATGTCTTGTTTATCTCTTTTGCCAGGAGCAGAAACCACCACAAACCTCGCAGGGCTACCACAAACAATCCTAGCGACCTGCATTACCATAGTTGCATCTGCCAAAGATGAACCACCAAATTTACAAACTATTTCTTTTATTTTTCTACCCATATCACATTGTATTAAAATATATCAAAAAAGGTTTTTAGGGATATCAAATAAACATCTCTACAAAAGTATTTTGATAGCATCTATGATGGCCTGTTCATTCTTCTTTTCTAGCGGTGTAAGTGGCAACCTAACCTCATTTTCGCACAAATTTATATAACTTAATGCAAATTTAACAGGGATTGGATTGACTTCTACAAACATAGCCTTGTTTATATCCCACAATTCATCGTGCAAGGCAAGTGCTTTTTCGAATCTACCTTTTTGAGCAAAATGAACCAAATCTTTAATCTTTTTTGGCAAAATATTGGCTGTTACACTAATAACTCCCTTTGCCCCCAACAACATAAATGGCAAATTTAGTCCATCATCACCAGAATACACTGCCATCTTGTCTTTAACTCTGTGACACAGTTCGGTAATTTGAGCCATATTCCCACTGGCCTCTTTTATACCACAAACATTTTTAATATCTGCAAGTTTTTCGGCAGTTTCTGGCAGAATATTAACCCCTGTCCTTCCCGGCACGTTGTATGCAATTATTGGGATATCTATAGCATCAGATATCGCTTTGTAGTGTTCTATCAACCCCTTTTGAGTGCATTTGTTGTAAAAAGGTGTAACAACCAGCACCCCATCAGACCCATACTTTTGCGCCAAAAGTGAGTTTTCTATGGCTGTCTTTGTATTATTTGAACCAGTCCCAACGATAAATTTTGCTCTGTTTGCTATCGCATTTTTTGCAAAAGATATCACCTCACACCTTTCCTCATTGGTTAATGTTACCGCTTCTCCTGTTGTTCCCAGCACAATAATTGCATCTGTTCCATTTGCAATCTGAAAATCTATCATCTTGCCAAAAGATTCAAAATCTACTTTTCCATCCTTAAAAGGTGTTGCAATTGCAACCCCGCTCCCTTCAAAAACTAATTTCATCTTTCCCCTCCAAATTTTTTACTCTTTAACATTTCCTTTCTAAAAACTAATTGTTCCCTGCAAAATTTTGAGGCAACTTCTTATCCCCTTCATAATTCTACTTTTATCCCTAACTATTTTGCAAAAATCTAATATTAGTTATTTCGCTAATTTTTTATCATCTTTTTTTATAAGTTCTTGCAATATTTGAATGGCATTTGTAGCAGCACCCTTTCGAATGTTATCTGCAACAATCCACATATTTATCGCATTTTTGCAAGAAAAATCTCGCCTAATTCTCCCCACAAACACCTCATCGCACTCTCTGCAAAACAGTGGCATTGGGTAAAGGTTTTTCTCTATGTCATCCATAACCACAATATTCTCAAACTGTGATAGGCATTTTTTTATTTCTGACATTCTAAAGGACTTTTTTAGTTCGACATTTACACTTTCGCTATGACAATCAAACACAGGCACTCTTACTGCGGTTGCAGTTATTTTTAGGTTCTTTTTGTGCAAAATCTTTTGAGTTTCTTGTATCATTTTACTTTCTTCTTTTGTGTAGCCATTTTTCTCAAATATATCAATATGTGGGATAATATTTGAAAAAATTGGATACAAAAATTTCTTTGGTTTTTCTCCCTTAATTCCATTTTTTAGGTCGTCAACACCCTTTTGACCAGCACCAGATACAGATTGATAAGTGGAAAATACAACCCTTTTTATGCCAAATTTTATGTCAAGCGCCTTTAGTGGCAACACTGCCTGAATGGTGGAGCAATTTGGATTGGAAATAATCCCCTTATGCTTAAAAATATCTTCTCTGTTTACCTCCGGCACAACAAGAGGGACATCTTTGTTCATTCTCCATGCGCTAGAATTGTCTATGACCACAGCGCCTAGTTCTACAAATTTTGGGACAAACTTCTTGGATAACTCTCCACCACATGAAAACAATGCATAGTCTATCTTTTTGCCCACAATATTTTCTTCCTTTAGTTCCAAAACCTCTACTTCTTTGCCAAAGATTTTTATCTTTTTACCAGCACTTTTTGCACTGGCATACAGAAAGAATTGGTCTGCACAGATATTTCTTTCATGCAAAACTTCTATAAACTTGCCACCGACTTTGCCAGTAGCACCAACAATAGCAATATTCATAAGTTTTCTCCTTAGAGCAAAGACACTTTGCCCTTTATACTTTCTATTCAAAATCAGTTCAAATTGTTAAAAGTTAAATATTAAGTAAATAATTTGTATGATAAAATCCACTTAAATGTTAGATAAACAGTTGATATAGTAAAATCCACTTAAAAGTTAGATAATCAGTTGGTATGTTAAAATCCACTTAAAAGTGCAAAAGTAAATTAAAAAAATGAGCCCAGTAAAACTGAACTCATCTTCTAAATGTTTATTTGAATTTTTATTGCCTATATTCAAATTTCAGATTTTATTTATAATAAAACATTTTAATATGTTAAATTTACTTAAAAATTGCTGTGAAATGTGTGCTATAGAGAACCTCTATACTATCCCCTGGTTTGTAAGTTTTGCTATCTGCAGAACAATACCAATGAGAGAAGTTTTCGGCATTTTTACCTGTGTATTCTGGCACTGTATAAATTGAGCCTGTGGTAAACACATCTTCTCTTTTTGCAAATTCATCAATTTCTTGTTGGGTTTTTGGGGTGTTTATTCTCTCAAAAGGAGTATTGTCTGTGGTTACAATCCAAATTTCTTCCCCTTGGCTGTTCTTTATTGTGTCCATTTTGTGATTTTCACTGTTGACAGTGTCACGAATGATTGTATATTTTATCAGTTCTTTTGTAAATTCTGGCTCTGATGTTATGCCACGCTGGCAAAGGAGATCACACCATTCTACCAATATTTGCCACTCCGAACCACGATAGCCAAGCATATCTCTTTTGGTCATATCAAAGTATGTTTTCATAGTTTCTTGAGTGTAAAGATGCACAGTGAGTTCATCAGGAGCAAAGGTAAAACTATCTAGCAGTGTGTATGTTACATCTCCGTCTGACAATGGGTTGCCGTCTTTGTCCAGTCCTGTAGGATTTCCATCTGCGTCTAGCCCTGCTCCATAAACAAAATTCCCTTCTTCATCACGAAGATATTCTTCTTGCAACACCATTTGTCTTAGAGGATGAGCATAAACCAAATTTTCGTCAAATCCATACATATTGTGAAAGCCCAATGCATCAGCCTCGTTGGTTAGATAATCGTTTGCAAAAAAGTTCCACATTTGTCCCATAATAGGTTGGCAATATTGCACAATATCGTGCGACACGGAAACACTTTCAACAGTTACCCAAGCCCAAGTTGGTGAGCCATTGTTATAAGACATTTTTACAACCTCAGTGCCTGCATGAAAGTTTTCGCTGTCGGTTACAGAAATATACTCATAAACATACTCATCATCTGCATTTTTATTCCTTGCAAACATCGCATGTGGTGGCACAAAGGTAAGTTCTCCACCATCGCTAAATGACACCTTTATAACCTCTTGACTTCCGTCTGTTTGGCTGTGTTTGTTTATCCAATGGCAATAGCCGGTGTCTATAGTCCCAAGGTCGTGGTTATAACGGAAAATTCTATCGAAGAAAGAGATGTCTTCAATGTTTTTATAACTTCCATCTGCCAACATAACAGGTGTGCCAAATACAATACAACCGCCTTTGTTATCAGACTCTACTTCTTGTTTTTTTATAGTTGGATTCCACATAGCAAGTAAAGTATGGTCTTCTTTTTGAGGGATGATATCTCCATTTTGGAAATATTCACTATCTGAAAGGGCTAACATCCAGCCAGCAAACTCCATATTGTCATATCCTGAACCTGCAAAATATTCGTTATATTCAGCATCTGTTTCTCTTAGGTATATAACCTGTGGAGTTGGAAGCCCAGCGTAGTTATTTACATTTTTATCAAAAGATTTTTGAGCAGAAAGTTTTAGTCCACTTACATTTAGGGTAAAGTCTGATGCCTGCTCTGCTATGCCAATGTGAACAACCATATAATAATCTTTGCTTTGGGTGCATTGATACTCCAATTTATTTGATTGCTTTGATGTAGTTGGCAGAATATTTTTCTCTGCAACTGGCAACAGCGTATCTTCACTAACTAATGGTTGGTCAAAGATTTGAGCACAAATTTTATTTTCACCTACAATGTCAATAGAACTTTGATAAGAAAATTCCCATGTATATTTCCAGCCACTCTCCATTGGCAATGACAGATAAATTTGCTCTACATAAGTAGCATCTTGCCCAAAACTAAATGTTGTGGATTTGCTTTGCTCGTCAAAAGTCATTGTAACCGGAGTAGCATCAGATTTTGGCCCACATTGCCACCTCTCCATGTCTGCAAAAAGCCCTTGCGTGTAATCAAGAGTAAGGGTGAAAGTTGTTCCTTCCTCTGGCTGTTTGTAATCTTTGTCTGACTGTTTGTCACAACCAACCAATATTAGTCCACAACTAGATAAAAAACAACATAATATGGCTAATAATTTAGCAAATTTCTTCATAATTTTCTCCTTAAACCTATAAAAATTTATTTTCAAAAGGTTATCACAATGGCTTTCGTGGGGGTATATCCCCCACTATTGTCCATTGTAACATAGTTATTATGTTACAAAAACATTTAACTAAAAATATTTTGCAACTATCCGTCAGCAAATACCTCCTCAAAATGTGTGCCTGTGCGGACTATGTATATGTCGCCTGCAGAGTAAATCTTTCCGTCCACAGAACATCTCCAACCTACAAAACCCTCTTGCTCCAAGTTTGGCAAAATGTATTGTGAATATTCTTCATAATAGTTGTCTTGTATGTCAAATGTTGGAGATAGGACATCTTGTGATGTGGTTACCACAAATACAAAATTTCCATTTTCATCTGTTGGTGGCAGAACTCTTTCGTCTGGGTTGTTGACTACTCCTAACAAGATGTCATTTATCAAAATGTCTTCTGTTATCATTCCATTGTCAACAAGTATCTTCCATTCTCTGCCCCTAAATCCTGCAATATCTCTATCTTCAAAGCCCATATCTCGCAGTTGCTGTTCGGTGTAGAGGTGGTCTTCATATTGTCCATTCAGCACCATTTTCCTTACGGAAGATGCATAGGTCAAGTTTTTCCTAAAGCCATACATATTTTGGAAGGTTAATGTATTTGGAACGGTGGTCAGGATATTCCCTGCAAAGCAGTTCCACATACCAGAACTAATGACTGAATACGCCAAAACTTCTTCATCTACATATCTTATGTTGGTTACTGTTGCCTCGCCCCACGAACAATGTTGAGGATTGATGCAAGTGGTGCAACATGAACATTCACCACCTGTGCAGTCGTCTGAAACAAGTTTCAAGACTCTAGACCCGATGCCAAACTTCGCTGGGTCTGTTACTGCGACATACTTGTTATAATCCAAACTAAACACCGCATGGTCGCCCACAAATCTTATCTTTTCTCCATCGGAGAATGTTACTTCCATAACATTTGATGATAGTCTACTCTTGCTTATCCATGTGGCATAAGAGGAGTCTATTTTGCCAGTGTCGTGATTCATAACAATCAACCTATCACTATATGTTATGTCTTGTATCATCTTCCAGCCATTTGAAGTGAGTATTGGTGTGTCATAGGCTAGACAAGCATTATTTGAAGCACTAGACTTGCCTGTAAGGCTAATATTATATGGTGGCATTACAAATGAAACACTGCAACTTCTAGAACCAGACGCTGACGCATAACCAGAAATACTGCAACTATAGTTGTCATAACCAGAATAAGAGTTGCTCCAAGTCAAGCTGACGCTTGCCCCGAAAGCAATAGTAGTCGTTCCTGTCGCCGTTCCACTCCAACTTCCGTTAGAGCCACCCAAAGTCATTGTATATTTAACTGCCGAAAGTGATGCATTTATTGTTGAATTGCCTGCTGTGGTATATTTTGTAGAGCTGGAAGCAGTGCTACCACTAATAGAATAATTAGGTATGCTCACTGTATAACCAGTATACGACCTAGGTGTAAATGACGGGTAATTGCTATTATACGTTGCCGTAAGAGATTGCGTATGGCTAAAGTTTGTCTTACTTCCACTGCAAGTTGGACATGTTCCACTTACATTGCTTCCGCCTGAACCACCACAACTGGAACAGGTAACCTGACCAGAAACCTTACCATCGCCACCACAAGTAGAACAGTCATTCCAGTCTGAAGATGTATGTCCATTCCCACTACATCTAGAACAAGTTGTTGATTTAGATCCAGAGCCACCACAACTACTACATGATTGTGAGCCTGACCCATCACAAATTGGACAAATTCCAGTGCCTCCACAGGCAGAGCAATCTGAAGCTCCTGAAATTCCAAGTCCATTACAAGCTCTACACGATGTCCTACAACTTACAGATCCTGAGCCACTACATGTCGAACAACTAGAAGAGGTAGTTCCTGATCCACCGCACCTAGAACAATCATCATAGTATCCACCACTACCACCACAACTGGAGCAGTTAACCTGTCCAGCAACCTTACCATCGCCACCACAAGTGCCACAATCTACCCAATCAGAAACTGTACCTGAAGCATTGCATGTTCCGCAACGTGGAACTGTGTATTTGATAGTCAGTGTATAAGAATTAGCTGTCCAACTAGCATACAAAGTTGCATCTTGATAAATATCAGTACATAGATCAGAAGCAAAACCATAGCTTACATCAGCATAACCAGCATACCTTTCTCCATTGTTGCCACCACACGT
>CAMENR010000005.1 GCA_945928645.1 uncultured Clostridia bacterium | reverse complement strand
AAAAATTTTTTTTGACAAAATAAAAAATACATAAAATAACATAGAAAAATTAAATATTTTGTAACAATTTTGTATAAAAAATTGACAAAAAATAGGAATAACATTATAATATTTACGTATATTTATATAAAAGGGGAGATAAATATGGCAAAGAAAAGTGATTACTTTGGTTTGGGATATGTTGTAAGTCTTATCCTTGCAATCATTCCATTCACATCCTGGATTTGCGGAGCAGTTACAAGATTTATGGAAGGCAAAATAGTTGCTGGACTTATCAGACTTGTATTTGGTTTCACAATCATCTGGGTTCTTGACTTGGTATTCATGATTATGAAGAAAAAGATTTGCAGACTTCTCAATGTATAATCTTACAAAAAGCCTCCATTTTGGAGGTTTTTTTATGAGGTTATGACAGTATAAATAGCTTATATAATATATAATTTTTTATGTTTTTTGTTGCAAAAAATCTGAGATTATAGTAGTATTGCTATGTATTAATTTGAAAGTTAAAGATTAAGTGTTTGAAAATTATAAAAAATTAGGAGAATAATATGAAAAATAAATTTAAGTTTATAGCAATGTTTGTTATGTGTATTTGTGTTTTGCCTTTGTTGTTTGCTTGTAGTGGCAACAGCAATTTGAGTTTTGGGACTCCTACTTATTCAGCTACAAAGGATGGTTATCACACAGTAGATGTAAAAATATTTAATGAAAGTGAAGATACAGATGTTGTACTTAACAAGTCAGATTTTTACATTATAATTGACAATAATAAGTTGAATGCAACCAACTTTGTAACAGGTTATTCTGCTTCAACTGGTAGTTATACTTCGAGATTATCTGATACTTTTACAATAAAATCTTACTATGAATATACAGTGCAGATTGCATTTGATGTTGATAGTTGGGAAGGAGTTCAGGCAACTTTGTATTACAAGGGAAAGGCCATTTGACAAGGTTATTTGTTGTAAATATACAAATAAATTTGGATTTATATAATTATTTAATTGTGGAAGATAGTTAAAAATTTATTAAGATTTTGACAATTAAAAAAGTATTGAATTATAAAACTCAATACTTTTTTTTCATTATTAGAGATATTGTCAAATTATGAAGTTGCTAGGAAAATAGTTTTTAATACATTTTGTTATTGTTGAGATAGTCCACCATCATATTTCTTGTGTATTCTTCGCCTTGTGGGATAACATAAGCGCCGGATATCATCATTGTTCCTATGGCAAAAAATGCGGGTATAATTGTGGCAGAAAATATGGTTGCTATTATATACATAAATATTTGTGAAATCCTAGATGATTGCATTCTTATCAAAAGGGCTGTGTTGCTTCTGCCTAAAATAGTGCATCGAGAAACCATTCTGGAGTAGCAAAACAAACTGATTGTGGATAGGAAAAATCCCATAATTGCAAACAAAATTACCACCAACCACATTGCTTGTGTTACAAAAGGAACAATAATACTTAATACTCCCACTATAACACTGCAAAAGCAAACATATTTTGTAAGGTCTTTTTTTTCGTCCCACTTGCCAGATAAGTATATGCCAATAGCCATTGCCACAGTGCAAGCAATCTGAATGTATGATGAATAACTATAACTTTCTGCCGAAACCTTAAAAAGATAAAGGCTGAAAATCATTTGCATAGCATCAAATGCGCAAAAAACGAAGTAAACAAAGAAATATGTTGCCAAAACTTTTTTTGAAATTACATTAAGTTGCCTTTTCTTTATGCGTATTTTTCTAAAACTTTCCACCGCATTGGAAATTCCTTCCACATTAAATCCGCTTT
Organism: uncultured Clostridia bacterium; assembly: GCA_945928645.1. Classification (GTDB taxonomy): domain Bacteria; phylum Bacillota; class Clostridia; order Christensenellales; family UBA1242; genus UBA7862. The sequence continues at coordinate 59,658 of CAMENR010000005.1, read as the reverse complement.
TATGTTTGTTTTTGAGATAATAAATATAAAGAGGGACTACCGATATTAGATAAGTGGAGCAAGCCACAATAACAACAATCCATTTTGCCAAATAATCAAGTAGCAATCCACCCACAAAAAATGCAATAATTTTGCCCAAATATTCAAAAAATCTTGTCAACCCTGTAGAACTGGAATTCCCATTACTGCAATAGTTGTAAACAAAATCCATAGGCAACTCTTTGAAGGAATCTGACAATGCCTGAAAGATAAGCACAAAAAAAATACCTAGGAGTTTGAGGTCGGTATCTAGTAGTAGAATGGATAGGGAATAGATAAGAAAGGGGATAACAGTTAGCAAAAGAAATAGTTGAGGCTTGCGTTGCATAGGCTTGTAAAGCAACTGCGAAAACAACACTTTTAGCAACTGAAAACCAATCATATAAACAAAAGCCCACGCAAAACTTTGTGTGCTTTGATAAATAATCAATGCAATAAATGCTCCCACAATGTTGGATGCAAAAAGTGACAAAACTTTGTGGAAATTAAGTAATTTTAGTTGCATATAACCTCACAGAAAATATTTTACTTGTTTTGTCTATTCTAGTCAAATGAATTGCCTTGAAAAACAGATTGATAAGTGATATAATTGTAATATGAAAAAGAAAATGTTGCTTCACAGTTGTTGTGGGCCTTGTTCCACATCAGTTATAGACAGGCTAAAAGATGAGTATGACCTCACTATTTTTTATTACAATCCAAATATTTATCCTAGGGAAGAATATCAAAAACGATTAGCAGAACAACAAAAATACGTGAGCTTAATTGGGCTAGATATTGTGGTTGTGGACGGGACGTATATTGACAATGCAGATTTTGAAAATCATTGTGTTGGGTTGGAAAATGAAAAAGAGGGTGGTGCAAGATGTTCTGTTTGTTTTGCATATAGATTGGACAAAACTGCCCAGTATGCAAAGCAAAATGGATATGATATTTTTGCAACAACACTTACAGTTAGTCCACATAAAAATGCAAAAGTGATAAACGACATTGGATTAAAAATTGCTCAAAAATATAACATAGAATATCTTGTGGCAGACTTCAAAAAACAAGACGGCTACCTAAAGAGTATCCGTCTATCTCAAAAATATTCACTTTATCGTCAAAATTATTGTGGTTGTAAATATTCTTTGCATAACTAAATTTATGATAGCAATATTCACTATTTGCAAATATGTTATTATAATCAAAAAAACTATACTTGTTGTGAGTATAGTTTTTTAATAAAAAAAGATCTTTTAGGTCTAAGTGGTGGGCAATAAGAGACTCGAACTCCTGACTTCCACTACGTCAAAGTGACACTCTACCAACTGAGTTAATTGCCCAAAAAAAAAGAGGGGTTGCAAGTGAAGGTCAAGAGAGCAGAACTCCACTTGCGGTAATATTATGCCATAGTTCGACAAAGAAATCAAGTCTTTTTGTAAAATATTTCACAAACTTTTTGTTTGATGATTGTTGATTTTATTGCACAACACATATATTTATGCTGTTGGTTGGGGTGGAGTTGGAGTTTGGGACTCCAAAGGTTATTACAATCTTATCTCCCTTCTTTGCTAGTTTTTGCTCAATGACCACCTTTGAGGCATATGCAATCAAGTCATCAAGCGACTGCTGTTGTTCTACAACCAAAGGTATTATTCCCCAGCACAGTGCAAGACTGTTTTTTGTCCATTCATCATGAGTTAGGGCAACAATGTTGGCTTGTGGGCGAAATTTGGATATAGCACATGCAGTTTTGCCACGATCAGTCCAGCAAACAATGGCTTTGGCATGCACACTTTTTGCAGTATCACAGGCAGAATGCGCTATGGTATCTAGTGGGGTTTTGCCACATTCTGCTTCAAATTCTTTGTCATAATCTACCTGCTTTTCTGTGGCAAGTGCAATTTTGCTCATTGTGGTAGCACTCTCTACAGGGAATAATCCGCTAGCAGTTTCACCAGATAGCATTGTTGCACCAGTCTTGTCATAAATGGCCTGTGCTACATCTGTTGTTTCGGCTCTTGTTGGCCTTCTGCGATGAGTCATAGATTCCAACATCTCTGTAGCAACAATTACCTTTTTGCCATTTTTGATACACTTTTCTATCATCATTTTTTGTATAGCTGGGATATGTTCTATTGGGACTTCAGTGCCCATATCTCCACGAGCAACCATAATGCCATCGCTAACTTCAATTATTTTATCCAAATTCTTTATACCCTCAACGCTTTCTATCTTGGATATTATTTGTTGCCTGCCACCCAAAGAGGATATAAGTTGTTGCATTTCTACTACATTTTCTGGAGTGTTTACAAATGAGGCAGAAATATATTCCACATCATTTTTTACTGCAAAGCGAATATTTTCTTCGTCCTTTTTGCTGATAAATGGCAGAGGTAATCTGGTGTGTGGTATAGATATACTCTTGTGGTTGGATAACTCTCCACCTATGTTCACCACGCATACTATGTTACCATTCTCCACCTTTCTTACGGTAAATTCCAGCAGTCCATTGTTGGCATAAATTTTTTGTTTTGGTTTAAGTATATTGGTCAGTTCTGGATAAGGGCAAGACACATATTTATCTGTTCCGATTGTGTGGTCTGTGCAAAAAGTAAACAAATCTCCTTTGTTTAGCAGCACCTTTCCATCTTCAAATTCTCCTATCCGAATCTCTGGTCCACAAGTATCCACCATAATTGCACAAGGAATATTTAACTCTTTTCGTGCCTTTAGGACAAGGTCTAATGTCTTTTGATGATGAGATATATCTCCATGGCTCATATTAAGCCTAGCCACATTCATACCTGCACGCAATAGTTTGGCTATTGTTTCATAATTACTACTAGCAGGGCCAAGAGTGCATATCATCTTTGTTTTTTTCATAATTTGTTCTCCTATACAATATAATTACTTTTTTATAACTTCAGTCATTTTATTTGTTTCTTTGCATATTGTCATTTTAATTCTACTCTATTTATTATACATAACAAATACATATGCTCAAAATCTTCTGTTGAAGGATCGCAATCAAATTCAACAGATAAATTATAATCAACTTTGCAAATTTTATCTACTAATTTTCAACAAAAAGTTGAAATTTGATATTATGGGAATGAAATTTACCATTTTTATTGCACAAAATATCAATAGATAAATGTATCAACAGAAAAGAATATGAACCGTGTGGTTCACAAAAAGTTTTTTATCAAAAATTTATCAAAAAAATTATACAAAAACCAATCATTCTATTGAAAATTGCTAGACAAACAGTGAATTTTTGGTTATAATTTTGATGAATACGACCGAAAATTCGAGAGGTAGATTATGAAAAAAGAAATGATATACGAAGAAGTGTTGGCTATGCTCAACGACCGAGTGGACTACAAGTCCATAACTCTTGCCGAAGTTGCCAAACGTTGCAATATGGGCAAAAGCACGATTTATGAATATTTTTCTAGCAAGGACGAGATGGTATTTAATAGCATCATTTATTATCTAAACAAAATGGTCAAGTTCTTCTCCAACAGTTTTAAGATAACGACCTTTAGGACTAGCCTTAGGACCTTTATCAAAGCAGTTATAATAACTATGAAGGCAAACTATTGGATGGTTATGCCATGGACCTTTATCGACAACTATGCACCATTCCTTCAAGAACAAGACGCCGACACCATCACCGAAATGTTGTATAAATGCAGGGAAGTGGTCTTTTCGCTGTTTAACCAAATATGTGAAAAGGGCGAGGAAGAAGGCACACTTTTCAAAATTGATGATGTAAGGATGAACTTTGCCTTTTGCGGAATTATCGGTAGTTTGAGTGAGGAGATAGACAGCAACTACGACCTCGAGAGTGAAGAAAGTAAGGCATTCGTGGAAGACCTTTGTTCTTGCGTATCAAAACAACTAAACTAAAACAATTTTAAGGTGTTATTATGGACAATGATAAAAAGATTGAGGGGTTGACCAGTCAACAAGTCAAGGAACAAATACAAAAGGGGTTAGTTAATACGACTCTTACAAAAACCTCAAAAAGTTATGCTCAAATATTTTTCAAAAATATATTTACCTGGTTCAACTTAATTTGTTTTTTTATTGCTGGAGTCCTTATCTCCATTGGGAGTTTTGAAAATGTAACATTTATAGTTGTTTTTTTGGCAAACCTTTGCATAGGGATTATCCAAGAGATACGTGCAAAGAAAATGGTGGACAAAATCTCAGTGATAAATGCCACCAAGGTTGATGTGTTAAGAGATGGTCAATATACCAGCATTGACATAGACAAAGTGGTGTTGGGAGATGTTGTTACATTAAGACTGGGCGAGCAAGTTTGCGCAGACCTTGTAGTGCTGGACGGTTCGGTGGAGGTAAACGAAAGCCTTCTAACAGGCGAAAGTAAACCTATAAAAAAGATTGCTGGCGATACTTTGCTTGGCGGTAGTTATGTAGTCAGCGGAGAGTGTGTTGCCAGAGCAGAAAAGGTGGGACTTAGCACATACAGTTCTAGCCTAATAAAAAAGGCTCGTCAACTCAAAGCCCCTCAAAGTGATATTCTGAAAACTCTCAATTTTATCATTAAGGTTATCGGTATATTGTTGCTTCCATTGGGAATATTTACCTTTTTGGATACCTATAGCAGTGGCAACGTTTATCAAGCAATCAAGGTTACTTCTGGCTCGGTTATTGGAATGATGCCCGCTGGTATGTTTTTGCTTACTTCTGTAGCTCTTGTTGTAGGGGTGCTAAACCTTGCACGCAAAAAGACTTTGGTTCAAGACCTATACAGCATCGAAACCTTGGCAAGAGTAAACGTGCTGTGTCTAGACAAAACAGGCACTCTGACAGACGGAACAATGTCAGTAAAAAATGTTATCCCATTGGGAGTAAGCAGTGAAAAAGTTTTTGAAATAATGCAGAGTTATGCCAAGGCAACAAAGACCCAAAACTCCACCGCTATTGCAATTGACAAGTATTTTTGGGCAGAGGACGCAAAGATTACTCATGCTGTGGACGTAATGGAATTTAATAGCGAAAAAAAGTTTTCTGCTGTCAACCTAGGGGAATTGGGAGTGTATATGTTGGGTGCTCCAGAATTTGTTTCTACTAGCATAGACAACGAAACATCTCAAACAATCAAAGCGCTTGCACAAGAAGGCTATAGAGTGTTGTTGCTATGCAAGTCCAACGAAAAAAATGTGGGCGAAGATATGAGCAGGCAAAACACCCCACTATCAATAATCGTAATAGAAGACAATATCCGTCCAGATGCAAAATCTACAATAGAATGGTTCAACTCCAACGATGTGGATATAAAAATTATCTCTGGCGACAATGTGGATACCGTTAGCAATATTTCCAGAAAAGTTGGCGTAAAAAATTATGACAAGTGTATAAGTTTGGAAAATGTTTCCAACGAGGAACTTGAAAAAATAGCCAAAGAATATACCGTTTTTGGCAGGGTAACACCAGAGCAAAAAAGTATAATAGTAAAAGCCCTAAAAGCACAAGGCAACAAAGTAGCTATGACTGGGGACGGAGTAAATGATATTTTGGCACTGAAAGAGGCCGATTGCTCCATAGCAATGGCAAGCGGAAGCGAAGCCACAAGGAGTGCTAGCAACCTTATTATGTTGGAAAACAACTTCTCGGCTATGCCAAGTATCGTTGCAGAAGGCAGAAGGGTAATCAACAACATTTCCAAAGCGTCAGCGCTTTTTCTAACAAAAACCTTCTTTGCTATGTTCCTAACTATTTTTGCCCTTATTTCAGTCAAATACAGTTATCCTTTGCAACCAAATCAAATATTTATATGGGAAAATGCCTTTATCGGCATACCAGCATTTTTCCTTTCCCTTCAAGCCAGCAAAGAGAGAATCAAAGGCTCATTTTTGTCCAGTTTGTCGTCCAAATCACTGCCAGCAGCACTTGTGTTGTTCCTTGCTAGTATGGCTTGTTACATCTTCTGTGCTATAACAGGTCAACCAGAGATGGTGCCTACACTTATCTCACTTGTTGTAACATTCGGTGCATTTTTTGTATTGCTCAATCTTTGTTTGCCATTGGATAAATATCGTTCGGCAGTAGTGTTTTCTATGCTAATTTTTGCAGTGCTTATCCTTGCTGTTATTCCTTCAACCTTCTTCAAATATCTCACATTAGGCACTAGGGAAGTAATATTTCTAGGCATAACACTGTTCTGCATTTATCTAGCATACACAGGGCTTAGATTGTTGTTTGAAAAGATTTTCTATTATGCTCAGCAATCAAGAAAAACCAAACAACCAAGCAGGTAAGACTTTAATTTTGCCAGCAATTAAAAAACTAATCAAATAAAGGGTTGATTAGAAAAAAACAATTAAACTAAACCCTCTTTCAAAAAAACAGATGTAATGTGTGTTGGCTATTTGCGGAGGGAATTATCAACAACAAAACTTATCAAAAAACCTCATATCATTGCTACAAAACAGATGTAAGTGGCAAAGACTATGAGGTTTGTTTTTTTATTTGTTTTTGGGAAGTTATCTCTTGTCCAACATATCCAAAGCGATGTAGTTTTGGTCAAGGTCGCAAAGAGGGCAAGTTTTGTAGGCTTCTTTGCCCAGATGTGTGTGCCCACAATGGTCGCATTTCCATATCATTTCCTTGCCGGCAGAGTATAGTTCTTTGGATTTCAACTTGTTGTAAAGGTCATCTAGTATCATAAAGTGGTCGTTTTCCACCAAGGCAATTAGTTTGAATTTTTCGGCAACATCGCCAAAACCTTCATCTTCGGCAATCTTTGCAAAACTGGGATAAATGGTCGTGTTTTCACTCTTTTCGTTGTTGGAGGCAAACTTTATAAGTTGCAACAAATCTCCATCCTCAAAAGGATATCCTGCCTTAATTTCAATATTTTTCTGTGGTTGGGTTGCATGAGCGCTCAACAAATCCCAAAAAACTTTTGCATGAGCCATTTCGTTTTTTGCAAGCCCCTTGAATAAAATTTGTATATTATTCTTACCTTCTTTAGTCGCTTTTTGAGCAATAAACTGATATCTTGCCCCACCTTGACACTCTCCTGCAAAGGCACGTGCAAGGTTTAGTTTTGTTTGTGAATTTTCAAAATCCATAATGCTTTCTTTCTCCTTCAAAGCAATTTTTACCACAAAAGGAGATTTTATTCACCATTTGGGCAAACTAATAGAGATATTTTGTATTCTTTAAGTCAAATTTGTTTGCTCTTTTACAAAATTTTTACTAAAATATATACGGAGATAATTATGTTAAATATACTAAAACAAGAAAGACGATATACTGTGTTCGACAGTTCCTCATATTCACACCTTATAAAATTGCTTGGGACAATGACAACTTACACAATGGACGATATTACCAAAACCAAAGTGGTGGACTATTATTATGACAATCCAAACTCCCTCTTGGAGCAAAATGAGTTGCTTCTTAGAAAACGCGTAACAGGTGGCAAGGCGCAACTGAAAATAAAAAGGCGATATTTTAGCCCACAATTTTATTATTCGGACAATCTTCGCAGTCACGAAAGGGAAAAAGAAGTGGGAGTGCATGATAGCCTTTCAAAGCATTTTTTCTTTCTAAACAACGCACTTAACTCTATGTTTACTAGCACATTGCAATTTGACCCAGACAAACTTTTTGCACAGATGAGAGTAACAATGATAGTAAAGTCCATTCAAGAAAGTCGTAAATTGTATGGTTATGGTGGGCTAAAAGTAGAGATAAAACAAGAAAAATTGAAAGTTCAAAACAAAAAGACAAATAGAAAAAACAAAACGGAGATGGTTCAGTTCAAATTACTCTCGCCAGACGAAACATTGCCTTTGTTTGAAGATTTAATAACCAAAATAGAACGTCACTGCAAAGAGTTATTTTATACTCAAGACAGCAAATATGAAATATGTTACAAAGCAACTAAGCCACTGCCAACCAAGGAAGAGTTGAAGAAGATGAAAGAAGAGGTTGAACGCAAAAAGCAAATGGAATTTTCTGCCGAAAACTATTCTGCAAACAAAGGAGGAAATAAATGAAGAATTATTATGTTATCATTGACGCTGACCCAGGCATAGACGACTCGCTGGCTATAATGAATGCCTTAAATAGTGATAAAATTGAGGTAAAACTAATATCCACCGTAGCAGGCAATATGCCTATAGAAGAAACAATGAACAATACTCTAAAATTAGTAGAGTTGTTCAAAAAAGATGTTCCAGTAGCTCAAGGGGCAAGCGAACCTCTAAAACGCCAACCTTGTTACGCCACTTCTGCCCAAGGGAGCAGTGGACTGGGTGGATACAAGGTAAAAAATGTTCAAAGAAAACCTTTTGTGCTAAAAAGTCCTGATGCAATACATTACTTTCTGTGTGAAAATATGGCTAGAAACACCACGATATTGTGTATGGGACCAATGACCAATATTGCCAATTTGCTTATCAAATATCCGGAAGCGAGGGATATGATATCTCGCATTGTGTTTATGGGTGGGAGCAAAGACGAAAATGGCTCTACCGAACCATACAGAGAGTTTAATGTAGCCTTTGACCCAGAAGCAATGAAAGTGGTGTTGGATAGTAAAATTCCTTTGGTTATGGTTCCTATGGAGTTGGGGCATTTTGCCTATCTTACTCCAGAGGAGCAACAAAAAATGCGTCGAGCCAACTCTCTTGGAGAAGTGTTTTACAAAATGTTTACCAAATACAACGACTATCATGTGGGCAAGTTGGGTGCAGCAGTGCATGACAGTTGCAGTGCCATATACCTAACCAATCCAGAGATATTTCACACTGAGCCAGCAGAAATTTCTGTGCAATATCACACAGGCAAAGACGGCAACCAGTATGGATACATAAAATGTGATACTTCGTCCAACAATCCCAACGCAAGTGTCTGCGTGGATATGGATGTAGAAACTTTCAAAAAAATAATATTTGGAAGTTTGTTCAATTACAACTAATAGGAGAGAAAAGTGAAGAAATTTAAGTATATTTTAACATCTATATTGCTAGCATTTGTTTGTCTGTTTGCTAGCGGTTGTGGGACAACAACTCTTAAGACAGAAATCAACCCAAATGGTGAAGTCCGTTGCACACTTGTTGTTAGTTTGGATGGGCTAAATAATGATCAACGAAATGATTTGTATGAACTCTTTGTAAAATATGGCGAAAGTCTAAATAATGCCTACAAAACTAATCTTGCTACTCTTTATGGAAATATTTACAATTACGCAGAACTTAACCTAGACTCCATAGAAAAACAGCAAAAATATGTAAAACTTCAAAACCCAAAATTCCTTACAGACGACAAGTTTACTATCGAGCCAGCAAAACAATGGGCTTTGAACATCGACTTTTCCTCTTATGATAATTTTAGTATACAGATGTCATATGCCAGCATATATGCTTATGTTATGTTTTTCTGCCCAAAGGCTCTTGAATATGATGCCAATCAAAACGACATTGTTATCAACAAGCAGGTTTACACCTCGTTGGTAGATACACCAATAAATGTGTTAAATTATGAAAAGCAAAACTCTACTTTTTGGACTGCGTATATAGAAACATGTGCTCCATTCTATTACAATCAAAAAGAACCTTATTTGGTAGATAATATTGCGTTTTCTAATGGTAAATCATATTCTTCCGAAACAAAATTGGTTGATGTTGTTTGTGATTTGCTGGGGGTAAGCAAGGAACAAGCAAACCTTATGTTCAATTTTTCCACTCCATATAGGAGATTGCACACAGACGGGACTCAAAAGGAAGACGGAACCTATGAGTGGCAACTAGGTAGCAATATTTCTGGCAGGATAAAGATGTGGCGTTTTATAGCCAATCAAACTATGTGGTATCTTTTTGCACTTTTGGCAGGTATTGTTGTGTTGTGTGTCGGTGGTATTATATGCGCTGTGGTAAAATATACCCGCACTCAAAAAGGAATGAATGCCCTCAAAAATATCCAATCACTTGAAAACCCTAACCAAAAAACACCAAACCAAACAAACAATCCAGTTAATCCAACCCAAAAGCCAACACAAATCAATCCAAACGCAGTAAATAATGCAAATAAACCAACTCAAAACAATTCAAGTTCGCTAAACATCACTGACAAAACAGCACCAAATACTACTAATCCAAAGCAAAACACTCAAGACCCAGCACAAAACTCGGACAAAAAGGATAGTTCGTCTGCTAAATGACAAAAATATTAAAAACAAACAATGGTTAATTTGAAGTTTTCAAATATTAAAAGAAACTCTCTTGCAACAAACCCCACTAACTAGACTAAGTTGGTTATTGTAAAAATTTAAGGAAAGATTAAATGTCAAAAAAACTTGATAAAAATACATCAAAAAATGTTATGGATGCAAAGACATATATTTATCAAAATGCAAAGCGAATGGGGATAATTGCTCTTGTATCCTTGCCAATAATTATGTTTATAAATTACATTTTGGCAAACGAAGTGCCTGGATTCACCACCGTTGTTCAGGTAATTTCCACTATTGTTATGTTTGGATTTTCGCTGTTTGTGGGCTTTGTGATTTTTGCAAAAAGAGATGAAAAGCAAAAAGAAAAAATGTCTAAAGAATCAAATAGGGACCCATTTGCAGATTAACCCCTTGACTATAAATAAAATTTGTTGGATAATATGTATTACTAAAAGGATAAATTATGGACAACGACAAACTAAAAGCAAAAAAACTTGCACGCATTTCTCCCAACAGCCTAGAAGCAGAGCAATCTGTTTTGGGGTGTTGCCTTTTGGACGAAGACTCTGCCTTTGCCATTATGTCTAGTCTTTCGCCAGAAGATTTTTACACCGAGGCTCACAAAACTATTTTTGAGTGTATGCAAGAAATCTTTAAGCAAAACAAACCAATAGATTATGTTACGCTTACAGACGAGTTGGAAAGACGTGGACTGATGGAAGGTGTAGGTGGCATTGATTATATTGCTTTGCTTACAAACATTGTTCCCAGTGCTAGCAATTCCAAACATTATGTGGATATTGTCAAAAGAGATTCGCTATTGCGCAAACTTATCCACGCCAGTCAAGACATAATAGACAAGGCTTATTCGCCAGACGAAAGTGACGTGCTTGCCTTTGCCGAAAAGACTGTCTTTGATATTGCCGAAAAAGAAGATGCTTCTAACCTAGAGCCAATATCCACAGCATTGGACAATGTGTTAGCAAAATTTGAAGAAATTGACAAAAATGGTGGAATGACTCGTGGTATTCCAACTGGTTTTGCAGAACTGGACAGAATAACCAACGGACTGCAAAAAAGCGACCTTATCCTAATTGCTGCTCGTCCAGGTGTGGGCAAGTCGAGCCTTGCTATGAACCTTGTTAATTATGCTGCCATACAAGGCAAACGCAGTTGTGCAGTGTTTTCTCTGGAAATGCCAAAAGAACAAATTACCCAAAGGTCCCTTTGCTCTATCAGTGGTGTGAGTATGGAGAAAGCCTTGGGTGGAAAACTCTCTGGCTCAGACTGGAAAGCCCTGTGGGAAGGGAGTAAAAAGTTGAGTGAAGCGAAGATTTTTATAGATGATTCCTCACTAAACTCTCCAAGCACCATAATAAGCAAATGCAGAAGATTGAAAAGAGAAAATGGATTAGACCTTATTATGATAGACTATCTCCAACTGATGTCTTCTAGCAAAAAGGGTAAAGATGTAAACCGTCAACAAGAAATCACCGAACTTACAAGAAATCTGAAGATTGCCGCAAGAGAACTGCAAGTGCCAATACTTCTTTTGTCGCAACTTTCTCGTGATGTGGAGAAAAGAGAAGACCACAGACCAGTGCTTAGCGACCTCAGAGAATCTGGCGCTATCGAACAAGACGCAGACATTGTTATATTTATCTACAATCCATCAAACAATGCCGATGTGGAGATAGAAGGTGGTCCAAATATGCGCAAACTTATCTTGGCAAAACACAGGAATGGTGCTTTGGCAGATGTTGATGTTAAGTGGGTGCCAGAGATAACATCTTTTGTAGATGTGGGTGTAAACCTCAACAAACGTTCGCTAGAGGAAACAGCCCCTCCACCAGAACCACCAATGCCAGACGAATTGAACTTTTAGACATTTTTCTCCGATAGTCCCTGATAAGTCAAAAAAGTTTTTGATGAAAGGGGAATAGGTGGGGAAAATTAAACACAGACAAGTTAAAACAATCATCAAAAAGGATTACAGTTGATTGTTTTTGACTGCAAAGAGTAGTTTGATATGGATACAATAGAAAACTCTCACAAAAATTTTATATAAAAGAAGAAAGAAAATGAAAAAATTAACAGCAAAACAACTTAGAGAAATGTGGATAGAATTTTATAAGGAACGTGGGCATCACTATATTCCTTCTGCATCACTTGTGCCAGAAAACGACCCATCAGTGCTATTTACCACTGCTGGTATGCAACCACTGGTGCCTTATCTATTAGGCGAAAAACACCCTTGTGGCAAAAGGCTGGTGGACATACAGAAATGTATCAGGACAGGAGATATCGATGAAGTGGGCGACAACTACCATTGCACTTTTTTTGAAATGCTTGGCAACTGGAGTTTGGGAGATTATTTCAAAAAGGAAAAAATCGCATGGAGTTATGACTTTTTGACCAATCCAAAATATCTCGCAATCCCAAAAGAAGATATTGCAGTTACCGTCTTTGCAGGAGATGAAACAGCGCCAATGGACGAAGAGAGTTACAATGCATGGCGTGCTTGTGGCATACCAGAGTCTAAGATTTTCCTTTTGCCAAAGGAACACAACTGGTGGATTTTGGCAAGTGGGGTAGGTCCATGCGGACCAGATAGCGAAATGTATATAGACACAGGCAAACCAAAATGTTGCAAAGACTGCAACCCATCTTGTTCTTGCGGAAAGTATGTGGAAATTGGCAATGACGTGTATATGGAATATGTTATACACGAAAAAGGTGGCAAAATTCATCAAAATAAACAACGCAATGTGGACACGGGCTTTGGGTTTGACAGACTTCTATACATTTCCAACGGACTAGAAAGTGTGTATGATACCGAACTTTTTACACCAATAATTAAGAAAATTGAAGAAATTAGTGGCAAATATTATCTTCTCAACGAGCCAACCAAAAGAAATATGCGTATAATTGCTGACCACATCAGAGCCAGTGTGTTTATTATTGGAGATGGCGTAGAGCCTCTTAATGTTGGGCAAGGCTATGTGTTAAGACGTTTGTTAAGACGTTCGATAAACTGTGCATCAAGACTTGGTTTTGAAGGAGAAAAACTGTGCGATCTTGTGCCTGTTGTGGTAGAAATTTACAAAGATTTTTATCCAGAATTAGTTGAAAAAACTGAATCAATAAAAAATACAATAAAGTTGGAGTGTGAAAAATTCTCCAAAACTTTGGCAACTGGCATAAAGGAATTTGAAAAAGTTGCTCAATATTGTAAAGATGGCATATTAAATGGCAAAACTGCCTTTAGATTGTATGATACTTTTGGTTTCCCTCTGGAACTTACTAAGGAATTAGCAGAGGAAAAGGGCTTAAAAGTGGACGAAGAAGGATATGTTTTGGCATTCAAAAACCATCAAGAAAAGAGCAAGGCAAACATCGACCAAGTTTTCAAGGGTGGGTTGGCTGACACAGGCGAACAAACTACAAGACTGCACACTGCTGTTCACCTTTTGGGAGCAGGATTAAGGGCAATAGTTGACCCAAATATTAACCAAAAAGGTAGCAATATAACATCAGAAAGGTTGCGTTTTGACTTCAATTGCGACCACAAACTGACAGAAGAAGAAAAGGCAAAACTAGAAAAATTTGTCAACGATGCAATAGAAAGAGATTTGCCTGTAGTTTGTGAAGAAATGTCTTTGGACGAGGCAAAAGCGCAACACGCAGTAGGTGTGTTTGAAAATAAATATGGCGATAGGGTAAAGGTGTATTCTATAGGAGATGTCAGCAAAGAAATTTGTGGTGGGCCACATGCAAAACACACAGGTGAATTGGGGCATTTTAGGATAGTAAAAGAAGAATCTTCTTCTGCAGGTGTTCGTAGGATTAAGGCTGTAATTGAGCCAAAAGATTAGTTTTGTCTGATTTTTGCACAATAAAGGAGAAAAAATGAATAAAAAAGGTAAGTTTTTTATCTATTTATCAGTATTTATAGCTTCCATTTTGTTGTTAGTTGGAGGCTGTTTTGCAATAATGTTTTTTTCTCCAGGCACAGAGATTTTGGGATATGAATACATAATGCTTACCCAATCGGAAAGCAGAACATTAACTCCTTCTGATTATTATGGGGTGGAAGCAATAAAGATAACCTCAGATATTAGCAAAATTTCTGTTTATCCTAATAAAAATGCAAACGAATTGGTTATAAATTACAACAAGGATATATCTGGGTATGTAAAATCTGTAAATGATGAGGCAAAAATCTCGCTAAAAACTCAAAATCAAATGTTTGCAATAGACAAAGATACATCAGAGGAATACTCCACCCTTGTTGTCAAAATTTCCGAACCAAAAGGGTGGCTAAGTTATGAAAATTCTAACATAAAGGTTTATCTCCCAGAAAATCTATTTTCAGCAATATATGTTTCTTGTGGAAAATCTGATGTTTCTCTGACTGCTAGCCAAAATTATCAAGATGAGGAAACGGGTAGTCAACTTACTCGAACTATTTCTTGTGAACATTTATTTTTGCAAAGTGGTGGCAACGGTAATGTTACAACATCTCCAACCAATCAAATAAAAACATATAATCTTCAAACAGAATATGGCAGAGCATCAATATCAGGTGTCAAACAACTTTCTGTTGAACAATTGATATTCTCAACACACAGTGGAACTTTTGACTTCTCTTGTGGTGGAGAAGGTGAACTTGCTCTTACCAAAGGATTCTATGTAAATGCAAGTGGCAATCCAACTGTTAAGTGCCAAACAATAAATTGTGCAACAGAGATTTCTACTGACGGTGGGGAGATATCTATAGAAAATGTAGGGCAGGAATCTAGTCCAAAGGATATAAAAATTTTTGCCAATAGAGCCATAATAAACATATCAAATATCAACGGAACAATCCTTAGTGATGGCGCAGACGGACAAGCAAATAATATTACAATCAAAAAATTAAAAAATTCCTCAACTCAAAATTCTACAATTCAATCTGGTGAAGGGAATGTTGTTGTCGATTTGCTAGAGTCCAATTTGGCAGTTTCATCAACATCAGGAAATATAAATCTCAAAGAAGTTTCTTCATCTTCCAGCGTTTATGCATATACCACTTCAGGAGATATAATTGTTAATTATCGTCAAAGTTCTACTTATAGCAATGGGACAAAATTGCAGATTTTTACCAAAACTGGTAACATAAAACTATATAATATCAGTTGCAAGTTGGAGTTGGAAGTACTTGAAAATAGCCCAAACAAAAGTTGTGATTTAACCTTTACTGCAGTATGCAACTCTGAGGATGGCTCACTTCTTAACAACAAAATAGAAGCCGAGAGCAGAGATATTAAGATAACATTTAAGGGCATAAACGACAACCTTGCTTGCAGAATGGTATCCAAAAAAGAGGTTTTTTTTGATAGCAGTATCAGCAGTGCTTGCTCAAAAGTAAACACAACATCAGTGCCAGCAGACAGGGACAATTTGCTTTCTCAAACCCAATATTCTGCATACTCCAACCAGTACAGAATATTTTATAAAAACCCAATAATTGCAGAAGAAGAAAGTGAAACAGTGCTTTATCAAAGATTTGGAATATTGCTTATCAACGCTTCTTCTACATCAGTTTATCACACAATATCCTAAAAAAATATATTTCCCAAACTCCGCTAGTTATGCGACTTTTGGGAAATATTTTTATTGTGTTACAAATTATTTATGTTGTTTATTTAGTTATATTATTTGTAATTGTTTATCTTGTTGTATTATTTAATATTTGAGATTGTTTTATTATATTCAGTTGTAGTTTATTTCAGTTGTAACTAGGTTGACATCTTCTCCCAAAATATTTTTAGCAACAATATCTCCTGCTTTTATTTTCTTTGGCAATTTAAGAGTTTTGGTAAATCGCAAACAGTCATCTACCAACTCTTTTTTTATTGCTTTGTCTGTTTTTAGACAAACTGTTCCATTATTTATTTTTACAACAGTGGTAACCATTCTTTTTGGACAAGTGATTTCATTTCTTCCATACTCTGCCCCTCGTGGACAGCGATTGCCCATAACCACAACGTCCTTGCCATTTTTATCCACTTTCAAGTTGCACCCAACAGGGCACATAATACACACCAAATTCATATCTTCTCCTTTACTCTATGCCAACTTCTATATCATCAGTTAAGTTATTTTTTGCCACGACAACAGTTTCCATTTCTGCAGGCAAAATTACTTTCTTTTCAATTTCTCTCACTACTTTGCCATTGCATTTTACAACGATTTTTTTATCTTTATAAATGTTGTTGCTTCTAAAATTGATATTAATAACTCCCTCACCTTCATAAAAAGTAGTAGGATTGACATATCTTACACCATCTTTGGCAGTTATTTTATGTGGATTATTAGTTTCTAACTGACCCAAAATGTATCTTGCAGAGTTCTTGCCAGCACGTTGGGACTCTTTGGAAACATTGTCTACTATGTCGTGAACATGCAACCCATTCCCGCAAGAGAACACACCAGGGAGATTTGTTTGCAAATACTCGTCTACCAAAGGTCCATTGGTCATAGGATTGAGTTTTACTCCAAGTGAGCAGGCTATATCATTTTCTGGAACAAGCCCAATACTTAGGACAACAGTATCACAAGGAACAAATTCCTTTTTGCTTTCGTCCAGCGAAAAGTCTTTGTTTACTGGAGCAATCCAAACACCCTCCACTCTGTCTTGCCCCACTACCTCACACACAGTTTTGGATAGATAAAGTGGAATGTTGTAATCTTCTAGACATTGGACAATATTTCTTTTCAAACCAGAGGGATAAGGCATAATTTCATACACCCCTAGCACCTCAGCCCCCTCATATCTCAGTCGTCTTGCCATTATTAGCCCAATATCTCCACTGCCGACGATAACAACCTTTTTGCCAATCATCTTGCCATATATATTTATAAGTCTTTGGGCGCTTCCAGCAGAAATAACCCCCGCAGGTCTTGTGCCACATAGGGATATACTTCCACTTGGTCTTTCTCTGCAACCAGTTGCAAAAATTATGGATTTTGCTTCAAAAGATATTTCGCCTTCTCTGCTTATAGTGTGAATTTCGTAAAATATATCTTTGTCTTTTTTTTGCAAAATATCTAGCACTGTAGTGCCAAGAAAAACTGAAATTTTGGTAGCTGGTAACATATCCACAAATTTTTGTGCATACTCTGGACCAGTTAGTTCTTGCTTAAAATAGTTCAATCCAAAGCCATTGTGGATACACTGGTTTAGTATGCCACCCAATCTGCAATCTCTCTCCAAAATGGCGACTTTCAGCCCCATTTTGTCTGCTTCGATAGCGCTTGCCAAACCTGCACTCCCACCACCAATTACAACAATGTCAAATTTTTGTTTTTTCATATCCCATCTCACTTTTTATTTTGTTCATAAATTCCGCCGTTTTTTATATCATTCACTATTAGCGAAGTGTTGCCTCGGAAGATAATTTCACTCTCGTCCACTCCGTAATATTCTGCCATAATTTTTGCCAACTTACCATAGCAGAATGATCCCTGACAATGCCCCATAGTTGTTCGTAGTCTTCGCTTTACTCCGTCAGTGGTAAGAGGTTTTATGGGAGAATTTTTCAACACTTCTAATATTTCTCCCTTTGTAATCTTTTCGCAGTTGCAAACAATTTCTCCATAATCTCCATTTTGCTTTATCAACTGGTCAAGTTGAGTGTGATTTAATTCAAATATCCTTGTATAAGGCTTTCTTTTTATTATTTTTTGACTGTCTATCTTCTTATTTTTTACAACGCCAATTTTTTGAAGATACTTTATTACATCAAGTGCCAGGGCAGGGGCAGAAGTAAGCCCAGGGGAGCAAATGCCAGCAAGGGTTACAAAACCTAGATTTTTTTGGCTAAAATAAATTTCAAAATCATTTCCCGTTTTTACCCTAATCCCAGCATACAATTTTATTGTTTTGCGAAAATTTATGTTTTTTATCAATTTCAATGCATTGTTTTTTATAATCGCTAAACTACTGCTAGATACAGAGGTATCGTATTTATCCACAGGCACAGCTGTTGGCCCAAAGAAAATGTTTCCATGCACTGTTGGACAAGCCAAAATACCCTTGCCATGCTTACTTGGCAAAGGAAATATTGGTCTATGCACCAAAGAGCCTTCTGAGTTGTCTAACAGGATATATTCTCCCTTTACCAGTTGCAGAGGGAATGTTTTTTCATCAAGCAATTTGGATATTTCGTTTATACCTGCACCTGAGCAGTTTATTATGCTATTACATATCACAAAGTCGTCATCAGATAGCACTATATAGCAATAATCTTCTTGAAACTTTTCGCTTGAATTTTTTGCCTTTTGTTCATAGTCATTGATTGCCTGAGATATTTGCCAAAAATCAGTGTTTTTGGGAAGCTTAGCAATTATTTCTGTAGGAATTTTTACTATTTTTTGTGGCTCAAAATTCAATTTTATCTTTCCACCATTTGCTATACCTTCTTCTATCAAGGACACACAAAAGTGATAGGGAGATATTATGCAAGCATCTTTTGCAAACAAGCCCCACCTTATGTTGTCTGCAAGGTTAGGTTCTAGTGCAAGCAAAGAATTTCTGTCAAGAATAGACATATTCTTTACACCGTTTTTATCTCCTCTATTTTTGAGGTCTTGCAGTTGGGGCAAACTATTTTCATCTCCCACTACCAAACTACCACAGTTTATCAACCTTTCGCCCAGTCGTTTTGCCACAGATTTATACATTTTAAGCCCTAATACATTGTATTTTGCCTTCAATGTGTTTGGCTGACAGTCATAGCCAGCGTGCAAAATTCCACTGTTTGCTTTTGTTGCGCCCAGCGAAAAATCTTCTCCTTTTTCTACAAGAATAGGCTTTTCGCCAAGCAGGGACAATTCGTCAAACAAAAAAGCCCCTACTATCCCTCCACCAACTATACAAACAGATGTTTTTTGCATATCTTTTCTCCTTTATATAGCATAATTTTTAATCAAATTTTAGTCAAGCGAATTGCTCGCAAATTATTTCTTTGTTTTTTAATTATTTACATTTTCACTTTGCTTAAATCAAAGCGAATGTTTGTTTTTTGTTTCAAAACTATTTTGTTATTTTTGTATTAAGTGATAAACTACTTCTATAATAACTTTTGAACAAGGGGTGAATATGAAATATATTTTGACTATAGATGCAGGCACAACTTCTGTTAGGGCACTGCTGTTTGATGCCAAAAAAAACACTGTTGCGAGGGTGGAGAAATTACATTTTAAGCAATATTTCCCAAAACCTGCATGGGTGGAGCATGACGCAGATGAAATATGGAAAAAAGTGGTAGAATGTATCAAAAAGGTGTGCAAAGGGGTGCCAGCCAGCGAAATATATGGCATAGGAATAACCAATCAACGAGAAACTGTAGTTTGCTGGGATAAACTTAGTGGAGAACCTCTTTATCATGCAATAGTGTGGCAATGTAGAAGAACTGCAAAAGAGTGTGAAAAATTAAAAAATAGTTCAATGGCGAGTGTGATAAAACAGAAAACAGGACTACTGCCAGATGCCTATTTTTCTGCGACTAAGGTAAAATGGCTACTGGATAATGTTCCACAAATTCAAAAAGCGAGCAGGGAACATAGGCTGTGCGTGGGGACAATAGAAAGTTTTTTGGTGTTCAAACTTACAGAGGGAAGAAGTTTTGTTAGCGATGTAACCAACGCCTCAAGGACAATGCTTTACAACATTCACACAATGGATTGGGACGAAGAACTCATTGAGTTTTTTGATGTGCCAAGGGAAGTGTTGCCAAAAGTAGTGCCAAATGACAAGATTGTAGGCAACACCACGTTACTAGGTGGAGAAATTCCAATCGCTGGGCTTATCGGCGACCAACAGAGTTCACTTTTTGGACAAGGTTGCTTTGAGAAGGGAATGGCAAAAAATACCTTTGGAACAGGGTGCTTTATGTTGTTCAACACCGGCAAAGAGGCGTTGGAAAGCAAATGTGGTCTGCTAACAACTGTGGGATACAAAATTAAAGGTAAAATGTGTTATGCCTTAGAAGGTAGTGTGTTTAACAGTGGAAGCACAGTTGACTGGGCAATAGACAACCTAAATATTGCCAAAACTCCACAAGAACTCACCACTCTTGCCACTAGCATAGAAGATAATGATGGGGTATATCTCGTGCCAGCATTTACAGGATTAGGCACTCCATATTGGGATATGGACGCAAGGGCTAGCATAACTGGGATAACTCGTGGAACAGACAAAAGACACATAGCAAGGAGTGTTTTGGAATCTATGGCATATTCTTGTTATGATGTGCTAAATTGTATGGAGCAAGAAACAGGGATAAAGATAAAGGAATTGCACATTGACGGTGGAGGGAGTGTCAATCAATTTTTGATGCAATTTGTATGCGACCTTGTCCAAACCAAAATTGTCCAGTCTGCCACAGAAAGTACTTGTATGGGGGCAATATTTATGACAGGACTTGCTACAGGGGCATATGAAACTTTGGGGCAGATAAAAAAACTTTTACCTTCTCAACAATCTTTCTTGCCAAAGAGAAATTTTGAAGAAATGAAGCCCCTAATAGAGCAATGGCACAATGCGGTAAAAAAGACAATAAATAAATGCTAGATTGTGCATTATTAGTGCATTTTGGCAAATATAAATATTTTTGCAAGGAGAAAGTGCGTGAACAGAATTGAGTTGCTAAAAAAAATCAAGGAACAACTGGCAGAGGTAAATGGTTTTGAAATAGGTGATGAAAAAAATATTTTGTGCGAAATACTATCTATATCCCCTGCCAAAATGCTGTTGAAAGATGACTTTTCGGATAAGGAAATAGGACAAGTTGAAAGTGTTTTGGAACAAATGAAACAAGGTAAACCCTTGGATAAAATTTTGGGAAGAAAAAATTTTTATGGCAGGGATTTTGTTGTAAGCGAAGATGTGCTGACTCCTAGGAAAGAAACGGAAATTTTGGTAGAAGAGGGCTTGAAAGAGTTGTCCACAAATTTCTCAAAAAATGTGGATAAAATTAGAGTGCTGGACCTTTGTTGTGGCAGTGGTTGTTGTGGGTTGACAATAGCAAAAGAGTGTGAGAACAAGGGCAATATGGAAGTGGTGCTTAGTGATATTTCGTCAAAAGCACTAAAAGTAGCAAGGCAAAACATAGATAATCTCCACCTAACTAACATAAAAGAAATATGTGGAGACATGTTTGAACACTTGAAAAAGGAAGAAAAATTTGATATAATTATTTCCAACCCACCTTATATCAAAAGTCAAGATATATCTTTTCTTGATAAGCAGGTGAAAGATTTTGACCCAACACTTGCGCTTGATGGGGGTGATGACGGACTTCAATTTTATAGAATAATCTCAAAACAGGCCAAAGATTATCTCAAAAAAGAAGGTTGTGTTTTGGTAGAGATTGGATACAACCAAGGGGAAGAAGTAAAAAAAATGTTTGAAGAAAATGGCTTCAAAACTCACATTGTCAAAGATTATTCTTCAAATGACAGAGTAGTTGTGGCAAGGTTGAAAGATTAGGATTTGTCTAATAATATGCACTTTTTGAAGATAGAATTATGTTATGGCTAAAATCGTGGTAAAAGTTATAAGGAAAGAAAATGATAGAAAAACTGGATAGTATAGAGAAAAAATTTGAAGATTTGACAAGCAAAATTGCAGACCCGGCAGTTATTGCAGACAACAGGACTTGGCAGAAACTTGCCAAGGAACACAGTGATCTTATGCCTGTGGTGGAAAAATATAGGGAATTAAAAAGAATTGCTCACAACATAGAAGAGGACGAGCAACTTTTGAAGACAGAAAAAGAACAAGAACTAAGAGAGTTGGCAGAAGAGGAAATAAAAATTAACAAAGAGAAAAAAGAGAGTTGCGAGCAGGAACTAAAAATTTTGCTTTTGCCAAAAGATGAAAATGATGACAAAAATGTTATTATGGAAATACGAGCAGGAGCAGGTGGCGATGAGGCAAGCCTTTTTGCTGGAGAACTGGTCAGAATGTATCTTATGTATGCCGAAAAGCACAGGTTTAAGGTCGAAATGCTCTCCTCTAATGAAATAGAGCTGGGAGGCATAAAGGAAGCAGTTTTTCAAATTTCTGGCAAAGGGGCTTATAGCAAATTGAAGTTTGAAAGTGGTGTTCATAGGGTTCAACGTGTGCCAGAAACAGAGAGCCAAGGGAGAATACACACCTCTACAGTAACAGTGGCAGTGTTGCCAGAGTTGGAGGAAGTAGAGTTTGAAATCGCTGACAAAGACTTAAGGATAGACACTTATAGGAGTAGTGGCGCTGGTGGTCAGCATGTAAACAAAACGGATAGCGCAATACGTATGACTCACTTGCCAACAGGTATTGTGGTTACTTGTCAAGACGAAAGAAGCCAAATAAAGAACAGAGAAAAAGCGATGATGATTTTGAAGGCAAAGTTGTATGACTATTATCAAGGGCAAAAGAACAAGGAATATGCCGACAATCGTAGATCGCAAGTAGGCACAGGGGATAGAAGTGAAAGGATAAGGACATACAACTTTCCTCAAGGGCGAATAACAGACCATCGAATTGGCTATACTGCCTACAATCTACTAGACTTTATGAATGGAGATATAGATGAGTTGCTAACCGAACTTCAACTGGAAGACCAAAAAAGAAAACTAGAAACCTTGGACGAATAAAATATTAAGTCCTTAATGAATAAAGATTTACGGAAACAAGGTTATGCTAATTGATTTTATTTAGTTTTTTGTAGAATTCTATTTTTCAATAAAATGGAGGGAACAATGGCAGAAGACAAAGAAAAAACTATAAATGACGAAAAAAAAGAAGAGCAAAAAGAGTATATTAGGCAAAACGGTGAAAATTTGACTAACAAACAAGCTATAGAAAGTTGTAAGCACGAGCAAAACAGGGATATTATAGACAACTGCAGACTGGGTAGTTATGACCGCTTTGGCAACTATATTATTGTGCCTGCCATAAGAGAGGAATTGCTCTCTATGCCAAAGATTATTTATGCCCAGCAAAAGCAAAAAGAAAAACTAATTTTTGATATAAAAAGCCTTATTCCGCTTTTTGGGGATATATTCTTTAAGTTAGTTATAACGAAGGAAGAGGTTACCTTCTTTTTGGTAGAAACTGTGCGTAGAGAGGCAGGCGACTATGTGGAAGTGTATGAAGAGTTACTAGACAACTCTCCTTTGTCAAAAGACGAAGAAGTCCCCCTCTCACTTATTCTTCGCACTTACAATATCTACAAAGAAGACGACGAAGATTATGGTAAAAAGATGTTTTCGGCGTTTGATTTTATGAATATCCTCACAAGAAAGATTTACCTCTCTCTCCTCTCAAAAGAACTTTTTGATATTGCAGAGTTTGACGACAAAAAAGCTTTTGAAGAGATGATTGATATCCTGAAAAATAGTGGAGAGTATGGCGAAAGAGTCTTGGATGTTTTTGCAGAAAGATTAAAAGATAGACCAGAAATTTATGATTTAACTTCTTCAAAGCAATACAACAAGGCAGTGCTAGAAATTTTGCTTTCATCCATAGACATTGCAACCACACAAGAGGACAAGGAAAACTTTGAGATAAGAGAAGTATATTTTAAGTTGCTTGGAGTAAGAAATAGAAATATAGAACAATACTTGCGAGATGCCAATCAAAATATTGATGAGGAATATATAACCAAAGTTGTTCAACGAGCAACCAAATATTTTTTGCAAGACGAAGAGGAGAAAGAGGATAAGATTTTGTTGGATTTTATGGACAAAATCTCTCCACTACAAAGTCGAAAAGACAAAAGGAAATTGGACAAACCTATCCTAAAGCAAGGGTTGGAAGAAAGAAAAGAGGCAGAACGACTGGCACAACTTGCATTGGAAGAAAAACCTGCCAACAAAGATGAAGTGATAAAGCAAATTTTGTCTGCCAAAAAGGGAGAAAATAAGCCTTCATCAACCCCAGCGGGAAAGAAGTTGAAACCAGCCAAAAAAGTGGCAAAGAAAAAACCTGCAAAGAAGAAATCTGCAAAAAAGGCAAAACCAAAGGTAAAAGCGAAAAAGCCTGTAAAAAAACCTGCTGATGTAAAAAAAGCCAAAGCAAAAAATGGTAAAAAGATGACTGCCAAAAAGAAACCAGCCAAAAAGCCAGCAAAGAAAGCAGATAAGAAAAAGACCTATGAAGCGTCTTTTACCTCTAGTTTTTTGGAGAAATATCGATCCATGGCAATGAGTGATTTGGGTTCTAAGCCAAAACCAATCTCCACATCTACTACAACTGGACAAGATGTTGTTAATAAGATTAGGGCAGAGCAAAGAGTTCAAACTGAAAAGTCTGTCAAAGGGAAAGGTCAAAAAGACGATTTGGATAAATTCTTTTATGTCAAACAAGAAATAGCCCCTCCTACTGAAAATAGAGTGCAATCATTGGCTGGAGGTATAGTTGATGATTTGTTTGTAGAAGCAAAATCTGCAAAGGAAAATATTGAGCAAAAGGTTGACAAAGATCAATTGAATCATCTTAATAAAAATTCTGAACAAGGTAGCAACCAAAATTCTGTACAAAATAATAAGTCAACAGAACACAGTCCCGAATTTAACGACATAAAAAATCAATTTTTCAAAGCAAGGGGGCAAACTGTATATGCATCATCTGCAGATCAGACGATGAGAGTTAGTTCTAAAGAAACTTTTGGAGAAAATCCTTCATCAAATTCATCACAAACAAACTTTTTTTCAACTAGAGTTCAACAAGACTCTAGCACCCAAAATCAGCAGTCTTCAACACAGCAAATTTCATCAAATTTGGCAGAAGAAGTCTCTGCAGAAAGACAAGGGGATAGTTCATTTAACACAATACACGAATTTTTCCATTAAAATATCTATTAAAACAGCATAATTTTGAAAGAAAATTATTGACAACAATTGTTTTTTGTGATAAAGTCTATTAACACTCATCTTTGGGTGTTAATTTTTTGGTGAAAGGACAAAGATTATGAGAGACAGAGTTACACTTGCTTGCACAGAATGTAAACAAAGAAATTATGACACATACAAGAACAAAAAGAATGATCCAGACAGAATCGAAATGAGCAAGTATTGCAAATTTTGCAAAAAACACACAACTCACAAAGAAACAAAATAATTTGTGACTGTATTGGTATGGATGCAAAACAAAGGAGTTTGATATGGCAAAAAGCAAGGCTGTGGAGGAAGAAGTAGTAGATACTACTGTGGAAAAGTCCACCCCTCCAAAAGACGACAAACAGAAGAAAACTGAAAAGAAAAAAGACAAAAAACCTGCAAAGGAAAAACGCAGTTTTTTCAGAAAAATAAGAGAATCGTGGAGCGAACTTAAAAAAGTTTCTTGGCCAACCTTTGCCAATGTGGTAAAGAAAACCGGAGTTGTTATACTGGTGGTTTTTCTATTTACATTGGTGCTTTTTGGCATTGACTTCGGGCTTGGCTGGATTTACAAATTATTTTTGAACTAATCATAAAGGTATGGAGAAATTATGGAAAAGTTAGACGCAAAGGATTTGGAAGCAAAATGGTATGTTTTGCACACCTACTCAGGCTATGAGCAAGTTGCAAAGACCAACCTAGAAATGGTTATCAAAAAATATCATTTGGAAGACAGAATTTTTGACATCGTTATCCCAATGGAAGAAGTTGTGGAAGAGAAAAATGGAAAAAAGAAACTTGTTAGCAAAAAACTTTTGCCAAGTTATATCTTGGTAAAAATTAAGTATGGCGATGACTTGTGGCACAACATCACAAGGACGCATGGTATAACAGGGTTTGCTGGGCCAAAGGGCAGACCATTGCCTTTGACAGAGGAAGAAATTCGCAAACTTCATCTAGAAAAAGTTGTTGTAAACATTGACCTTGCTCCAAATGACAAGGTAGAAGTTATCGACGGTCCACTAAATAGTTTTGTTGGAACGGTTCTTTCGGTTGATGATGCAACCCAAAAGTGCAAAGTTAATGTGGAAATGTTTGGCAGGGAAACCCCTGTGGAACTCAGTTTCTCTCAATTGAGAAAAATATAATTTGTTAATAAACCAAAGTCTTTTGCTGGAAGATTTGGGTTATTAAAGCAAATGAGAAATCGTTTGCTATATATGTGGGAGAATGTAAATCTTTTATACATTCGCAACAACCACTTATGCCAAAGGAGGAAATTATGGCAGAAAAGAAAGTTAAGGCAATAGTAAAACTTCAATTGCCTGCTGCAAAAGCAACACCAGGACCACCAGTTGGTTCTACACTTGGACCTCACGGAATTAATCTTGCTGGATTTACAAAAGAATTCAACGACAAAACATCTGACAAAGCCGGATTTATTATTCCAGTGGTGGTTACTATTTATGAAGACAGATCATTTACTTTCGTTCTCAAGACTCCACCAGCAGCAGTTTTGATTAAGAAAGCATGCGGAATAGACAAAGCAAGCGCTGTTCCAAACAAAACAAAAGTCGCAAAAATTACAAAAGCTCAAATCAAAGAAATCGCAGAAACAAAGATGCCAGACCTCAATGCCTCTTCAATTGAGAGTGCAATGAGTATGATTGCTGGTGCTGCAAGAAGTATGGGCATAGAAGTAGTGGACTAAGGGGGAAGACGGAATGAATACAGGAAAAAGATTTAAGGAAGTTTGCGCCCTTGTCGACAAGAGCAAAGTCTATGAACCAAAGGAAGCATTGGAACTTGCAATAAAGACAGCCAACGCAAAATTTGACGAAAGCATCGAACTGCACATCAAACTTGGCGTTGATGGAAGAAGTGCAGACCAACAAGTTAGAGGAACAGTAGTCCTTCCAGCCGGAACAGGCAAGACAAAGAAAGTTCTTGTTATTGCAAAAGGCGATAAAGCTGACGAAGCACTAAAAAATGGCGCAGATATTGTTGGTGGAGATGAAATTATCTCCAAAATACAGGGTGGCTGGCTAGATTTTGATGTTTGTATCACAACTCCAGATATGATGGGCTTTGTTGGTCGTGTGGCAAAGATTCTTGGACCAAAAGGGCTTATGCCAAACCCAAAGAGTGGCACTGTTACTACAGATGTCAAAAAAGCTATCAACGATGTCAAAGCTGGTAAAGTTGAATACAGACTAGATAAAACAAATATTGTTCACGTCGCAATAGGCAAAGCAAGTTTTGGTTTGGACAAATTGTATGAAAACTTTGATGCACTGATGAGTGCCATTGTTAAGGCAAAACCTGCTGCAAGCAAGGGAACATATCTCAAGAGCATTACACTTGCTTCTACAATGGGACCTGGAATCAAAACAACATACAAAATGTAATTTGCATATCTATTTTGCAAAATGTTTTCAAAAATCATCTACTTTTACGAGTAGGTGATTTTTTTTATATAATTACAAAATGTTCGCTGACATTGATTTTATTTAATTAAAAAACTTGACACTAGATTCTGATTTTACATAATTAAAAAAGTTGACGCTAGAATTTGATTTTACATTATGAAAAAAGTTGGCACTAGATTTTGCTTGTAATATATTATTTGCATTATAATAAATATGAGGATTAAATTTATTTCTCCTATAACAATGTGGGGGAAATATTTTTTATTCTTAAACAATATGGGAAATTGCTTCATTTCTTACATAACAAGTTTGAGAAATAAGTTTATTTTTCATATACGGTTGATGTGAAGTTTCAACCACAAAATATTTTGAACAGACATTGAGTTTTCTGTGGGGGAAGGCTCAATGTTTTGTTTGAAAATAAAAGGAGAAAAAATGGATAAAATTAAATATTTGACAGAAAAAATAAAGAATTTGACTGTAGAAATTGATATTATTAGGGAAGACCTTTCACAATGTTCTTTGGAAGATTTTGAAAAGTTAAATTTGTCAATAGGCAATCTGAATGAGAGAGTAGATGAACTTGGAGAAAGTTTGAACGTTATTAGCAACAAACTTCCAACAGTTGAAAGTGATATTTCAAACCTAAAAAATAATATTAGTTCTGCAGAACAAAAAATACAAAGTTGTGAAGAAAATATAACAAAAAATACTTCTGATATTGCACAAAATACTTCGAATATTTCACAGAACACTGCAGATATAACACAAAATGCAACGAATATCTCATCAAATAGTGCAAAAATTGCACAGAATACATCGGATATTGAATCAAATAGAGCAAGTATAACCAAAAATAGTCAAGATATATCAACAAATACTCAAAATATTTCTACAAATATCCAAAATATATCTGCTAATTCTGCAAACATATCTGCCAATGCTCAAAATATAGCAAGCAATACCCAAAATATAGCAAACAATACACAAAGTATAGCAGAAAATGCTCAAAACATAGTAAATAATACACAAAGTATAGCAGAAAATGCTCAAAATATAGCAAGTAATACTCAAGCTATAAGTAATAACTCTCAAAATATATCCATAAACACCCAAAATATTTCTACAAACATCCAAAAGATATCTACCAATGCGTCAAACATAGTAAAACTTACCGAAAAGTGTAACTCTGTAGAAGATGCACAAGCAAGCTTGTCAACCAGTCTTGACTCGCATATCAACGACTTTTTTGTAGAAAGGGCAAAATTACAAAATATTACAGGAGAATTTTATGGTGAAAATCTACTAGAAAACCCCTATCTTACTTGCAATCAGAGAGGCGCAAGCACCAATCAGACTACTAGTTGTTTTATGCATGATAGATGGTATAAATGTTGCACCAATGAGGTAAAGGTTTATCTTAGAACAGATGGGCAGTTTGAGTTGCGATTCTTAAAAGCATTAACTTCGCCAGTTAGAATAATAGAACAAAGAATAGACCTGCCTGTAACATTTCACAAAAGAGATATTGTTATCAGTGCACATATAATGAATTGCACATCTTATGGAGAGAATAGCACTTGTTTTGGTGCAGAATATTTTAATTCATCAGGAGAAAGCCTGGGAGTAATTATTTATCCAGTAAATAGCACAGGAATAAAAGTTTTGCCAGCATACATTCCCAATGGAACAACATCAATTACCTTTTTCTATCAAGCAAATGCAAATGTAACCAGGGGATCTCTTATTAGATTCAAAAATCCAAAAATTGAATTTGGAACTGTGGCATCAAAGTTTGGTGGTAGATCCAACGATTATGAAATGAGATTGTGTTATAAGTATTATTACACAACAGGAGTTTCTGAAGAAAACCCTTTGATTTTGAAGGCAATAGGTGAAACGGAATTTGAATCAAATATTTTGTATTTTCCAACGACAATGGCAAGAGTTCCTGATATAACGCTTTTTGGTTCTGGTGGAGTGCAAAATATGCTTTCTTGTGAAGAGGGAGAAGAGAGCATTGCTGTATCAGCAGTGCCATTGCTTGATGGTATTCAATGCTTTAAGATAATCGCTACAAGTGCGGTGGCAGGCAGACATTACAAATTATGTGGATATACAGCAGATGCAGAACTTGTGCCACAAAATATAACAATAACTGATAATCCGGACCCTATTAGTATTTGGTAAACTTGTATGCAAATTGCCAAAACAGGCAGTGAATTACAAGGAGAAATAAATGTCAAAATATGCAGTAATAAAGGAATGTATAATTTATCTCTGACCAACTTGTTGTTTCATTTTATACCTGATATTTGATATTTATTGTAATAAAAACGAAGTTTTGCATTAGAACTTATAGGATAATGAAAGTTTGAAAAAATATAACAAAAAAATAACAAAAAAACACAACAAAAAAGTATCAAAAAAGAATTGTAAAGCATAAACTATTGCCAGAATGATTAAAAAGGCTATCCTCAAAAGTAAAATCCATAACGCGTGTAACAATTACCTAAATTATATAATATATTAGTAGCTAATATAGACAAGCAAAGTGTGAAGTGTTCAAAAGAGGTTGTCGAAAAATGTCACAAAAAAAATTTGCAAAAAAAAGCGAACCAAGGGAAAATACTTGACTTTTTTTTGAAAATATATGATAATCAATGTGACTAGAAATTAGGAACAAAATACGCATTGGATTGCTAAAACATCAAAAGGAGAATTGGTATGAAAAAACTTTTGTCAAAATTCAGAATAGTGGTGCCTGTTTTGGTATGTGTGTTTGCCTTTACAACTCTTTTGCTTACTGGTTGTAAAGAGGAGCCTCCACATATTCATAGACTTGAACAAGTAGAGGGGAAAGTTGCTACTTGCACAGAAACAGGTAAAATGAAACACTATCACTGCACTCTTTGTAACAAAAATTATTTGACGGAGGAGGCAAAAGAAGAAGTTTCTGAAGAAGACCTGATTATTGCTGTGGATGAAGATAACCATAATTATGATTTTACAACAGCAGATTATGATTTTCACCTAAAAGCAGGTTCGGAAACTGACTATGAGTGCACTGCAACCGTTTCTTGTTCAAGAAATCCTGAGCATACAAAATTCACCGAAACAGTTAATGCCACTGTTCAAGTAACAGAACCAGAATGCACAACTGCTGGGGAGAAGATTTATACTGCAACGTTTGAAAATCAAGCATTTGGGGCAAATGGGGTTGTTTCAAAAACAGAGCCAATATCTGCCCTTGGGCATAATTATGGAACACTTATTACAGAAGTGCCTGCAACATGCCTTGCAAAAGGAACAAAGGCACACTATCATTGCGATAGATGCAACAAGGATTTCTTGCAACAAGACGGAGTAGTTGCTACTGCAAAAGACTTGACTATTGAAAAGTCTAGCCATAGTATGACCCGTCATGAAAGAGTTGAAGCAACATGCGTAAACCCTGGCAATATTGAATATTGGCATTGTTCTTCTTGTGACAAAAACTACACTGATGAAAATGGAGAGAATGAAGCAGAAACAATAGTCATACCAGCCTTGGGACATAATTATCTAAAAGAAGACGAAACTTTTAACTACGTGTATGACTACACGAATAGCAGATATGTAGCAAAATGCACAAGATGTAATCACACTGACAGCACACGAACTCAAACTGCTGGTGTTGAAGGTTATCCATACCTTGTAAACAATGAAAATACATTGCTTTCTGCAGTGGAAAATGGTGGATACATCAAACTTGCAGACAATATTGCTATTAATGGTGTAATTATAATTTCAAAAGATGTAAATATTGACCTTAATGAGAAAACAATTTCTTATACTCAAACAGTAGCAGACAGTGTCAAGATTAATGGGACAAGAAAAAGTTATTGTATGCTTAATTTCACTAATGGATCATCTGTTGTTTCTAATGGATGTATAACCTACAATGTGAAAACAGAAGAAAAAGTTAGCCAAGGTAGAGTTATTTCTATAGAAAATGCTACTCAAGAAAACGATGCTCGACTAACTTTGCAAGGACTGACTATTACTTCTGCTTTGCGTGGTGTAATGGTTTTTGACAACAGTCAAGTAACAATACAAGACTGCAACATAACATCAAGTCAAGATACAATTTCTGGCAATAATACATATGGCCCAACATCAAAAAAATTGATTGTAAATATAAAAGACAGTTCAATCACTTCTACCAACCTTACTGCAGTGTTTATGCCATCATATATGACACTTAATATAGAGAATTCTCACATAACAGGCAAAACAAGTGCAATTTATGCAATGATGGGTGTTATAGATGTTGATGCTACAAGCACACTCTCTAGCACAAGAGAAACTTTTGTTGCTAGACAAGATGCACCAGTATCTGCAGAAGATAATAGCAACCAACTTACAAATAGTGGTCCAGGAGATGAGAGCTATGACGGTGCTACCATTGTCCTAAGAACCAACTATTATTATGATAGCAAAGCAAAAACAAATGAACTTACTCTTAATATTTCCGATTGGAGCAAGGTTATTGCTATTAGTGGAGAAAAGGCTGTTGTGTATAACTTTGCTGAAGATTCCAGTTATATTACTACTGCAAAAAATGATGGAAACCTTATAACAAATCAATTTGCAGAAGTGTGCAACAAACTTGCTAATCTTGAAGATGTAAAATACTTCCTTTATGTAACAGAAGAAGTGTATAACGAAAAGACAGAAGCTTATGAAAATAAAAAAGTGCTTGTTGAGTTAACTTTCTATAATAGTTATGATTCTATAAGTGGTAACATAAGTGAAATTTATTGGTTGTTCAAGAGAGGAAACAACAATGAGGGATATAGCTTTATTAAAACAACTGTAGACTCTGCAACAGAATATTCTTTTGCTACTTGGGAGCAAAGAGCAATAGAAGATTGTGGTGGTGAGAATGGCAATGTGATTGCATTTTCAGTGAATGGTAATATTGAAAAAATATTTGAAATACCAACTAGCGGCACAACTTTAATCAATGGTATTATGTTGGACGTGGTAGGTAACGATTATGCAACTGTTATGGCGTTTAGTGATGGACGTTGTATGATGGTAATAGAGCAAACTAATGGCGATTTTGTAATACAAGGTTTGTATGAGTATACAATAAGCGGAGATGAAGGTGATTTTGTAACTGTTACTGTTGGGGAAGATTCATATAGATATTTCTTGTTAGACAATCAGCAATCTACCATAGAAGAGTATGTCTGTAAGGATAGTGAAGGCAATTATTATACATCACTTGAAAATGCTATAGGAGCTATTGAAAACGAAATAACAATAACCCTATTGAGAGATGTTGCATTACAACAAAAATTGTCAATTTCATCTTCACAAAATTATGTCTTAACTCTAGATCTTGGTGGGCATACTATAAATGGTGCGATGACAAGTGGCTCTATGATTCATGTAAAGGGTTGCAATTTAACAATTACAAATGGAAATATAGTTTCCGCAAATGCTGGTGTTGGTGTGATAAGAGTTCAGGGTAGAGAAGGTGCAGATAGCGCCAGCACAATGACTGATCCAGTTAAAGTTAATACAAAATTGATATTGGATAGTTCACTAAATATTACATCAAAATCCTATTGCTTGTTCATCTTTGGCAGTGGAGCAGTGGTAGAAACTTCTGCAAATCTTACAAATAATAGCGAAGAGGCTAATGTCCCTGCTGTTATCCAAACTAACGGAAATAGTGGGAGTGAAATAGGTTCTTTGACAATAAATGGCGGAACAATCACTCATAATACAGATGTTGCCATGTATCTTCCAGCGGCAGGAAATTATACCATCAATGGAGGGACAATTACTGGTTCAACTGCTGTTTATGTTAAGAGTGGAGTGTTGACTATCAATGGTGGAACATTAAAAGCAACTGCTAATAAAGCTGATTTTGCACACAATGGAAATGGATGTTATTATACTGGTGATGCTCTAGTTATAGAAGCCTGCAATTATCCAGGTGGAGTCCCAACTGCAAATATCTATGGTGGAACATTTATAATAGCTGACGAAAAAGCAAAGCAGATTGGGGTTTATAATTATGCTGGCTATGAAGCTAAAATAAATAATAAAACAGATATTAAAATAACACCAGAAAGTTTGCCTAAACAATCATAAATCTAACTATCTACTAAAAACCACAGACTAAAATGTTTGTGGTTTTTATATTTTCTATTGAGCTCTACCGCACTCTACTAACAAAAAATCTGAGCTTACACTCAGATTAGTTTTGTTTGGCAGAGAGGGTGGGATTCGAACCCACGTGGGATTGCTCCCTAACTGATTTCGAGTCAGCCCCGTTATGACCACTTCGATACCTCTCCATATTATCAATAAGTTGTTGCAAATATTAGTATCATGTAATAAGAATTTTTATTAGTCAAACAAATATTCGTTTTGTCGAAGGCTAAAACAATTGGGCAGTTTAATTGTAAATAATAAAAATTTTTGTTGCACCTAAACTTATTACACGATAAATATACTACATTTTGGCTTTTTTTGCAACAAAAACTTTGCGCTATACAAAAAATCTTCTCAATGCTATTCAATAAAATTGACACATTGAAATGTCAGTGATAAAATATAGTTGTTATATTGTTATTACTAATATTTTTGGATAATTATTTTTAATTATGTTGGGGGAAATATGTTGGCGTTTGAAACAAGCAAGAGTCTAGTTCGGTTGAGTCAAAAAATGGAAACATTTTTTAAGAGTTTTGATCCTAAACTAGAAAGGGAAGTATTTTCACTAAAATTTAAGATTTTGCTCTGCATACAAGAAAAGAAGCAAGTTTCACCCACTCAGTTGGTAGAGAGTTTGTTGCTGGCAAAGTCTAATGTTGCTAAGTTTTGTAGGGAATTGGAAAATGAAAATAAGATTTGCTCGATTCCAGACGAGAATGACAAGAGGGTGATATATTACTCGCTTACGAAGGGCGGAGAAAAGTATATTTTTTCTTGTTTGGCAAACATTGAAGAGGTTATAGTGAAAAAATTAAATACACAAAAAATTGATGTTTTATTACAATCTGTAGAAAATCTTAATCAAATTCTGGATATTTCAAAAGGAGAAGTAAATGAAAAATAACAATTCTAATTTGAAAAATAGTGAGATGGGAAAAAAGATGAAAGAGGATAAGCAAAAAATTTCAACTGGGGAAAGCGTTAAAAAAAATGAAGAAACAAATCTCGCTGTTGGGCAACAAAAAGATAATACTAGAGAAAAGCAAATGGATAAAGAGGATATTATTAAACCTTCTGTTGCAGAAAAACCTCTTAAATATGATAATTCTGATAATAAAGAAGATAGCAAGTCTGCAAAAGGAGAAGAGAAAACCTCTGAACAACAAAAAGAAATCAAAGAAGATCCTTTGGAGAAAAATTTATCAAAAGAAGACCAATCTACTGGGCTTAATAAGCAAGAAAAAATATCAAATGCTGAAAAAAATGAAGACAATGACATTTCTTCTCCGTTGGGAAAGGTTGTTGCAAGGCAAAGAAAATTTTTTGAAACAAATAAGACTCTTGATGTAAACTTCAGACTTTTGCAACTCAAAAGATTAAGACTGCAAATAAAAGCATATTATGACCAAATCTGCTCTGCGTTTAGACAAGATCTTAACAAGTTGGAGTTTGATGTTGTTCTCACTGAACTAGGAATAGTTATGAAAGAGTTGAATTATACCATTTCAAACCTTATTCGATTGGCAAAACCAAAAAAAGTGCGCACATCTCTTGCTAATTTTCCGTCTAAAGGGTATGTTTTGCGGGACCCATATGGCGTGGTGATGATTGCTTCGCCTTGGAATTATCCACTTCAACTGACACTTGTCCCACTGATTGGGGCTATTGCTGGAGGAAACACTGCGATAGTTAAACCATCTAGGAACACTCCAAACATAACTAAAGTTATCAAAAAAATGCTAAGCATATTTGACGAAGACTATGTGTATATTGTAACAAATGAAGAAGAAATTTCTGACATTTTTGATACAAAATTTGACTTTATTTTCTATACAGGCTCGCCAAAAAAAGCAAAAGAAATTGCGGAAAAACAAGCAAAGTATTTGACTCCAATGATACTAGAACTTGGAGGCAAAAGCCCTTGTATTGTGGATAAAGATGCCAATATTGACCTTTCTGCAAAACGTGTTGTTTGGGGAAAATTTCTCAATGCAGGGCAAACATGTGTTGCTCCTGATTATGTTTTGGTGCATAGTGAAATTAAGGATAAATTTGTAGAAAGTGCAAAGAAGTGGATTGGCAAATTTTATTACGAACATCATTTGGATGCGCAAAAAGAAGAATTTTTGCCAACTTTTGTGAAGATTGTCAAGAAATCTGATGTGTTAAGACTACAAAACCTTATGAAAGAAGGAGTTGTTGAGTGCGGTGGCAAAGCTCACGGACAGGTTATAGAGCCAACATTGCTAACGGGGATAGATTGGGATAACAAGATAATGCAAGAAGAGGTTTTTGGCCCAATTATGCCGGTTTTGACATTTGACGATCTTGATGATGTAATAAGAAAATTTAGGTCGATTGATAAGCCTCTGGCATTGTATTATTTTGGTAAAGATAAAGAGGCTATAGAAAAGGTAAAAACACAAATTGCGTTTGGTGGTGGGTGTATTAACGATACCATTATGCATTTTACAGAAGAAAAATTGCCTTTTGGTGGAGTTGGTCAAAGTGGAATGGGCAACTATCATGGTGCAAGAACATTTTATGCCTTTACTAGAGAGAAGTCAGTGTTGGACAAAGGACTATGGTTTGATTTAACTTTGAGATACCCACAGGCAACCAAGGGTAAAATTAGATTTGCAAAAACTTATTTCAAAATTTAATTTTACTTGAGAATAAAAAATTTATGCAAAAAATGTTTCAAAATAATATTTGCAAAAAAAAATAATAGAGTGTTATGAAATTACACAAAAATGAATTATAAAAATAATCTTATGCAAAATCTAATAAGTAGATATTTGCTATAAGTTGGATAAATAGCGAAAAGTATAAAATATAAATTAACAGGTTATGTAGTTGTAATTGTCAAAACGACATATATTGATTTAATTTTTTTTGATAAAGTCTTTGTAAAAACATTTAGGAGAAAATAATGGGAGAAATGGAAGATAGAACAAAATTGGTAGTTGGCGAAGATTATCCCAAGATAAAGAATTGTCATATTGCTGTGCTAGGAGCAGGCGGAGTTGGTGGATATGTGGTGGAAATGTTGGCAAGATTGGGAGTGGGAAAACTAACTGTGGTAGACTTTGATATATTTGACCAAACCAATTTGAATAGGCAGATTTTGGCGTTAACAACCACTCTTGGCAAGCAAAAATGTTTTGTTGCTAAAGAAAGAATAGCCCAGATCAATCCAAATTGTGAAGTTTTTGCTATAAATGCAAAGGTAAATAGAGAAAATATTTCAACAATTTTGTGTGAAAAATATGATTATGTGATTGATGCAATAGATGATATTTCAGCAAAGATTGAGGTTATAAAATTTTGTAAGCAAAAGAATATCCCACTCCTTTGTGCTATGGGGACTGGAAACAGAGCAAAAATGCCATATTTTCAAGTGGAAAATTTATGGAAAACCAGTTATGATGGCCTGGCAAGAAAACTCAGAAGTGAACTTAAAAAGGAAGGTATTGATTCTGATATTGATGTATGCTATACCAAAGAGCCAACCGAAAAAACAGGCGCATTGGGGAGTGTGGTTTATTATCCACTGATGTGCGCCGGGGTTATGGTGAGTTATGTAATCAATAAAATTTTGGAAAGGTAGGTGTAAGATGTATAATGAACTTACAGAAAATGATATAAGACAAATGCAGGAAGAGATTGACTATAGGATAAATGTTATAAGGCCACAGATTTCACAAGCAATAGTGGAGGCAAAGGCACATGGGGATTTGAGTGAAAATGCAGAGTATCATGCGGCGAGGGCCCAAAAAGGAAGGAATGAAGGCCGAATAGAATATTTAAGAGAGATGATAAAGACTGCAAAAATAGTCAAGTTGGACCCAAATAAAGATGAAGTGGGGATGTTTGACAAAGTGACAGTGTTTTTTGAAGACGAAAATGAGGAAGAAGTTGTGCAACTGTCAACAACTATGCGAAATGATGCTTCCAAGGGAATTATCAGCAAGGAATCTCCTTTTGGACAAGCAATTTTGGGCAAAAAAGTGGGAGATAGAGTTTGCGTTAAGGTGTCGGATAGTTACTCTTATTTTGTAACGATTAAAAAAATCGAAAAAGCAACGTCTGATGATATAGATTTGCCGATTTTGTAAAAAGTTATCCACAATTGATAATAAAATGTGGATAAATATGATTTATAGCAAGGTCAACTAAACGATATGTTTTTATTTGCTATAATAAGAGAGTTGATTTAATAGGAAAAATGCAGTATAAAAACTTAAAAATATTTGCCAATTATTTTGAAATTTTTGGCATAAAGAGATATTTAGGAGAAGAAAGATGGATATTTTTAGCAAGGTTTCAAAAGATTTGACAAAGGTGATTGCAGGGTATTTGGGCGAGGTATATTCTCAAAATCCAAAACTTGCTGGTGCTGTGAAATTTGTTATCCCTCCAATGGAAACGGGGTGTGATTTTTCGACGAATGCATCAATGGTTTTTGCAAAGGCAAGTGGTAAAAAACCTACGGATTTGGCTCAAGAACTTGCAAAAGAAATGGAGAAGATTGAGTATATAGATAGTGTTAAAGTGGCTGGAGCATACATAAATCTTGTTTTTACGGGGAAACTTTGGGAAAAATTTTTGAGTGATATAATCGCCGAAGGAAATCATTTTGGAGATGGGGAAAAGAAGGAAAAGGTGCTACTAGAATTTGTTTCTGCCAATCCAACAGGCCCTCTTCATGTGGGGCATTGCAGAGGGGCAATTTTGGGGCTGGCGCTTTCAAAACTTATGCAAAAGGCAGGTTTTGAAGTTACTAAAGAGTATTATGTCAATGATTATGGTGTTCAGATTGGCACGATGTTGAAGTCTATTCAGTTTAGATATGAACAAGTTTTTGGGCTTCATAAGGGCGAAAATGTGCCAGAAGGGTGTTATCCGGGAGATTATCTTGTTGATTATGCAAAGTTGATTGCAAAAAAATATGGTAATCAATTTGTAGGTCTTAACGAGGAGGATTTTTACAAAAGGCTTAAGGTAGAGTGTGTGGACGGAATGTTGGATATAATAAAATCCGACTTAAAATTATTGGGGCTGGAATTTGACAATTTTACTTCTGAAACACAGATTGTGGAAGAAGGGAAGATTGACAAAGTGCTAGATATGTTAAGCAAAAAATATGTGCAGATTGAAGATGAAAATGGCGAAAAGAAAGAAGTAAGCCTGGTTTATAAGGGCAAACTTTCTGCACCTATTGGCAAAAGTGCCAATGAAGAAGAACAGGAGGAATCGAAATATTCTGACCAACCTCAGACACTTTTCCGTTCTACTGCTTTTGGTGATGATAAGGATAGGGTTGTTGCAAGACCTGATGGAACGACTACTTATTTTGCATCGGATATTGCCTATCACAAAGATAAGTATGATAGGGGATATCGCACTATGATAAATATATTGGGTGCAGATCATGGTGGTTATATCAAGAGAATTTCTGGGGCAGTGGAAGCAGTTAGTGACGGAAATGCAAAGTTACAAGTGCTGTTGTGCCAAATGGTTGCATTAGAAAAGAATGGAGAACCTTTCAAAATGTCCAAAAGAAAGGGGACTTTTGTGCTTTTGCGAGATGTGGCAAAAGAAGTAAATATAGACGAATTAAAACTTTTTATGCTTTCCAAAAGCGCTGAAACTCAAATGACTTTTGACCTTGTGAAGATTAAAGAAAAATCTAAGGATAATATTGTTTATTACATACAATATGCTTATGTTAGGGCTAATTCTGCATTAAGGAATTTTAAGCAAAAGTTTGGCAAGGACTATGTTTTTTCACTAGAAGACTTTGCTGGCTTTATGAATAGTGCATCAAAGCAAATAAAGGATATAGTGGTTTTTCTTGCAAAATATCCACAAGTTATTCAGATTTCTGCCAACAAAAGAGCCACTCATATGATTGTAGATTATGTTAAAGAATTGGCATCCTTATTCCATTCGCTATGGAGCGCAGAAGACAAATTGATTGATGCTGACAATTTATCCTATAGCAAAAAAATGATGGCTTTTGTTAGTTGTGTCAAGACAGTGATAAAAAATGCACTGGAATGTATTTCTGTGGGCACTCCAGAGAAAATGTAACAAATATTTGCAAAATGAGTGCTAGGATAGAAAATAATTGTAAATAATAAAATAAATATTTGAAATAACTAAGCAAATTTGAAAATATTATAAAAAATAATTGATATATTGCACTGATAATCATAATTGTAGCAATTATAAGTGAAACGTTGTCTAACAAATATAATGCATATTTGATTATTAATTGTTTTATAGTATATTCACTATTTATATTTGCTACTTTCTGTTATTTTACTAACTTTTGTTAATTATCTATAATGTAAAAAATGTAGTTTAATATTTTGTTTCTGAAAAAATAGTGAATAGTTATATAGAGGCTTTTTGGTTAAAAATATTTCGTGAATAAATGTAAATAAGCGAGGTTTAGAAATTTTATGATAAAAAATAAGAAAATATTGGTTATTACAACCACAGATAATATGATTTGGCAATTTTTGATACCACATATACAATTTTTGCAACAATACAATGAGGTGGAGTGTGTTTGTGCAAAAACTGGATTTTGGTTTGACGAATTGAAAGATAAATATAACCTAAAAATGCACGAAATAAATTTTGCCAGAAATCCTTTTAAGCCTCGCAATATAAAGGCATATCGAGAGTTGTGTAAATTGCAGAAAGAAAATAATTTTGATTTGATTTATTCTCAACAGCCGGTTGGAGGATTGATGGGAAGACTTCTTGCTAAAAAATATAAAATTCCTTGCTTTTATACAGCACATGGATTTGCATTTCTAAAAGGTGGGAGTAAGATTAAGAATTTTGTGTTTAGGAATGTAGAAAGGTATCTTGCAAAATATACTGATGTTTTGATAACTATTAACGATGAAGATTTTTCTGCCTGCAAAAACTGGAAGGCAAAGAAAAAATATAAAATATCTGGTATTGGAGTGGATAATAAAAAAATTGACAATGCAAAACCAAGAGATCAGGCAAGGCTAGATTTAGGCTTGAAAGACGAATTCGTGGTGCTGACGGTTGCAGAATTTATAAAAAGAAAAAATTATCCAACAATGCTAGGTGCAATAGCAAAATTGGCGGATAAAAACATAAAATACATAATTTGTGGCACTGGCAGTGAGATGGAGAATATGAAGGAGTATGCACACAAACTTGGGCTGGACGACAAGGTAAAATTTTTGGGTTATGTGAAGAATGTTGGTAATATTATGAGTGCAAGTGATGTTTTCTTTTTGGCTTCTCACAGGGAGGGTTTGGCTTTATCCGTTATAGAGTCAATGAACTTTGGTGTGCCTATTGTGGGTAGCAATGTTCGTGGGATAAGAGATTTGATAGAAGACGGCAAGAATGGCTTTGTATGCGAGAAAGATGACGTAGACGGATTTGCGGATAGACTCGGCAGACTGTGTGATGATAAAGAATTGAGAAGCAAAATGGGCAAGGAAAGCCTCAAAATGTCGCAAAAATATTCAATAGACAATGTGAAAAGCGAACTAGAACAAATTTATAATGAATTTGAAAGTTAGGAAAAATCTATTATTTATAAAATTAAATATAAAGTAAAATATCATTTTTACAGAAATGCAATTGTATATAAATGGATAATTTGATATATAAAGGCAAAAAAAAGTGTATATAATTATAAGTTAAAGTGGTTTTGCATATAATTAGTAGAGAAATAAAATTGTTATATGATTACAAAAAAAGGACTAAGGTTGTAAACTTCTGAAACTAGTGTAATAAAAAAAGACTAAATATTATTTTTAGTCTTTTTTATTGCTCTTTCCTAAATTACATTCAGAACATAATGTTTGTAAGTTGCAAATTATTGTTTCTCCTCCACAAGAATATGGAATTATATGATCTATATGAAGTTCTATATTTGGGTTTGTAACAGGACTTTTCCCACAAATTACACACTTAAAATTATCTCTTTTTAACACATCATATCTTAAACTTTTTGATGGTTCCCTAGGAGTTTTATGCTTTATTGTAAAGTCAAAACTATCAAAGTTAGAGCTTCTATTTTCTTCCCATTTGACAAATTCTTTTAAACAAATAGACCATTTACCAAATTTATTGAGAATGATTTTTTTGGTGTGTGGAGTAAATTCCTCAAATTCACGAATGGTAGGTTGCTTTTTTAGTTTTAACCAAATTTCTTCTATTAGAATAAAGATTTCTTCTTTTGAAAGATGTTTATATTTTCTTGTTTTTTCTATATTTGCTCTTTCTAATAGATTATTCCATGAACCAAAATGATTTGTTATTGCCTTTTTACCGAATTTAGAGAATTGAAAATATTCCCGAGAGGTAATTTTGTCCTTTTTTAATAAGATATTTTTTACATATAAAACATCATTTATAATTTCGTCGTCTGTAATTTTCTTTGTCCTATCTATGTAATTAAATTCCATAATTTTTCCTTATATTATCGAATAATATAACAAATTTGAGAAAAGTTGTCAAGTAAATTGGCACTGAGACGTGTGCCTGTCTTGATACAAGTGGTGTCGCTTCGCTCCACCAGACAAGCACACTCTATAACTAAATAAATTAAAGCAAAAAGCGAAAGTGTTGGTAAACATAACACACTTTCGCTTTTTGCTGTTATTTTTTTCTCTTTTTTATTATGGTAAACAAATATTCTTTGTTGTCAAAGGTTAAAGTGTATGTCGCTATTAGCGACAATCCTTGACAACTTCAGTAATATTTGTTTCTTTTTCAGTTAAGAGAAAGTAAAAAAACACCTTAGACATAGTTGATTAAAGTGTTTATTTCGCAAGTTTCAAATTGCCTAGACTAAAAAGCCCTTTTAATTTTTTATTTTGTTAACACAATTTTTCAAACTGTTTTACTCCAACAGTTCGGAGAAGATAATATTCTAGGGCTGTGATAGAAATTATTAGGGCAGAAACTATGTAGAGGTATGTAGTGGCGGTTATTATGCTGGCAAATGCAAAATATAGACCTGCCAAAATTCCTATAAATAACCAACTTCCAAACATACTCACAAATACAGGCAACCCTTGTTTTACAACTGCAATTTCGTTTACCCAATTTAGATTAGGGTGTCTTAGGTTGGATAAAACACCAAGAAGTGCAAAACCGACAACAGCAACAGCGCCTACTATACAAACGATAATAGCATTGATGACGGACAATTTTAACGCAATACTGGAACATATGCCAACAAGCAATGTAAAGGGCAAAGTTATCAGAATATGCAAATTGGTTTTTGCGTGTAAAATTTTTATTGGTTTTATTGGAAGACTTTTCAAAATCCAAAAAGATTTTCCTTCTATTGAAATAGAAGATGCGCTAATTGTGTTCATAGAACCAAATATCAACATCACAGCAAGAACTAGCAGTGAAGACAATCCTTCGTATAGCATAGATGACAGAGAAGAAATTGTCTGTTGCTGAATAAATAAAAATATTACAGCGATTACACTCATCAATGCCCCAATTGCCGAGTTAAGAAGGTAAGTTGAACTGGAAAACAATCTTTTGGCTTCTTTTTTGATTAGCGAAAGGGAGATGTTTTGTTGAACAAGGGTTGTTTTGCGACTAATTGCTGTTTGGTTAGAATGGTTAATTGATAGATTAAAAAAACTTTTCCATAACAAATAATACACCAGTAGCATAATAAGTATTGTTGCAAAAAGAACACCCAAAAGACACAAGATGTTGCCTATGCAAGATTGCCCTATGGCGTAGAGAGGAAATGCGAATATTTTTACCTTGTTGGCAACCTCACCTCCATTGGTAATTATTGACGAGATGAAGTTGTTGGAAATAGAAACAAAATATATATACAGAACCATAAAAACAACAGACAACACAACTACAAAAAGAGTTTTATTTTTCATTTTTGATGTAATTTTTGCTACAAGATATCCAAGTGTCAGAGATAATATAAGAACAATAAAACTTATAATAATGGCAGTGATTATACTAAA
Source organism: uncultured Clostridia bacterium (assembly GCA_945928645.1). Lineage (GTDB taxonomy): Bacteria > Bacillota > Clostridia > Christensenellales > UBA1242 > UBA7862. The sequence goes on along the minus strand of CAMENR010000005.1, from coordinate 15,841 downwards.
AACTACACCAAGAAAAGTTGCTTTGCTATACATACAATAGGCAATTATTGTAGGTATAGTAATCAGCGAACAATAGAACAAGCCCATTATATAAACACCCACTGTGCGTGCAAGCAAAATAAATTTGCTTGGTATGGGCATCGAAAACAACAAGTCGTTATCCTTTGCCTGATAAACACTGTTGTATGTGTTGAACACACTGCCAACAACGCCCATCATAATGGCCAGGGTAAACATCATTGCAAAATAAAACCAACCAAGATTGGCTTCAAAAAGTGATGAGCATAGTCCATTCGCCATTTGAAAAAAAATAAAACCAAGATAAAAGCAAACAAATGCAAAAAAGCAAATAAGCATTATGCCAGATTTTTTGGACCTACGAGTTCCTGTTTTGTTATTTCGAAAAAAGTTGGAGTTAATCTCCAAAAGTTGTTTTTTTAACAAAGCCTTAAACATTTTTTTCTCCATCTTCCAAGTCCAAAAAGACTTTTTCCAAAGATTTATCACCTTTTACATCTTGCATTTTTCCGCTGGCGACTATTTGTCCATTTTTTATTATAGCCACTTTGTCGCACAACTTTTCTGCCACTTCCAGAACATGAGTAGAGAAAAAGATACTCCCACCATTGTCACAAAATTCTCTCATCATCAGTTTTAGCGAGTGAGAGGCCTTTGGGTCAAGCCCAACAAATGGCTCGTCCATAATAATAAGTTTGGGAGAATGTATCCAAGCAGAGATAACTGCTAGCTTTTGCTTCATACCATGTGAATAAGAAGATATGCTTTTGTCTAAGTCTTGGGATAATTCGAAAACATCAGCAATCTTTTTTGTAATTTTTTTGCGAGTTTCTGTGGGCACAGAGAAAATATCTGCAACAAAATTTATGTATTGATTGCCGGTCATAAATTCATACAAGTCTGGATTGTCTGGTATATATGCTATTTTACTTTTGCACAAGATCGGTTTGTCCTTTATAGACACTCCGTCAATCTCAATCTCCCCACTATCAAAAGGCATTATGCCTGTGCATGCCTTGATAGTAGTAGTTTTGCCTGCTCCATTATGCCCAATAAAGCCATAAATTTCGCCATTTGCAATTTCAATGGAAACGTTGTCCACTGCCTTTTTTTCGCCAAAACTCTTGCATAAATTTTTGATTTTTAACATTTTTCACCTATCAAACTGATTCTTTGTTATCATTTTTTTCAGAGGTAAACTCCACCTCGCCCTTAACAAGCTCCATATCTTTCTTTTGTTCTAACTCTAGGTGATGGTCTATAAGCAGAGATATCGCAAGATAAACAAAGCCCATAGTCATTCCAAAACCAGAAAAAGAAGGGAGTTGATTGCCAAAAATGGCATAAACTATTCCAATAACCACAGAACAAGCCAATGGCAAAACAAGGCGAATTATGCCCAGTTTTTTCAATTCCTGAGATACTTTTGCATTAAAAGGTTCGCCAATAGATAGTTCAAATTTGTAAAATTTTTGCACAAAATAGTATATTGCAATGCCAAAGCCACATTCAACCAGGCCAAATATGCAATCGCATAGCCACAATTTGTAATCAAATGTTTCGCCTAACGCGGCAATCGAGTTCAAAAACTCTGGGTTGTCTTTCATAGTTGTTATGCCAACCACAGCCAACGCACAAAAGGCACTTCCAACAATGCACAATATGAATACTATTTTTGTTAAGATATAAAACACTCTGCATATTGTTTGAATTGTTTTTAAGTTTTTCATTTATAACCCCCAAATTGTATAACAAAATGCTTTTATATAAAATATACTATTCTAATAACGTTTTTTTGTCAAATAAATTTGATATAAAGGAAATAATAACTCTTGGGCAGAACTTCTACTAAAAAGGGAACAAACTTTTTCTATAAATAAAGAAATCCGTTGCCTAACTATATGAGGACGACGGATAAAGAAATTATATTTACTTTCGTTAATACCATTATGTGCAATGCAAGTAAACAAGTCAAGATTTTGAAAGAAAAATATAAAGGATTTGTATGTTTTAACACTTATTATCATCTTTGCTTTCAAATATCATTATCACCCCAAAGTTTGGTGTGCCGATAGCGCTTACTAGGCGAAATCCTTTTTCAAATTGCTCGTTGGCAACTCGTTCTATTTCACTTGTTCGCTTTTCAGCATTTCTAGTGGTGTTTATCAGAATAGTTTTATACATTTTTACTCCTATTTTTACTCAACACATTTAGCAAAAGCATCAAAGTTTGTTTTTCTTTGATATTTTGCAAATGCAAAGTTAGACTTGGTTCAATTATGAATATTGTCGTTTAATGTCGAAAATTTGTAAGTTGAACAGATTTAATTTATCATATTTTTTGTCATAATTCAACCTTTTTTAGTGGTTTATTTGCCATACAACAATAAAATAGGTTAAATTATTTCTTGCCAGAGTTATTTGCTAAAAATAAGATTTTTTGATAAAATATATTTGGAATTTATATAACCTGATAGTTTTAACAATTTTTTGCAAATGGGTAAAAAGGAGAACGAATGAATATCATTTTTTGTGTGGATAGCGAGGGTAACGAGGTGGCTTTTTCTTCGCTGTTTTTGAGGTCAAACACTTTGGAATATGTATTTGAGTTGTTACGAGATTGTGTGGTCGTGTGCGCAAAACAGGAAGAAAGATTAACTAAACTTATCCCTTGTGCCAAGGTTGTTGTGTTGGACCAAAAAATCAAACCAAACCTTCCAGATTTTTTGACACCAATCAATGATTTTGCGGATAGAGAAGTAGTGGGAGATTTTAGCCAACTGCAACAACTACTTTCCAGACTAAACTGTTCTCGTGTATTTGCAATAGGGCAAATGGCAAAAACTATCCTAACACAAAAGGACTTCTCTCACATAACTGCCGACAAGGCTTATATTGCTACACTTTCAACACCCAACAATTTGTGCAAAATTGAAAATATTTTGCCAGAAAATTGGCGCAAAACGAATGTCAGCGAGCCACTTGTTGATAATGATATTTTGGACTATGTAACAACATATGAAAAACGCAAATAAAATTTTTTGTGTTTTGTAAATAGTCAAAAAAAAGAAGTCGAAAAACTGCTTTATATAAAAATTTACAGACAAAGTAGTCAAAGTTAATATTGAAAGAAGTTTAATAACTTGCCAGATTTTATCGATACAAAAATTACAAGTGAAAAAAATAAAAATCCGAACACAATGTGAACGGATTTTTGTGTGGAGCAGGTAACGGGAATCGGACCCGTATCACTTGCTTGGGAAGCAAAAGTTTTACCACTAAACTATACCTGCAAACTCGTTATATTACATATATAACACATTTTTTCAAAAAAATCAACAAAAGAAAGAAAACTAATGATGTTTTTTTTGACAAATTTCATATTTTTTTCTAAACTACTGATTAGGAGAGTAAAATGTATAAATTGTTAAACACTGTCAGCGGGGCAAAAGGATTGTTATCTGCAGAACATATTGCAGTGGTCCTTTGTTGTTTAGTTGTGGTAATTTTCTTTTCGATGTATTTTTGTAGGAGAGATTTCAAAAAGCAGAGAATTTTTGTTGCTATATGCACTTTGTTGTTGGTTGCGTTTGAAGTTGTTAGGATAATTTTTAGATGTAGGTATCTTGAGGGCATAGACGAAAGGGTTACCTTCCTTTCTGCCACAGGGATTGATGGCTTTGTGTTATCTTTGTGGATTAGTATTTTGTTGCTAATTTTTGCTGTGATTGAAAAAAGGAAACCAGAAACCAAGACCTTTGGGTTGAATTTTATTTTTTCTATATCGTCATTGTTTGCCATAGCAACAATAATCTATCCGGTTGGATTATTAGAAGATTTGCCTGTGTATGACATAATTAACCTTACCTATTATTTATCTAGGACATTTGTAATTATGTTGGCGATGACTCTGGCATTGTCGGGGTGGATAAGTGTAAAAAAATTCCTTGACATGTGGAGGGGTGTAGGATGTATTGTAATTTTTGGAGTGATTTGCTTTGTGGTTACCTATTTTGCTTTCCCTGGAGAAAACATCTTTTATGTTTACAACTGTCCATTGTTTGTATCACTAGGGATTAATCTTCCGTTCCCTTTCCATTATATTTTGTTAGGAGCGTTTTTGTTTGTAGGGCAAATGATTATGTTTTTGCCATTTAGAATATACAACACTCTGCGATATGGAGAGGAATAACAATTTGTTTTGAAAATTCTATTCACAAACAAAGCAAAATGTTATACAATATGATTATCATTGCAAAGCTTAGGAGAAAAAAATGAAACTTGGAGTTATTGGATTGCCTAATGTTGGCAAAAGCACATTGTTTAATGCCATAACAAAGGCAGGGGCAGAGAGTGCAAATTATCCCTTCTGCACCATAGAGCCAAATGTTGGCATAGTTGACGTGCCAGACGAAAGATTGGACGTGTTGACAAGATTGTATAATGCAAAAAAAACAACCCCAGCACAAATAGAGTTTGTGGATATTGCTGGGCTGGTAAGAGGGGCAAGCAAGGGCGAGGGCTTGGGCAACAAATTCCTTAGCCATATAAGAGAAGTTGACGCCATTGTGCATGTGGTAAGATGTTTTGAAAATGAAAAAATCATCCACGTGGAAGGTTCTGTTGACCCAACTAGAGATATACAAACAATAAATTTGGAACTAATACTAGCCGACCTAGAAAGTGTGTATAAATATCTTGAAAAAGAGCAAAAACTTGCCAAGGCAGGTGCAGGTAGTAGAGAACACGTCTTGTTGCTAAACACCATAAAAAATGTGTTGGAAGCAGAAAAACCAGCAAGGAGTTTGACCTTTACAGCAGAGCAAAAAGAATATGTGGATAGTTTGTTTTTGCTTACAACAAAGCCTGTGATTTATGTGGCAAATATCGCAGAAAGTGATATATTAACCCCTCCTATGCAAAACCCACTGACAAAACAAGTGATTGAATTTGCAAAAGGGGAAAATGCTGATGTGCTATGTCTTAGTTGCAAGATAGAGGAGGAGTTGACTGCGCTTGACAGTGAGGAAAGGGAAATGTTTAAGCAGGAGTTGGGCATAAACAAAAGTGGACTAGAAAAACTGATTGTAACCAGTTACAAAACTTTGGGGCTTATGAGTTATCTAACCGCTGGCGAGAAAGAAGTAAGAGCATGGACCATAAAACAAGGGACCAAAGCCCCTCAAGCAGCTGGCAAAATTCATAGCGATTTTGAAAAAGGCTTTATAAGGGCAGAGATAGTAAAATATGACGACCTAGTAAGTCTTGGCTCTTTCAATCTGGCAAAAGAAAAAGGAAAAGTAGCCTCTGTGGGCAAAGATTATGTTATGCAAGATGGAGATGTGGTTTTGTTTAGGTTTAACGTCTAAAATGAATAGTTTTCAAATAAAAAAGGACTCTACAAAAATTGTAAAGTTCCTTTTTCGTTTTACACAACTTAATTAGTTTTGTTTTGCTTTTTGGCGGTCTTTTTGGTGGCTGATGGGGTGCCTGTTTTTATTGTTTCACTCAAACTTGTTAGCAACCCAGTTATGTTGGATATTTCAGTTGGCACAACAATCTTTGTAGATTGTCCGTCAGCCAAAATCTTCAATGCTTCATACCCTTCCAGAGTTACATAGGCAGAGTTTGGATTTGCCTTGTTTATTAGTTCTATTGCTTTTGCTTTACCTTCTGCTTCGGCAATAAATTTTGCTTTTTCTGCTTCTGCCTCTAGCAATCTTCTTTCCTTTTCTGCCTCTGCTTTCAAGATAACCGCTTGCTTTTCGCCTTCTGCAACCAAAATGTTAGATTTCTTTTCGCCTTCCGCTCTCAATATGGATTCTCGCCTTTCACGTTCGGCACGCATTTGCTTTTCCATTGCGTCTTGGATATCTTTTGGTGGGAGAATGTTTTTCAATTCCACTCTGTTTATCTTTATTCCCCAAGGGTCAGTTGCCTCGTCCAGCACTGCTCTCATCTTGGTGTTTACAGTTTCTCTAGATGTTAGTGTTTCGTCCAGTTCCAACTCGCCTACAATATTTCTTAATGTAGTTGCAGTTAGATTCTCTATGGCTTGCATTGGTTTTTCTATGCCATAAGTAAACAACTTAACATCAGTTACTTGAAAATACACCACTGTGTCAATCTGCATTGTTACATTATCTTTTGTAATAACAGGTTGTGGCTTGAAGTCTGCTACTCTTTCTTTTAGAACAACTGGTGGCAAGGTCCTGTCAAACAAAGGTAAAATAAAGTGGACACCAACATCAAGTGTTTTTGAATATTTACCCAATCTTTCTACAATAACTCCGGTTGCTTGTCTTACAATTCTTATGCCAGTGGCAAAGATTACTACTCCCACTGTCACCAAACATAATACAACTATTACTCCTGTGCTCATAAAAACCTCCTATAGTTTTTCGACAACGGCTTTGTTGCCCATAAATTTTTTAACAACAACTTGGTCGCCAACTTCTAGTTTGTCATCTTCATCATACACTGCATAACTTACACCACTTATTTTGATATAAGCGAGGTCATTGTTAGTTTCTACTATCTTAAACTTTTTATCAATATAACTGTCCAAGTTTGTCTTTTCTGTAACATTTTTTAGCAAGGCATTTCTAGCAATTTTCCTTATAAATACCAGTGAACATATCGTAACCAACCCAAACACAACAAATTGTGATGCTATGTAGATTGCAGAATTTGTTCTCCAAATACTCATAAACAAAGGGATAACTGCCCCCACAGAAAACCATATGCTAACCAACGTGCCTGCTTCAATGACCTCTATAACAAGCCCAATACACAAAACTGCCAACCAGACATACAACATATATTGTCCCATAGTTACACCTCCAATATATATATTATATCAATTTAATTTTTTGTAGTCAATAAACCGAGCCATTTTTTGCCTTTGATCTGCCTAACTTCTGTTATTCATAAAAGATTATACAAAAAATAGATTTATGTTATGTCAAATTGTTTTGTTGTGTTAAATAGTTTTGTTACGTCAAAAAGTTTGTTAGGAAGATGGTTTTTTGAATAATAGTACAAATCTGTATTTTAATAAAAGGTATTCAAAAGATAGAAAAAAAATAAATTATGTATTATACTCAATCAGAGGAATATTTTATGAGCAACTATTACAAAAACTTAGATAATCTAAGAAAAAAATATTTTGAAATTTTGTCAGATACTTTTCCAGAATGGCTTTTGGATTATGTAGATTGTGAGGAAATGAGTAGATTGGCTGGCATTAGTATGCTTTGTGGAACAGATTATTCAAGCATATATAATTATCATTCTTTTAATTCTGTATTGGACCACAGTGTAGGGGTTGCTTTGATTATTTGGCATTTTACTCACGACAAAAAACAAGCGCTTGCAGGCCTTTTTCATGATATTTCTGCTCCAACTTTTAAGCATTGCATTGATTTTATGAATGGTGATTCTGAGCATCAAGAATCAACAGAAGAGAGGACAGAGCAAATAATAAGAGGTTCTAGTAAGATAATGAGCCTGCTAAATCGTGACGGAATTAAGGTGGAAGAAATATGTGATTATCACATTTATCCCATTGCCGACAATGATACTCCAAAATTAAGCGCTGACAGATTTGAATATACCTTTTCAAATGGATTGTTTTTATACAAAGCATGGGGGCTAGACGAGATAGCGAGATATTATAATGACATTTCCATATTGAAAAATGAGGAAGGGATTGACGAATTAGGCTTTAATACAAAGGAAGTTTGTATAGATTTTTTACAAACAACTTTGCCTATCTTTGCCAACTATGACAGCGACGAAAATAGGGCAGTTATGCAATTTTTTGCTGATATAGTAAAAAGTATGAATGTAAAGGGATTTATAAATGTTGATGTTTTGTATCATATGTCCGAAGAAGATGTTTGCAATTTAATACTAAATTGTGGAGATGAATATCTAAGGCAAAGTTTTATAAAGTTTAGGAATGAAAAAAGCATTTACGCTGGAGATAGCCCTGTAGATGACAGATACTGCGTAAGTGTAAAAGGGAAAAAGAGATATATAGTTCCACTTGTTAAACATAACAAAGGGGGTAGAAGAATAACAGATATAGACTTAACTTGTAAAGAAGCAGTAGAGCAATATAAAAACTTAAAAAGGTCAAAATATATCGGTTTTAACTTCAACTTTGTCCCATATTCATTTGAAAAAGAAAAATAAATTGAATTGAAACAAAATAAAAAAGGCTAAATAACTTAGCCTTTAATTTTTTTTCATTATTACTTGAAAGTGATGACATTTTGTCATAATAAATGCACCCTGAAATATATTCCTATATAAATGTTTTATTAACATTCAAATATAAATGTCTTGTCAAAAATCAAATGTAAATACTTTATCAATATTATAAAAATATTTTAGTTTAATTGTAAAAATCTTTTTAATATTCAAATGCAAAAATCTTATCAATAGTCAGACTTATTATTTTTTATCAGCCTTTCTATCTACCTTGGACATATAAGCAATAAGGTCAACTGTTTTGTTAGAATAACCCCATTCGTTGTCATACCAAGCAACAAGTTTTACAAAGGTATCATTGAGCATAATGCCTGCTTTTGCATCAAATATTGATGTGCGTGGGTCTGTGATAAAGTCGCTGGAAACAACTTGTTCATCTGTGTATCCTAGGATACCTTTCATATCGCCGTTGGCTCGTCTTTTCACTTCTTTTAGTATTTGTTCATAAGTGGTTGGCTTGGCGAGTTTTACGGTCAAATCGACAACAGACACATCAAGTGTTGGCACTCTAAAACTCATACCTGTAAGTTTGCCAGCAAGTTCTGGTATGACTTTGCCCACTGCTTTTGCAGCACCGGTAGAACTTGGAATAATGTTATATGTGGCAGCCCTTCCACCTCTCCAATCCTTCTTTGATGGTCCATCAACAGTTAGTTGTGTTGCTGTAACCGAATGAACAGTGGTCATAAGACCTTCCACAATGCCAAACTTATCATTTATAACTTTTGCAAGTGGAGCAAGGCAATTTGTTGTGCAACTTGCATTGGACACCACTGCCATATCTTTTTGATAACTGTCTTCGTTTACTCCCATCACAAACATTGGCACATCATCTTTGCTTGGAGCAGTGATAATCACTTTTTTTGCCCCGCCAGCAAAGTGAAGTTTTGCATCTTCCAGTTTTGTAAACTTGCCAGTGGCTTCTGCAATATACTCTGCGCCAGTATCACTCCATGGGATATTGTTTGGTTCTCTTTCGGCATACATTTTTATTTTTTTACCATTGACAACAAGAGCGTCTTCTGTGTGAGAAACTCTACCCTCAAAATGCCCATGTATAGTGTCATATTTGAACATATACTCTGCATAATCTGGAGAAATAAATGGGTCGTTGATTGCTACTACTTCCACATCACTTCTACCTATTGTGGCACGAAGGATAAGTCTTCCTATCCTGCCAAATCCGTTAATTCCTATTTTTGTTTTCATAATTTCCCCCTAATAAACTTATTATATAACAAAAGTTTTGTTTTTTCCAACTAATCAAACTATATTTACAAAAATTTTTTGCTATCCCTCTTTTATTTGTTTGGTCGTGCTATGAATAGAGGTTTTATTTTGAATTTTTTTCGTTTTTTTAATTTTTTCGGTCATTTTATTTGATTTTTTATTGTTATCTTTGCTTAATTTTTTAGATGTGCTGAGTTTTTCTTTGTTGATTTTCAATTTTTTATTCTTGTAAGTTGGAGTTTTACTCTTCTTATTTGTTTTGTTACTTTTGCCATTCTGGACATATTGGTTGTATTGCAAAACGTTTGCAGTATTTCTAAGGTCAAAGAAATGCTTAAACAACATCATAAGTCCTGTGCAAGTAGATACAATTATGATAAAAATGCCAATTAGGATAATTGGTAGTTGATAGTTGGGAAGAATAGTGCAAAATAAGGTAGTTAAGATAATTGCCAACAAAAACACAGAATCGCTGATTATCGACTTTGTAAGTGAAGGTGAAGGGGAATGATAATTGGGAGTATATGTTTCACTGGAACTATCAATGTATATTGTTTTATATTCCACCCCTAGCAGTGAGGTGGTGTTTTTCAAAAGGCAAGATTTGTCCGGTAGTGCCTGCATAATTTCCACAACATCTCGACTATACAACCCAAGTGAAAGCACATTGCCAGAATCGTTTTTGTTGCTAATAAGGTTAGAAAAAACATTAAAACACTTTGACCATATTCTTGCAAAAAAACCTTTGACTCCACTGTAAGACTTGCATATATGCACAACATCAGCCCCCAAAGAGTGTTGCTCCATACATTTTTCAAAGACCAAAGAGTTGTCGCACAAACTTGTGTCGCCAAGTAGCAAGACATCTCCGTCAAAGTTAGGCAAGCAAGAAGCAAATGCGTCAAGATAACTGAATTTGCTTTCGAATACATTTACAGTGCTTATGTCTGCAAGGGTTGTTAGATAGTCAAGATTTTTGCTATCAGATTGTTCGCAGGCAAAGATTATTTGTCTGTCGGGATATTTTGCAAAAAAACTGCTTTTTGAAAATTCTTCAAAAAAACTCTTTGCGTCATTATCTTTGAATACAGGGAAAAAATAACAGATTTTCATAGTTAAAGTATAGTATAATCCCAAAAAAAAAGAAACAAAATTTGAGAAAGTTTGCAAAATTGCAATATTTGTTTAACAATTTTGCAAAAAGAGGGTAAAATAAGCCTATAAAAAGGAGTTAATTATGGAAAAATACTTGTTGAAAGATGCATTAAAGAATAATTACGCAATAGGTGCTTTTAATTTTGGGAATATGGAAGTATTGAAAGCAATAATTATGGGAGCAGAAAGTAAAAATTCGCCAGTTATTTGTCAAATTTCAGAGAGTTCAATGAATTTTGTTGGTGATGAATATCTCAAGAATTTGATAAAATCCGCCAGAAAGACCTGTCATGTGCCTATCAGTTTTCATCTTGACCATGGCACATCCTTTGAAACGGTAAAAAGAGCAATAAAGGCAGGGTGCGACTCTGTGATGATTGATGCATCAATGTTGCCTTATGAGGACAATGTAACGATTACCAAAAAGGTTGTCGATTATGCACATTCCAAAGGAGTATATGTAGAAGGGGAATTGGGCTCAATATCTGGGATAGAAGATGACCTTGATGTTGACGACAAAAACAGTTGCTACACTTCGCCAAAACAAGCCAAAGATTTTGTAAAGAAAACTGGGGTAGATAGTCTTGCAATAGCCATTGGCACAAAGCATGGCGCTTATAAATATTCTGGTGATGCAAAGTTGAGATTTGATATTTTGGAGCAAATACAGAAGGAAATACCAAATACTCCTCTTGTGTTGCACGGAGCAAGTGGTGTTGACAAATCTCAGGTAGATTCCCTTTTTGAGTTGGGTGTGGATATTCGTGGGGCAAAAGGAATACCAGAGAACTTTTTGCAAAAAGTCTGCAAAATGAATGTTTGCAAGGTCAATGGCGACACAGACTTGAGGATTGCCAATCTAAAAGGTATTTTGGAAGATATAAAAAATAACAACAAAAATATAGATTATCGCAAATATCTTGCCGGCGGAATGAGAGAAATATCTCGTTTGGTTGCTCACAAGATTGATGTTTATGGCAGTGCTGACAAGGCAAACTAAATAACCATAACAACAAGAAGGAATATCGAACTAATCACAGCTAAAACGGACAAAACAATGCCAATTATTCCAATAGACTTGCGATTTAATCTGCACTGCATAACGCCAAATACAAATCCATAAATTGCAAGCAAGATTGAAATAACAATTCCACTGAAAATATATATTACAAGCATCACAACGTATGATATGCCAATAACGTTCATTTCCATAAGGTTTACAATAAGGCAACAAGCAGATATTACAAGTGCTATTGTGGATAGCGTTAATGACAATTTGCCATACTTTTTGATGCTTTTTCTTTCTTCTTCTGGTTTGTTTTTGTCCTTATTGTAGCCATTTATTACATTTCTAAACAAAAAGAATCCAGTAATTTTGCCTACAGAATCTTTTTCGTTCATTTCTTTTTTACTTCTTAAGTCCATCACGAACCTCCATTTTATTGTTATTTTGTGCAGTTTTTGCTGTAATTTTCATAGGATTTTTAGTCAATATCTTTTTCTTACTAAAAATTTGGGTTTTACCCAATACATTTGACGTAAAATTGTGTGATTTGCTCACTTCAAATGGAGTTACAAGCATATATTTTTGTATTTTTTTTGCCAAGTTGTCAAAAAAGTATTTACTCATTTTGCAAAATAGATTATAATTGTTGTTATGAGAATAATATCTGGAAAATTTAGAGGAACGATTATCCCCTCGCCAAAGCAGGAAGTGGTAAAGCCTACGTTGGATAGGGTAAAGGAAAATATCTTCAACATATTGCAGTTTAGGATTGCAGGGGCAAAGTGCCTAGATTTGTTTTGTGGCAGTGGTGCACTTGGTATAGAGTGCTTAAGCCGTGGGGCAAGCAAAGTGTGCTTTGTGGACAACAACAAGGCAAATGTAGAAGCGCTAAAAATGTTTTTGAAAAAACTAAATGTTCAAAATTATTCGGCAACCGTGTGTGATTATTATGACGCACTAAAGTCGTTTGCAGAGAGGGAAGAGAAGTTTGACATAATTTTTCTTGACCCACCCTTTGATAGCGAACTAGCAGATGTTGCAATAAGCAAAATTTTGAAGTTTGACTTGTTGGCAGATGATGGAATAATTGTGCACGAACGATGTGCTTCAAAGTCCAGCAAGTTTGCTCAAAAGGTTTCGGATAGCAGGAAATATGGCACTGTTGCAGTAGATTTTTTGAAAAAGTAAAAATAAGAAAAAGTGGATAAAAGGGATAAATACTATGTTAGAAAAAAAATACGATTTTAAGACAAGAGAAAAATATTGGCAGGACTTTTGGCAAGAAAAGGGGACTTACAAATTTGACCCACAAAGCAACAAGCCTATCTTTTCGGTGGATACTCCTCCTCCAACGGTTAGTGGAAAGATTCATATTGGACATATTTTTAGTTATTGTCAGGCAGAGTTTGTAACAAGGTTCAAAAGGCTTCAGGGTTACAATGTTTTTTATCCAATGGGATTTGACGACAATGGACTTCCAACCGAACTCTTGGTAGAAAAGGAAAGGGGAGTAAAGGCTTACAATCTTTCGAGAGAGGATTTCCGAAAGATGTGTATGGAAACTGTGGAAAAATATGAAGAGGACTACAAAAAGTTGTTTATTTCTGTGGGCAACAGCGCCGACTGGAGTTTGTTTTATCACACAGTAAGCCCAGAATGTCAGAGAACAAGCCAAATGTCTTTCCTTGACCTTTACAAAAAGGACAAAGTGTATTATGCAGAAGCACCAGCCCTGTGGTGCACAAAGTGTCAAACTGCCATCGCACAAAGCGAATTGGAAAGTGAAGAAAAGGAAACAACTTTCAATTATATAAAGTTCTACATAGAAAACAGTGATGAATATGTGGAAATTGCAACCACAAGACCAGAATTTTTGTGTGCCTGCGACTGTGTTTTTGTAAATCCAAAAGATGAAAAGCGAGCAAATCTTGTGGGCAAAAGGGTAAGAGTGCCTTTATACAACTATTATGTTCCTGTGTTGGCTGATGACAAGGTGGAGTTGGACAAGGGGACTGGAGTTGTTATGTGTTGCACATTTGGCGACCAAACAGATACTCAATGGTTTAAGAAATATAAATTGGAACTAAAAGTCGCCATTGACGACTATGGACGAATGACCAAACTTGCTGGCAAATATGAGGGAATGAAGACAAAGGAAGCAAGGGCAGAGATTATAGAAGACTTAAAGAATCAGGGATTGCTTATAAAGCAAGAACCTCTAACTCACCAAGTCTTTGTGCATGAAAGATGTAAGAACGAGATGGAGATAAAACTTAAAAAGCAATGGTTTATCAAAACTCTCGAAAACAAGCAAAAATGGTTGGAATTGGGCGACCAAATCAAATGGAATCCAAGTTTTATGAAGTCCCGTTATACCGATTGGGTAGAAAATCTTATGATGGATTGGTGTATTTCTCGTCAAAAATATTTTGGAGTGCCATTCCCAGTGTGGTATTGCAAGGATTGTGGAGAAATTATCGTAGCAGACGAGAGCCAGTTGCCAGTAAATCCATTGGTTACCAATCCACTTCACTCCTGTCCAAAGTGTGGAGGAAATAATTTTGAACCAGAAAAAGATATTATGGATACTTGGGCTACAAGCAGTGTTACACCACTTGTCAATACAAAGTGGAAAACAGATGACGAGTTTTGTAAAAAGATGCTTCCAATGACTTTCCGCACCAACGCTCATGATATCATTAGAACTTGGGACTTTTATACTATAGTAAAGAATTATTATCATACAGATACAATTCCATGGCAAAATGTTATGATTACAGGTTTTGTTATGGCAGGAAATGGGGAGAAAATTTCCAAAAGTAAAAACAACGCAAAAGCAGATCCAGCCAACGTTATTGCCAACAATTCTGCTGACGTTTTCCGTTATTGGGCAACCACAGGTAGTTTGGGTAGAGATTCGATATTTAATGAAGACAAACTAAAGACAGGGGCAAAACTGGTAAACAAGGTCTACAATGCTTCAAAATTTGTGTGGCAATTCTTGGAAGGTTACAAACCAGGTGAAGTGCCAACGCTAAAACCTATTGACCGTTGGATAATTTCAAAGTTTTCTCAAATGCAGGCTAGATTCTTCGATTATTTTGAAAAATATGAAATTGGCCTTGCAATGAACGAACTAGAAAGTTTCTTTTGGAATTTCTGCGATAACTACATCGAACTAGTCAAAGTTCGTCTGTATAACGCTGATGAAGATGCTAAAAACAGTGCAAAATATGCAATGTATGGGGTTATGTTGGAATTGCTAAAAATGTTTAGCATATATATTCCACATGTAACAGAAGAAATTTATCAAAATACATTCAAAGACACCGTCCATACAGAATCTATCAACAACACGCAATTTGCAACTTTGACTATCTCACCAGACAAAGACCTTATCCGCAAAGGCGAAGAAGCATGCAATGTTGTTTCGCAAGTTCGTGGATACAAAACAGACAACAAGGTTTCGCTAAAAACAGAACTAACCACTCTAAAAGTTACTTCTCCATATGACGAATTCCTCAATCTCTGTGCAGACGATATAAAAGATGCAACCAATGCACGCGAAGTGGTTATTTCTCATGGAGAGAACCTATCTGTAGAAGTATTAGGTGTAGTGGAAAGCAATCAATAATTATTTTATTTAGCCAAAGACGGAATTGTTGGATATAATTTGCAAATATACTAGCAAATATCCCCAAAGTTTTGTTTTTGGCTAAATTTATTATTAACCCTAGCCATAACATATTTTCAACTTTCTTTGCAAATAGTGATTACAATTGGCATAAAAGTTGACAAAAAAAATGAATTTAGGGTATATTATTTTAAGGAGATTAAGAATGAAACTATACAATTCACTTACAAGACAGGTTGAAAATTTTGAACCATATGATCCAAAATTGGTCAGGGTCTATACTTGTGGGCCTACCGTTTACAACTTTGCACATATTGGCAACTTGCGTAGTTACATAATGGAAGATGTTTTGATAAGAACACTAAAATATAACAAATACAACGTTAAACGAGTTATGAATATCACAGACGTGGGTCATCTGTCTGGGGATTCTGATGACGGCGAAGATAAAATGTTAAAAGGGGCTAAAAGGGAAAATAAATCTATTTTGGAGATTGCAAACTTTTACAAAAAAGCATTTT
>CAMENR010000004.1 GCA_945928645.1 uncultured Clostridia bacterium | reverse complement strand
TTTTTGCATTTTTTGAAATCGTGAAAGTGCCGATTTTACTGGGGTTTTAGCCTGTATCTGAAATTAGACTTATCTTGCGACAATATTTATTTATACAAATAGTTAAATCTGAATTTACATGGAATATCCTTATTAATCATCACGGACATAATTCCCACACTAGACCATAATGATTGCAACTGTTCTTGATTTACGGAATCATAATCCTTAATTTCAAGAATGCACAAATTATTCTTGCCATCATACTTTTTGCCAATATCATTAAAAGTATTGAAGTTATCAGTCTCTATATACTCAAATTTTGCCTTATATCCAGTTTTGAAGAAATGATATACAATGTACCATTCAAAACGAATGATTGCATTTCCTTCAACTGTTTCATTAAGCAGTTTCTTAACTCTATTTTCTTCTGACTTATTTGTGATTAACACCAACTGTCCTATTTTCAAACTTTCTACACTTTCATCAGATTGCGTGTAGTACTTTTCGTCATGTTGGCTATCTTCAATAACATTTCCCATAAAGACTACCTTTTAATCTTCAATAACATCCAACACAATGATTCGCTCTGCTTTATTACCCAAATCATCGCTTGCTGTAACTTTGACTGTTATTTGCTGACCTGCAATTCTCTCGCCATCTATAATTTCCACATCGCATTCAAGTTCATCTCCAAAACTATCTACTGCAGTGAATAGTAAAATCCAATTATCAGCAGTCTCGTGAATAATTGATTCATTTCTATTAAAAGTTATAGTAGGATCCCCATATACTTTTATATTACTGATTATATCACTTTCTTTAGTATTGCCAGCTTTATCAGTTGCAACCAGTTTCAAAGACACTACTTGTCCAGGCTCAAAAATTCCGTCAACAATTTCAATTGAAACATCTGCTTTTTCATCAAATGAATCGCTTGTATTTGCTAAAAATTCCTCACCTTTTGAATTTATGCTTATGCTGTCAGTTATATAAGCGTTATAAGTAAGATTCAAATCATTTACTGAATATACCTTTATTGGCACAGTATCAATTTCAATCACATTACCAAGATGGTCTTCTGCCATTAATGTATAAACTACAGTATTGCCTGCTCCAAATATGCCTGATTTCAATGTTGCAAATACCTGCAACTCATTACCAAAACTATCCGTTGCTGTTGCGTTAAGATAATTTTGAGCGCCTGTTTCAACAATAGGTCGTTCAGTCTTTCCTCCTGCAACAGGCTTATCAATTTGTTTCATACTTACTGTCATGTTTGTATCATTTCGATTTTTCTCATATCTAGCGGTAATTATAAATACATCCCCAATATTAGCATCAAAATTGAATCCTGTTGTACTTTTATTTGGATAATCAACATAGGAAGAAATTACTTCAGATGTTCGAGCATTAATTAATGTAAATATAACTCCATGATTAGAATAACTATCATTGGCTAACAATCCAGACATCATAGTTGCAGTACCTGTTATTTTGTATGTTTTGTTTTCCAAAGATGCAAAAATTACATCAAAATTACCTATAATTTTGTTATTAACAACATTTTTAGCCTGTTGGTCTGATAAATATGGATTAAATGTCGTTGGATTAAGCAAATCTGTTGGTCTTGAAAACCATCCGGCATAAAGTTTATAATCTTTTGTCACTGTTGCAGTAAAATCAAAAGGATTTGTACATTCTTTATCAGTATACCATCCCGTAAAAATACAATTTGATTTAACAGGTATATTTGGATAAACTAATCCAACTTCAGTATTAATAACTTGTGATTTTACGGTTCCACTTCCACCGTTTAGGTCAAATGATACCGTATAAGATGTTTTATCAATCGCTGGATTTCCCGTATTTTTCAACCCTTCACACGAATATTCTATTGTTGGTGCACCGTATATCTTAATACCACTTATAATAAGCGTTCCTCTATTTCCAACAAAGTCGGTTGCTGTAACTCTATATTTCAATACACTACCTGCGGTCTGCGTTCCCTCAATTAATTCTAACTTAACATCAGTAAGTCTAGTTCCTGTAGAATCAGTAGCGAAAACCCCTAGTTTTTCAAGAGTAATCTCATCATCTTCTCTGAAATCTTTTGTTTTACCAGAGTAAATTTTTGGTGTTGAACAAACATAGAAAGGTCTCCTTACCTGTGTTTCATTACCATATTTATCTGTTGCCTTAAGGTTTATATAAATATATTTTCCAACAAAATCACTGATAGCAAATATAGAAGTATCTGCTGTGTGCGTTTCACTTACTACTCTTAATTCCCCATAGTGACTATCGTAAAGTGTCGTACTACTCTTATTGCAACGAACGCTTGTTGTGACCCTATATTCTTGTCCTGCCACTACATCTATTGTAAATGTTGTATTTTTCCCTTCTTGTATTGTAAACGATTTAATTTGAGTATTAGTTGCCACATCATACACATATATATATCCATAAACATCGTGACACTTTACCCAATCAGTCTGTGTTCCATGAGTCGCTGATTGAGGTCCCGTGCAAACTAATGAATATTTTTCAGTAGCAAATGCTTTGAAAGTTAATGATTCTCCAAATTTAATGTATTTAGAAAAACTTCCATCTACATAGCCTGTTGATAAACCACTATAATTTACTTCCCATGACACAAGTTCTAAATCAACTGACTCTCCAAAATTATCTGTTGCACTAACATTAATCATATCAAGAGTTAACTCATTCGTATTGTATGCTTTTATTTTTTCAACACCTGTATCAATGTTTGGCTTTCCATATACTTTTATATTTGGTATTTCCACCTGTGCCACATTGCCAGCAGGGTCCTCTGATGTAAGAATTATTGTAATTATATCTCCCGCATCATAATCACCTTCTAAAACAGACACATTGCAAGTTGTCGCCTCTCCAAAAGAATTCACACCACTCAAGTTAAATAATTTAGGATTCAATTTATCTGAAATAAGTATGTAATCTTTAGTGCTATCATAGTTTATGGTTGGTGTATCATAAACTTTTATGTCTATAAAAGATTTGAATGCATTTTTTGAATATAATCCATTAGCCTCAAGTCTAATTGAGATTTTTTCACCTGCAACTTGTTGACCTGCTAATATTGTTAATTTTACTTCCAAACTTCTACCATCAGTATCGCTTGCAGACGCATCAAAAAAAGCGGGTACTAATTCATCATCAGCTTTAATTGCATATTTTTCAGTATAATTTAAAGTTAAACTATATGAAACCCATTTTGCATATAAAGTTAAATTTTGTGCTGGCATTGTTGTAAATTCATAAGCAGTTGAAAAATTACTATCTGTATACCATCCTGCAAATGACTTACCTTCCCAAACCGGTTTTTGTGGTTCAATTACAGTAGTTTTATAATTTTGAGTTATAGAGTCTGTCTCACTTCCACCATTTGAAACAAATGAAATTGTATATTCATTAGGAGTTAGTATTGCATTAACAACTTTATCTTCAGTAACACACGATAAATCCACATCCTCCCACTCTATCGTATATCCTTCAACAGGTATATATGCCGGCTTATTACAAGAAGCCAAATCATATACTGACAGAACTTTATCTTTTTGACCTTCTTGTCTAAATGTTATCGTATGTACTTCTCGTGTGATTCTAACTCTCGTTGTATTGTTTGTTGTTAATTTATAATTTTTATGCCAAATAGATGCTGTTACTGTATAAGTTCCCGCATTTACCATAGCACCGCTGTAATCCAAATCGATTTCAAGATCATCGCCATCAATTACATTAGTAGCATATACCGAAATTGTTTTTTGCACTTCACCTGTATATTTTACGGTTGTACTTCCTTCAAAGCGCACCTGTAGCTCTAACTGTTCAATAGTTAATGTCGCTCTTTTATCTGCAATTTCATTATAATTTGGATTGCTTGATGAAAATTTTGCAACTACATTATATGTTCCTGCATCTATTTTATTATTGTTTTCGTAAGTTACGTAAACTCCTTCAGGTAAGTTCTCAACATCTAAGCTCTGGACTTCTTTGTTGTAAGTTACAGTTTTATTGTTAAAAACAACCTTACTCATGTCGTATGTTGCCTTTTCAATAGTTAATTTAGCTGTTAAAACTTTTGTATCATAATTGTCCTTTGATAATGTTGCCTTAACAGTATATTCACCATTTTCTGTCTGACCATTATTTTCATAAACGACATCTGTTCCCTCTGGGATGTTTGTAACAAATATGCTTTTAGCATTTCCATCGTAAACTACAGTATCTGAATTAAAGACAGCGTTGTCAAAAGAATGATTCTTTACAACAAAATTTACCACACTCTCAAAATTTTCATAAGTTATAGTGACAGAATGTGTTCCAAGCGTTTTTAATAATTCTTGATCTGTCTCACTAATATAATCTTTGAATGATTTAACCGTTTCTTTCGTATCATCCGACCTAGTTACAGTGAAACTGTAATTTGAAAAATCAAACTCATCAATAAATACTTCAGTATTTCCATTTAATTCTATTTTTGATATTGGTAATTTCTTTAAAATGTCTATTTCAAAAGGACAATTATTAAAATATGGACTTCTCTTTGAAATAGCTTGATTTGTAATAGTCAACAATGAAAGTGAACGAGGGATATAATAGCACTTCATCCTAGCGTAACTTGGAGCTTTATATGTATCAAGTGTAATTTTACTTCCGTATAGTGTAGCATAAATTTCATAATTACTCCAAGATGACACCTCTATAGGTTCCATCTGATACATAACATCTCTATTCCCGTAAGTAAACCATCTCTCGTTTGCATACCATATGCTACCATTTGGCACTTGGAATATATAGTGAGTGCCTCCATAATTATATTCTCTTCCAATATATGACTCACAATCGCAATTATCTTTAACTGATGCCGATACCATTACAGAACCAAATAAATCACCGAAATTTGATTGTATGTAAGGAATTGTTAAACTTTTTAAAGAAGTACAATTTGTAAAACTGCCATTGTCAATTTTAGTAACTTTATCACCAATAGTTAAATCTTCTATTGTTGTGTTACCCAAAAATATTGATGAATTTATATCTCCACCATTTATCGTAACATTTTTTAATCTGTTGCATCTATAAAATACAGCACTAGATATAGTTTGGCAATCTTCAGGCAAAGTAATGCTATTTAAACTACTACAATCTTGAAAAGCATAACTACCAATTATTTTGCAATTTGGTATAGATAAGTTTTCAAGAGATGTACAATAAGCAAATGCACCGCTACTGATCTCATTTATAGTCGTTGGCAAACTGATCGAAATTATATTTGAGCACTTATAAAATCCACCTGGATTTGTTGTTGACCCCGATACTCCAATTGCAACAACAGGTTTTCCATTATATTTTTCTGGAACAGTTACATTTGTATCAGTTCCATAGTATCCTGCTAATGCATAACCATTTCCATATGGTACAAAGTCAAAATCACCGACATCCAAGACCGTTACAACGCATTGTGCTGTTTTGTTATCACGAATCGCTTTCGCAGTAATTGTGGCAGTACCACCAGACACACCTGTAATCTTTCCATTGTTAACAGTAACTACTGAAGGATTTGAACTAGACCATTCCACTTCTTTAAAAGATGCATTAACGGGCATAAATGAAACATTAAGTGTGTCGCTGTCCCCTGTATTTATAGTTAAATCAGACTTATCCAATGTTATGTTTTCCACATTAACAACTGGGTTAACTGTTACTGTACAGGTGTCTGAAATTTTTCCATCAAAAGTTTTTACAGTTATAGTGGCTACCCCTTCGTTTATCGCCTGTATAATTCCATTATTAACTGTCACAACTTCTTCATCTGAACTTGTCCAGATAAAGTATTTATTTAGTGCATTAGAAGGATAAACAGAAACATTTAATTCTGACGTTGTTCCTTCTATCATTGTTATATTATCTTGATCCAAATATATATTTGAAATTAAGACTTCCGACCATTTAGCCCAAACTTTTAGCTTACCATTCTCTACATTTTCAGGAAGATTAGTCCCATCAAATTGTTCGGTTAGTGAATACCTATCCAAAAACCATCCATCAAAAGAATATCCTTGCCTAGTGGGATTTGTTGGCAAGTTAATAGAATCCATGTTTGAGTATTTGTCTTCTTTATGATATACTTGGTCATTAACAACAAACTCAATTGTGTAATCTAAAGTTGCAGTTGGCTTTCCTCCGCCTCCATTTCCACCACAACCAGTGAGTCCAAATACCAAAGAAAAAACAAATATAAGTGATATAAACATCCATAGTTTTTTAGATTTCATAGACACTCTCCTCGCATTCTAATACATGTTATATTATAAAACATATTAATTCGAAAAACAAGCCATTTACCGTAAAAAACTAAACTTTCTATATTATAATCTGTTATTCTTCCTCTCCGTCTTCAACCACAATATTGGTATCTTGATCTGCTATTTCATATTTATCAATATCACACCAAGTTGCTCTTGCAAAATCCAAAATTTTATCCCTTCGTTTTTCAATACTTTCAATAGTCCATCTCTCTGACTTTTTTTCTTTTATAAGGAAATCAGAAAGTTCATTCTGACATTTGTATGGTGCTTTTACAAAATATTTAGTCATTTTAGCCTCAACATCTTGCTTGCCTTTGCTTGAATTTGCAGATTGAGGATCAATGGTCAAATTTCCAATGCTGTGCAAATATTCCTTTTCGAACTTACTTGCGACACCAACCTTTATGACAGATTCATCACTTATGATCCTGCTTTGCTCCCCATTATTACTTTGTGCTACTATATGTTCAATAGACAATTTTAACTTTTTATTTTTCTTTTCAAACAAATCGTCATGTGACATAGGTGTCGCTGTTGGTTGTTCATTTTCTCGAAGATAGTTTTCATACTTCCAGAAGAAATAATTTCTTTCACTTGTTTCATATGTTGTATAGAACTTTTTATCTTGCAACTTTTCAATAAACGAATCCTCTGTATCAATACTTTTTATAAGTTTTACTATATCACTTGCAAGTTTTTGAAAATCACCATTAAAATCTCTTGCTAGCGCATACCATGTTGTTTGTGCTTTGTTTGATAAGTTTCCAAGAATAACATAGATTCTAAAACTAAAAATTTCACAAAGTCTGCAAATCAATTTAAAGTTGTCTTTACCTTCTGTTTCATCTAATCCATAACATTTTATAAAAAGTGGATAAAAATTCGCAACACGCTCTAATGCTAAAACATCTTGAAATTCATCGCATCTATTTAACAATATACTTTTCATGATTGCAAAAGACTCTTTAATGTGAAGAGTATAATTCTCGATATAATTTAGCAATCCTTTTGAGTCTTTTTTAGTAATAAATTTATCAACATTTTGTTTCATTATTTCCATATAGTGCTGATAATCTTTCTTTTTGCCTGTAGATGCCCATTTTTCATTTGCGATGAAAGAATAGTATAATATAGCATTCTCATCTTTGACATCGTTTTCAATATCTGAATAGTCTCTATAAATTTCATTAAATCTTGAACGAATTTTGTTTATTATTTGCGATGCATCATCCGAAAGTACACACGCCTTATACATAAGAAAACTTTTTGTTTTTTCAAGATTTGTCAATGCTTTTCCTCGGTCGTTTGTTGTTTCAAAAATCATTGATGATTCAATCTCGTTTACCATCAAATAAACTAAAACATTTGTTGTATAGATTTTATCGATAAATTCGTTTATTTTTCCTTCATCAACATTGTTAAGTGCGTTAGTAAAATACTCTTTCGCATCGAACAATCTCTTTTGTGAAGGTGTTTCTTTTGATGTTGGATTTTTGTCACCAAGAACATAAGTATTAAAGAAATCGTTGTCCTCATCTTGCAAAGACAATATAAATCTCCCCTCATCGTCTTTAATATAACAACTTTCGAGGTCGATACAGTCTTTTTCTTTGAAATTTAATTCTCTCATTCGCTTTATAAGACATGAAACGAAAATTATTAATGTTGTCAATCTTTGTTGGCCATCAACAATATCAAAGATTTCCCTACTCTTTATTTTTTCTTTTGATTGCAAAAGTATAGTACCATAATAGTAATTACTTACATATTGCGTTTCAAAATCATCATAAAAATCTTTTAGTTGTTTTTCTTCCCAAGAGTAACTCCTTTGATAATAAGGTATACAAAAATATTTGTTACCATTAAAAATCTCGTCTAAAGGTTTTTTACCACTCTCCATATTACTTACCTCCATTGTATTTATCGTTTATCATCGATATTAGATTTTTTATTTTGTTTCTAGTGTCGTTTGGCTGTATTAACTCAACATTTTCGCCATATTGAATGCACCAATAAATCAAAGCCTGCTCGTTAGATACAACTTCCGCAAAAGTTATATCACCCTTTTTGTATATCTTTGAGTCTTTACCAAACCATTCAATTATGTACGAAGCCGACCCTTCGTCAGCAAGTTTTAAAGTTGCCGTCACTGTCTTATCACTGAATGCATATATGTGCTCATTAGCATACTTCGCTATATCGATGCCATTCTCATAATTCTCTACTTCAGTTATAGGTTTGCGTTCTTCATCAAGAATTTTTATATCGTTGATGAAATCAACCTTATAATTGCTAATCTCATTATAATAATCAAAATTGCAAACCAAATAATATCTTCCCTGACTGCTTATCAGAAAATATGGATTTACAACATAAGGTTTCTTTTTGTTTTCTATTCCTGGTCTGTTATAAACAAAAGAAATTTTTTTGTTGTTACTTATAGCCTCTTGTATCATCTCAATATTATAGAAAAGGTCATAATTCCCTGTTCTGGTTACTTTGTCTGCCTTATAAATGAAGTTATATTTTTTGCGTTGATGCCTACTTAATAAATTCGATAATTTTTGAGATAAGTCTTTTGCTTGCTTTCCATTTATCGATTTACTTGTAAACAACGCATCTATAATGAACGAAATTTCACTCGGCTCTAAAACTCTCTCCCCGATATAGCAACCTTTATGTGCTACTTTTATGATATCAATACCTAAATCAATTAACGATTCAATATTCGTTGCGATAGACTTCCTTTCGCACTCCATACCATAAACTTGTGATATAAGTTTTGCAATATCGGCTTGAGTTAACAAATGGTTTTCGTCACTATATTCTTTTAATATTTCAAGTGTGTATATTATTGAAAGTTTTTTATTTGACTCACTTGCCATAATATTACCTCTTTTGTAAGTATAACATATTTTTTCGCAATATCCAACAAATCGTACATTGAAATGGCAAATTTTATTCAAAACCATGTCTATACACGAAATACTCCAGATCATCTTCAACGCCACTTGATTCATATACATATTTTCTGCAAATTACAATGTGCTTTCTTGCCCAGATGCTTAAATTATTCATTTTAGCCAATTTTTTCTTTATAGTCATTTGATATTTCCCTTTTACAATTTTTCTAGGCAATTGTGTCGTAATAATAAATACAATTTTATTGTTGTATGAGAATTCGATTAACTTTCGTATAAACCACTCTTCTTGGTCATTTATCAACTGCCAATAATCAATAAAAACAAATTTCAAATTTTCAGTTGAAAGAACATCCTCAACCTTTTTTATAATTTCAACTGAAGTGTGATACCTGTTGAGTATATTGTCAGGGATTTTATTTTTAAACCAGTATGACAAACCATCGCCTGACAAATTAAAATAGAGACTTTTATATTTGCCTTCATATTTCTTTATCAACCTACAACAAGTCAAAGTTTTCCCTGTTCCAGGTCTCCCTGTAAGCATAATAACATTCCCATCTTTAATGTCTTTGTCTGATATAACTTCATCAAATTCTACTTTGTATGGTTTCATATTGCCTCCTAGTGTTTTTATAGTATATCAAAACTAATGTACTAAAAACCGGACACATAGCGACTTTATTTTCTTGCTTTGAATTAAATAATTGTGCTATACTTTTAATAATTAAAGGAGGTTTTTATGTCAAAAACAGTTTACGACAGATACGGTCACCAAATCGGCAAAATTCAGGAAAGTGGCAGTAATACCATGTGCTATGATGGGTATGGTCATCAAATTGGCAAAATACAAAGTTCTGGCTCTACATATTATTTGTATGACGGCTATGGACATCAAATTGCCAAATTTGACGGCAATTACACCTATGATAGATATGGTCATCAAGTCGGCAGAGGCAACCTATTCTTGCAAATGTTATATCCAAACATGGCAAAAATAAGTTAATAACTGCACCGGTCAACCGGTGCTTTTTTGTTGAAAAAATCAGACTTTTTTGTGTATGTGTTGCACCCTAAAACTATGCAAGAATTAACGCACCAGAAATATCATAAAACCAAACAAAGATTAAAATTTGTCTGATTTGCCTTACTTCCACCCTGAAACACCGCCAAACACCCCTGTTTTACCCCATTTTTGATATAAAAAAGCACCAGACTTCTGGTGCGTAAAGATGTTCCGCCACCACAAACACATTGCCATCGTAATCCACAGCATACCAATGGCAAGAGAGAGGATTATTAAGACCAGGGTCGATAGACATAGTATCAAACCATTCCTTTGGCACATCAAAAGGCTCAATTACATTCACATTTTGGTCAAAATCTTTATACACCAAGCCACAAGCACCAATAAAATGTCCATATTTCCTGCTTTCAAGGTCGTCTGCACTCATAGATTTTTCAAAATATTCCACCTCTTTTGCATCTAAAAAGGGATTATCCTCCCACTGCATCTGCTCATACCAAACCTCATCATCACCATTTCTGTTCATAAATATTTCATCATAAACCCACGAAAGATTTTTTAGTGGAGTCATAGTTGCAAATATTTCTCCGCACCTATCCATAACTCTCATCTTGCACTCTAGATAAATATCCTTTGACGGTTCCTCATCAAACCAAACATAGTCCAAACTTGCCCCCTGAAACTTTTCTCTGCCTTGGTCGCAACTCTTAAACCCAATCACACTCTCTCCACCAAACACATTCTTTATCTTAATAAAATCTATTACCCCACCTTCTGCAAAATCTTTCCTGCCAGACAACATAACAATATCTACAATCCACTCTGGTCGGATATAACTCAAAATCTTCTTCTGAGCCACATCTCTTTGCACTTGCTGTGATACACTAACCACCCAACCACAACAATCCTTTTTATTTGTCCTATATGGGTGTATCCCCCTTGCCAGCCAAACACATTCCACTGCACCACATTCTGTTTTGCCCGTTCTATTTCCACCAAAAACCCACCTATTTTTCTTCTGGCATTGATGAAAAGCCAATTGTTTTTTGTGTATCTTTTCCCCTTTGTTGTAATTTGCCAGTTTATCATTTTTGCGAGATTGCAAAATGTTATAAATATCACGCAATTTGACAACAATTTCTCTTAGGTTTTCTGTTTTCTCATCTTTTTCTTCCATAATCCATTCCTTTCGACAATCTCTCCGTTCAATTTTTTGTTTTTCTTTGCTAAAATGTTGATACAAAACTTATCAAAACATCTCAACTTCTTAAGACAAAGCCGAACAAAATTTTCGTTCAAAACTTGCTCAAAAGGAGTTAAAGAATTGAAAAACACTTTCAGCAAACACAACTCAACCTCTCGCACAAGGTTTTTTATTTTGGCAGTTGCAATCTTATCCATTATTGCAACTATCTTTGGCACTTTTTCCCTCCTCCACCACCCCGTATATGCCACCTTTCAACCTCGCCTTACCCCTTCACTTACAAGTTATGTCTATGCTCGTGCAGAAACCAGTGGAGTGTATCTTTATAAGTCTGCCCAAAGCACAGAACAATCTAATATTCTTTTTGAAATCCCAGAAAGTTACTTTGTAGGGCTACTTTCCGATTACAACAATTTGTTCTACAAAGTTATGTATCAAGACCTCACAGGCTTTGTCCTCAAAAGTTCTGTAACTCCCGTAAAAGAAACCCCAGAAACACCTTATCTCGAGGGTGTAACTTTTAGGGTTTATACCCCAGGTGGAACAGAAATGGTTGCCAACCCCACATCAAAAAGCCCAACAGTCATAACGACCGTTGAGCAAAACACAATTATTAAGTATTATGGCAAGTCTATAGGGCAAGAAAATATTTCTGGCAGAGGTTCTACGTGGTATTTTGGCACTACTCCAACTGGCGAGAGTGGTTACATCTACAAAGGTCTTACCGACCAACTGTCACATATTCCCCTCAACACCGAGCAAACAACCCCTCTTTCAACCCCTTTTGGCGAAAGCAACGACTATCTATACAATTTGGTAAACATCTCTCTTTTATCAAAGATATTGATAATATTATTCACCACACTCCCAGTTCTACTGCTTATATACCTACTGCTAAAACCTTATAAAATAGAAAAATCCCTTACATCTCACACCCCCAAAAACAAACTTAACTCCAAAACAATACGCCAAATAGAAGACATCACAGACCACACCATTTAACGACAACCACACAAAAATTTGTTACATTTGCAGGACTTTTACAATATTCTCCTCAATCTCTTCAAAATTAGGTTGCAAACCATATCTGGACAACTTTCTATTTTGCCACCAGAATTTGCAAAAGTGCCAATTCTTTCCATTGTGTCTTGCCAAAACAGTCCCTTAAAAAATTCGTCATAAACCTTCCTTTCCTTCAAAAGATTTGTTAAAAACCCCCATTGAAAACTTTTAAGAGCTTGTTTTGACTTTCTAAAATATTCCCTTCTAGACCAGCCTAATAACTTTGCGCATTCATCACTTTTCACTCCGTCTATAAAATGATTGATAATAATTCTTGCCAAACTTTCATCCATCTGAGCCAAGGTCTTGTCCATCATTACTTTTACATTTATCAAATTAACCTTTTGTGATGACAAGGCAATTACCGAGTTGGTTTGTCTAAACGTCCCTTCATTTTCCACCGTAACAGGAGCAATCGCCCTTGCTACCACAATCTTGTCTATACTATCACACAATGCTGGTAGCAACTTATATATAGACAATAGCGCCTTACAACAAATTTCAATATCCATAAAAAATCCTCTCTTTTTCTACATTTTTCGCCACCCTACATTTTCATTTTATAAGCCATATTTTCAAAAGTCAAGAAGTAGTGACACATTTTTTAATATTTTTTAATATTTTTTTACAAAATTATTTTTTTTGCTCAAAATAGCACCAGTTTTAAGCAAAAAATCATTTTGTTAGCCAATGATACAACCCAAAATATGTCAGTGTGAGTCCACAATATCATTTTTATCAAACATTTGTTCGATATTTGTTAAAATATTGAATCAATAAGCGAAAATTCATTGCAAAACGAGTTTATTCTTTTCAAAGTTTTTATTTTATCCCCTCTCTTTTGCTACAAGCGCTTTTATATAACAAAAAACCTTCAGACACGCAATCCAAAGGTTTATGCATAAATTATTCTCTTAATTTTTCTCTTATACTTTTATCTTTAATCAATAAAATACCTTGATACAAACATGTTGTTATATGCAATCTTTATAAGTATAAAACAATTATATACTTTTTTTATTACAATTTAACTTTTTTATATCACTCTAACTTGATATATATTTTACATTTATATTACATAATATTTTTTCAAACTTATAACTTATGCAAGTTGTATGTCGCCTTCTCTTTGCTCATCTTGCGAAAGATGAATTTTGCCGATAGAAAGTTCGTATGCAACCCGAGTTTCCACTTCTGTGTCAGACAATTTCTTTTGATATTCTCTACTCTGAATCCTGCCGACCACATCTACCTTTTGACCTACTTTTATTGTTTTTACATATCTAGCATTTCTTCCCCAAGCAATACAAGGCAAATAATCTGACTTGTTATAAGCCCTATTAACTGCCAACAACACATCACATATCTCCCTGCCAAAAGGGGTCGTCCTAAACACAGGTTCTTTGCACACAAACCCAGTCAATTCTACAATATTTGGATTGATAGAATCGTCCATTTCTATAATATTTCGCACAAAAACAGTCAGCAATAACTTACTTTTACCGTCAACCATCTTGTTATAACTCCTAAATTGTCCCCTAATAGCAACCTCCTTGCCCAATGCAAAACAATCCCCTGCCAATAGTTTTTCGGAAACAGTAACAGGCACAATGTCAAAGTTGTCAGAAAGTCGAGCAACTTTGATATTCAATTCATAAAAGCCCTCTCCAAAAACCTCATGACTAAATTTTGCTTCAGAAGAAACAATCCCCTTAAGGAAAACCTTGTTGTTTTCCATCAATTCGTAATTCATTTTCAATCTCCCTTTGTTTTTTTTGCATCAGCATGCAATTTGTCGCCCTGTGTGGTCAATTTTTGTATTTCCATCCAACAAAAGCTCTCCTATAGTAACAAACTTATATCCATTGACCTTCAAAGTTGTCAAAATTGATGGCAAAGCCTCCACAATATGCTCTGCGTTGTTATGACAAAGAATAATCGAGCCACTCTGCACCTTTTTTATCACATTGCCAGCTATTTGCCCTGCAGAAATACCCTTCCAGTCTAGGCTATCCACATCCCATTGAATAGTTTTTAGCCCTTTATTTTCTGCAATGGTCAAAACTGTGTTGTTATAAGAGCCATATGGAGCCCTAAAAAGTGTTACTTCTTTGCCAGTTATGTTGCTTATCTTCTTTTTTGATGTAGCAAGTTCCAACTCCATCTGCTCCTTAGACAACTTTACAAAATCTGGATGAGTGTTGCTATGTGTACCAATTTCATGTCCTTTTTGGTCAATTTCTTTTACCAGTTCTTCATTTTTATCCACCCACATTCCCACCAAAAAGAAATTTGCCTTTATACCTTGTTCATCTAGTATTTGTAATATCTTTTCCGTCTTATCACTACCCCAGGCAGCGTCAAAACTTAGTGCAATTTCCTTCTTCTCATTCTGCACGCAATAAATAGGCAATTTGCGACTTTTTTGAACAAAAACACTTGCAAGGCTCTCTCCACCAAAGTTAAAACTAAGCAACATAGCACAGCACAAAACAAAAAACGCAATCTTCATAGTTTTGCTTTTCAAAACAACAAACCATACTCTTGAATGCTTCTTCATAATACCTCTTTTCTCCTTTTTTATTTAAGCCAATTTTGTCCTTATGTGTCTTGTTTTGTAGAAACACTTTTACTTATATATTTTTATTGATTATCTCAAACAAATATTACAAAAAAAAGTATGCATCACACGACACACACTTTTTGTAATAGTTATTTGTAAACTAATAATTTGTAAATATTTTAATCAAATATAACAATCACTTCTTTTGTTTTTGCCCAAAAGGTCCATTATGTTATCGGCAAAAAGGCTTTCTTTGGAGCAAGGTTTTTCTGCTGTTTGTCAAATGGCTTACCCTTACCCGTTCTACTATCTATTGCCACAAGGTCAGTGGTTTTGAAGTGAAGTTCGTTGCTACTATCTATCACACACAAGGTTTTTGGCTCAGTTATCACATCTGCAAACACAACATTGTTGCCTGTTCCAACAATTTTTTGCCCTTTTCTATATCTCACACTCTGCTCAATAGATTTTACAGTTGTTCGTTTTGCCAATCCTTTATCGCAGACAATCAACACCTCGCCAGCATCTTTTTGACAAATGCTAGCACACACACATATATCCTTTGCACCAAGAGCAACCCCCTTAACACCACCTGCCACACGTCCCTGCAAAGGTATATCATCAGTCTTTGCATTAAGAACCATTCCGTCTTTTGTAACAAACATTATTGTCCAGTCTTCCTTTGGCTCTGGCACAACGGACAATAGTTCATCTCCCTCTTTCAGTTTGATTGCTTGATAGGTCTTTTTTAGCAGAGTATATTCCTCCCTAGCAGTCTTTTTTATCATACCAAATTTGGTTAGGAATATAAGATTTTCTTTCCCCTTCACATCTTTTTCATCAAACAATGCCACAATATGCTCGTCTTTGCCAAGATCCCTAAATATAGAATAATCCACCGAGCCTTTATCCCTATATCTGCTTTCTCCAAAAGATGAAACAGCCATCTTAAGACAATTTCCAAAATTGGTAAAAGCAATAATATTTGAGGTTGAAGTAACATTAAGTTTGAGGGTGTGGACTTGTGATAACGTAGAGCCTTCTTCCAACTCTTTTCCACTCAAATTGTATTGTTTTAATGGCACAGCCTTAAAGGTTTCTTCTGCAGTTTTTAGAAGAACCAATTCCTTTACATCATTTTCCTTTTCGGCAATTTCTTCCGCTGTTACCAATTTTTCATCATCTTTTAGGAATTTGGTAAGCCTTTCGCTCTTATATTGCTTCTTTATTTGCAACAATTCGGATTTGACCACTTCATACTGTTTTCTTGGGCTTTCCACAATAGACCTCAATTCCTTAATAAGAATTTTTAACCCTTTCAACTCCTCCTGAAGTTTGTTCACTTCAAGACTTGTCAATCTTGCCAGCCTCATATCCAGTATTGCCTGTGCTTGCCTGTCGTCAAGGATAAACTTTTCTCTTAACCTTTTCTTTGCTTCTGTGGTGTTTGGAGAAGTCTTGATAATTTTGACCACTGCATCAATATTTTTGATTGCAATGATAAGCCCTTCCAAAATATGAGCCCTTTCTTCCGCTTGTTCTAGGTCATACTTGCTTCTTCTTAACACAACTTCTCGCTGATACTCACTGTAATAAGAAATAATGTCCAACAGACCCATTTGCTTTGGCTTACCACCAGCAATAGCCACCATATTCACTCCAAAAGTGCCTTGAAGTTCGGTATTTTTTAGCAGTGACTCATAAATTTTGTTGACACTCACATCTTTCTTAAGTCGCAAAACAGCCCTTTGCCCATGCCTATCCGACTCGTCCCTTATCTCTGCAATGCCCTCAAAACCAAACTTCCCTTCATCCTTAAATCCAGCAATTTTTTGAAGAAGACTAGCCTTGTTCACTTGATATGGCAATTCCGTTATTACAATGCTCTTTCTATCTGTTCCCGCTCCTTCAATATGCATCTTTGCCCTAATATATATTTTGCCTCGACCAGTTTCGTACGCCTTATACAGTTCCGAACTCTCCAAAATATACCCACCTGTTGGGAAGTCCGGCCCTTTGATAATCTTCATCATTTGTTTTAGTGTTATGTTTGGGTTGTCAATATATGCCACCACACCATCTATCGTTTCTGCAAGGTTGTGGGTAGGGATATTTGTAGCCAGCCCCACTGCAATACCCGATGAACCATTAACTAAAATATTTGGAAATCTACCAGGTAACATCTGAGGTTCTTTTTGAGTGTCATCAAAGTTAAGCCCCCACTTTACAGTGTTTTTGTCCAAATCTCGTAGCAACTCCAATGCTATTGGTGCTAGCCTAACCTCTGTATAACGAGCCGCTGCTGGTGGGTCGCCATCAACACTACCAAAGTTTCCGTTTCCCTCCACCAAAATATTACGCATATTAAAGTTTTGCGCCAATCTGACCATTGCATCATACACAGAAGCATCACCATGAGGGTGATATTTACCCAAAGTTTCACCCACGATACGAGCAGACTTTTTGAATGGTTTGTCTGGAGTGTTGCCCAATTCGTGCATAGCAAACAAAATCCTTCTCTGAACAGGTTTCAACCCATCTTCCACTCGTGGCAAAGCCCTATCCAAAATAACATGCTCAGAATAAGGTATCATACTCTCATGTAGCACTGTGTCCAGGTTTTTATACAACAGACCATCGCCAATATTTTCGCCAGAGTTCTCCATATACACTTTTTCTTCTATGTCAACTCTGTTCAAATTTTTGTAATCATCTCTATCTCCAAGGTCAGCAAAAACATTTCTTCCAACATTTCTATCAACTTCTTCAAAGCCCTTGTTCAAATCTTCCACATCATGCCTAACTTTTTGGTTTTCATCACTGTCAAAGAAAATATCAGGGTCAACTTCCTCTGTTTTTTTGCGTGAAGATGACTTTGATTTCTTAATTTCAGGCTCTTTTTTACTATTTTTTGCTTCCTTATCAACTTTTGCTTCTTTTTTGGTTGAAGTTAATTCCTCTTCATTACCCTTTTTGCCTTTTGCCGATTTTGAACCTTTCAAAACTTGCTCTTTCTCAACTTTTGTTGCCTTTGTCCCTTTTTTGCCTTTTTCACTGTCTTTTGTGGCACTTTTAGTTGATTTTGAACTGCTTTTTTGCGATTTTGTTGTTAATTTTTCGTCTTTTTCAGTCTTTTTTGTGGCTTTTTCTACATTTTTCTCCACTTTTGCAGGTTTATTAGGGGCTTTTGCGTCTTTGCTTGGTGTTTTGTTCTCGCTTGTTATATTTTTTACCACTTTTGATGGTTCTCCACCAATCTTAGCAAGCAGTGAGTTTAGTGTTTTCGATTTGTCTTTGCTGTCTTTACTTTTCAAATTTTCATCTTCCTTTTGTGTTTGATTTTCGTCAACATTTTTTGTTTGCAAACTATCCTTTTTGCATTTAGCCAACAGTTCATCTAATATAGACATTTGCCCATCGGCAACCTCTATTTTTTCCCTTTCATCATCATCATTTTTAGGTTTTTCTTCCTCATGCACAAACAGTTCGCCAATCTCAATCTGCCCATCTATTGCGCCTGGCGGAAGAAATTCTTCTTCATCATCCATAATAATCCCCGTAATTTCAATCTTTTATGTTGGCTAATTTTGACCAAATTCGCAAGGGCTAGTCCTTGCTTATTTGTCCAACTTCATAAAGTTATCTACCTTATTAAAGTCCACATATTCCGAAAGATATTTCTTTCTTGCCTCTATGTCATTGCCCATCAGAGTAGTTATCAGCAACTCTGCATTCGCCACATCATCAACTCCCACTTTCACCAGAGTCCTTGTTTGTGGGTTCATAGTAGTTTCCCACAACTGTTCGGCATTCATTTCGCCTAGTCCTTTGTATCTCTGTATAGTATAACCTTTGCCAAATCTCTTTATTGCATCTGGCAGTTCCTTGTCCGAATACACATATTCCACTTGACCTTTCTTTTCCACCTTATAAAGTGGTGGCAAGCCAATATAAACGTTTCCGTTGGTTATCAGTTCCTTCATATAACGGAAGAAAAATGTTAGCAAAATAGCCCTTATGTGCGCTCCATCTTGGTCAGCATCTGAAAGAATAATAACCTTGTGAAATTTTAAGTTGGAAATATCAAAATCTTCCCCAATGCTTGTCCCCAGAGAGCCAATAATAGACCTAATCTCCTCGTTGGCAAGCACTTGGTCCAATCTCTTTTTTTCTGCATTCAAAGGTTTTCCTCTCAGTGGCAATATAGCCTGAAAACCTCTATCTCTTGCCTGTTTTGCACTCCCACCAGCACTATCTCCTTCCACTATAAACAGTTCATTTAGTTCTGGCTTTTTGCCAGTGCAGTTGGAAAGTTTTCCCACAAGGCTACTATTTTCTATGCTATTTTTTTGCCTTGTCAATTCTTTGGCTTTCTTGGCTGCCAGCCTTACTCTAGATGCCCCTTTTGCCTTTTCTAGTATAATAGAAGCAATCTTTGCATTTTCTTTCTTTTCAAAAAAACGAGAGAGTTCCTTTATTACCATACCCTCAACAATCCCCTTAACTTCTGGATTACCAAGTTTGGTCTTTGTTTGACCTTCAAATTCTATATCCCTCATCTTGACTGACAACACTGCCGAAATACCTTCTCTGTAATCTTCCCCCAGCAAATTATCCTCTTTGTCTTTTAGGAGGCCTAACTTTCTTGCCACATCATTCATCACCTTTGTAAGCCCTGTCTTAAAACCCAGTTCGTGTGTTCCACCTTCTGTGGTTGGGATATTATTGACATAGGAGAAAAAACTCTCGGTATAACTATCTGTATATTCTATAGATGCCGACATCTTAAGCCTGTCGTTCTCACTTTCTATATAAAGAGCAGGTCTAAATAGTGGTGTCTTTGCCTCGTTGAGATATTCAATAAAGTCCACCAATCCACCGTCATATTTATAAGTTTGTGTTATGTCGTCCTTTTCGTCATCAAAAACTATTTCCAGCCCTTTGTTAAGAAAAGCCAACTCCTTAAGCCTACGCCTTATTACACTGCCATCAAGGATATTGTCCAAAAATATCCTTTTGTCTGGCATAAACGTAATCTTACTCCCTGTTTTATTAGTTTTCCCAATCTCTGTAAGAGGTTTGGTAACTACACCACCATGAACTTTACCCTTTTTGTCCTCCAAACTTTCAAAACGGATTTCATACTTCTTCCCTCCTCTGCAAATCTCTGCCTCTAGATAAGTAGACAGTGCATTGGTAACAGAAGCCCCCACACCATGCAACCCGCCAGAATAATTATAGTTGCTAGAGTCAAACTTGCCCCCTGCATGCAACTTTGTAAAGACAAGTTCCGCCCCAGAAATTTTGTATGCTGGGTGAATATCCACAGGTATACCCCTACCGTCATCTTCTACTGTTGCAGAACCGTCCTTGTGCAATGTAACCTCTATTTTTGAACCATAACCATTGGTTATCTCATCAATAGCATTATCTACAATCTCCCACAAGATATGATGGACGCCTTTGCTCCCCGTAGAGCCAATATACATACCAGGCCTTAACCTAACTGCATCTAACCCTTCCAACACTACTAGGTCTTTTGAATCATAACTTTTTGCCACAATTTCCTCCAAAGTTTATACCGAAAATGCTCAATAATTAGTGTGCTTTTACTTGTCTTATCATCAAACCACAAAACCCCAACGAAACCCACTAATCAAGCAATTTTCAACTCTTTTACAACAAAAGTTTAGCACACAAATTTATTTTGTCCAACCAATAATTGAATTTTTTTGTTTTTTTATGCAAAGTTTTTGCTATAAAATCCCTCAAAAACTCGCCTACACACAATTTTTCAAATATTTATGCATTTTTTATTATATTTATACAGTTTTTTATAACAAAGTTGTATGTTTATTAAATTTTTTTGCAAAAAATTCATAAACTATAGTTATGAAAACTATTGTGTTAACTGGCGGTGGCACAGGAGGTCATGTTATCCCAAACATCAGCCTACTCCCCCACTTGCGAAAGTATTTTGACCGAATCTGCTATATTGGTGGAAATGGAATAGAAAAAGAACTGATTTCTCATCAAAAAGATGTGGAATATTTTGAAGTGCCTACATGCAAGTTTGTTAGACAAAATATCTTCAAAAATCTCCTCTTGCCATTCAAAGTAATAAAATCCAGCCTCAAATGCAAAAAAATACTAAAAAACCTTTCTCCTCAATTAGTATTTTCTAAGGGAGGATATGTTGCAGTGCCTGTTTGCATAGGGGCAAAACTTCAAAAAATCTCTATAATTGGGCACGAATCTGACCTTACTCTTGGATTAGCAAACAAGTGTATTGCGAGAATGTCCAAAGTTTTTTGCACCACCTTTCCAACCACTGCCAAAAAGTTAAAAAATGGAGTATTCACAGGTTCTCCAATAAGAGAACAACTCTTCTATGGCGACAAGCAAAAAGGCTTAGAAATCTCCTCTCTTGCTCCTTCTAACAAACCTTTTATTCTTGTAACAGGAGGGTCTACTGGGGCAAAAGATTTGAATGATGTGATTTTTTCTTCACTGCCTACCCTTTGCAAAAAATACAATATAATTCACCTTGTAGGCAAAGGAAAATTTAACCCTAATATCAAGCATCCAAACTATTTTCAAGCAGAATTTTGCTTTGAGATAGAGCATCTTTTTGCCCTTGCCGATCTTGTAGTTTCTCGCAGTGGCTCTGGTGCAATTTGCGAACTGCTTGCACTCAAAAAGCCAATGATACTCATTCCACTACCAAAGGGCAATTCTCGTGGTGACCAAGTAGAAAATGCAGAATATTTCAAATCGCAAAACTTTGCAAGTGTAATACAACAAAAAGACCTAACTCCACAGTCGTTGATGTTGGAAATAGAAAAAACTCTACAAAACTCCATAACAATAGCCACTGCAATGAGCAATCAAACTGCCTCTACGCTCACACACGGAACGGAGAACATTATGCACCAAATCCTAA
This sequence comes from uncultured Clostridia bacterium, assembly GCA_945928645.1. Classification (GTDB taxonomy): domain Bacteria; phylum Bacillota; class Clostridia; order Christensenellales; family UBA1242; genus UBA7862. The sequence continues at coordinate 39,534 of CAMENR010000004.1, read as the reverse complement.
AAATAACCGCACCAAAATCGTCAAATAAAAGATAAATCTGCCTTGGCACTTATGTCCAATTATCTACACACAAAAAGTAAATTAGCATAGACTTAAATTGGCAAAACTAACTTCTTTTTTGATAAACTATTTCAAAAAAACCTCGCAATCAAGTGAATTTTTGCAAAAAAACATTCACATGACAATTTGCGAGGATTTTTAGTTGTTTTTTTATAATGTTATTATTTTAATTATTGACTGTTGCTTCAATTATAGATGGTCGTTTTAATTTTAGAGTTGGTCATTCGCCAGCAGTCATCTCTGTAGCCATAGACATAGACATCTCAAAAGCCTGCATTATGTCCTGCTCAAATGCAGTACCCTGCCCAAATTCACTGGTAATTGTTGCAAGAAAGTTAGATGCCAATGTCCCAAATCTTGTCTTGGAATTTGGGTCAGTGGAAGTGTTGGAAAACATATTCAAAAAGACAGCGCATATGGTGTTTTTTGCTACATCATAAAACAGTTGTTTTTTGTCTGCAAGCAAAGATGTCTGGACAACATAAACAATATTATCCGAAAATGACACATCTCTACCGCCTACTTGCTCTGTGGTAATCTCCAGTTTTACAGGGACTTTTTTGTAAGACATACGCCTTTGTGGCACAACCTTAGTCATAATAAACTGCACAGTTTTTATTTCATAAAACTTAACACAGTCCTTCAATGCTTCTATCCTTTGTGTTACATTCAACCCAGCCCAGTTGCTGTATTCTTCAAAAACTTTCTCCATATTTTCTCCAAAGTCTTTGGCAAAACCCAAAGTTTTATCATACATATTGTATCATATTTTATCAAAGTCCACAAGCAGAAACATAGATTTATAAAAAAAATTTTCAACCCTCAAAATAAATTTTTAATTTTTTCTTTTTATTCTTCTTGAGCCCTAATCCAAAAATTGCATTTTGATGATAATCAAACAAAGCACCCCTTACCTTTACTTTTTTTGTGCCACGAGGCATATAGACATTGACAGATGTGTCCTTGTTTGACCTAAGGAGCAATCTTACTACTCTACGATTGATTACCCACATATCACACATTACTCCTTCGTCCAAAATTACAGATTTTATAGAGCATCTTCTCAGTTCTTGTGGAAAGGAGTCAAACAGAAATATATCACTTTTGCATGATTTAACAAACATATTCTTTATGCAGGAAAACAACATAATATTTGTGTCAAATGGAAGGTCGTTTTTACTCCCAATCAACCCCATTCCAAAACCAAGATGGTCATATAGACTAAATAGTAAGTTGTTTGACAGAAAGTTTTTGATAAGTGTTTTCAATATTTCATAGCCATCAGCCCCTTCTCCACAAGCAAAAAGCCCCAGAGCCATTCTGCACAAGTCATTGGAACGATATTTACCTGTGGCATTGAGGTATCTGCTCTTTATGGAATTGGCAACCAATGCCTCAAAATCTTTCTTTGTCTCAAAGCGCTTTGCTCCTATGCAATATGGCACAAGGTGAGAAATAAATGGTGAAGTTTCATCTGCAAGCAAACCGTTTAAGTTGTATTCCTTTATTAGTCCGTTATTATCCACTTGAACATCTGGAACCAAAGAAAGCAATCTCTCAAACTTTTCTTTTTGTTCCTTTTCCCCCAAGATGTTGCAAACCTCAACCAATATCTTAAATACTCCCTTCGCAGTAGCAAAATCCACCATAGGATTGGGCGAAATATAAAAAACTTTTCCCTTTGGCCTTGAATATGGTGAAATGCCAAAAGGAGATTCCAAAGTTTTTGCTTGGACATTTTCAACAAAGAAATTGGCATAAAAATCCCCAGTTTTTGTTAAAAAATTATAAGACTTTTTCAAAAAATTTTGGTCGTATGATTTTAGATAATATTTGTAGATAAAAAAACAAATCAAACCAGCTACATTGTTGTTGTGTAAATTTTGCCCCTCAATAAAACTTGGGTAGCCCTTGCTATTCTGCAAACTTGGAACAAAAATCCCTTCAAATCCAAACATTTTTTTGCATAAATCTTCATACACAGAAAGTCTATCAAAATATTTGTCAAAAAACACCTCTGCACTGATATCTCCACCAAAAAAACAAGGAAACATTAAGTTTTCTACTTGAAGATAATGATTGGTTTGCCCCAAACACAAGTCAAAAACACCACTTGGAAAGTCAAACAAACTGCCAGAAGATATAGCGAATAAATAACAGCCAAATTTACAAAGTTTTTCAACAAGGTCAGGGATAATTTCTCCTTGACGGGCGAGAAAAATCATTTTCTCAACACTCTCCACTTCGCCATCTCCCAGTTCCACCTGAGGAAAACTCATTTTGCTACTAAAAACTTCTTTTTGCTCCAATAAAAAATCTTCATAATTTCCCCTTGCCCTACCAATCAGCCTTTGAGCATCAAAAAAATGTTGCTCCAAATATTTTTGATTGTTGTCAAATTTATCAATTCCACTAACATTATCATTACCTGCAATCTTTACTTCTGTTGTTTTGGTATTTTCAACCAAAAGTCCCCTTTTTGTATCAACATTTATCTTTTCATCACCGTTTTCATTTATATCATTGCTATTTTTATTTATTTCATCACTATTTTTTGTCACAACATTTTCATTTTTATCAATTTCTTGTTTTTTATTTTTTTGTTTTTTTTCGTTCACACCAGAATTATTTTTCTCAATCTTCTCACACACAAAGGTTTTTGCAAAAATGTTTACCTCATCTGCTCCGTCTACAACAATCTTTTTGCCATGCTGTTCAAAACTCCCACCTCTAAGAACAAACTTTAATACTACACCAATTTTTTGTCCATTAGGAGCATATGTTGAATATGTCATAATATTATCTGTCAAATCAATCTCATCTCTTTCATCATATTCCACTGCATTAGAAATCCAAAAGGAAAAATCAATCTTCTTACCACCTCTTGCAGATATTTTACACACAAAAAGACCTGTCTTGCTTGATACAAACATATTCCTTTCTATTATGCCTTTGTTATCCTCAAACAAAACCTTTATTTCTCCGCTATCCATATCCAATGCACGATAATAATCTTCAACAGAACTCTCCACATCAAAGTCAAAATTCAAATTGCACACAGCAATAGGCCTTTTTTTTATGTTTTTCTTGCCAAGGGACAATATTTTCTCCGTCATTAAATTTTGAGCCTTTACATACTCCCCTTTTGCAACCAAAACTTTCATCTCATCAAATTCCTTAGTCAGATCAGGAAATTCATCACAAAGTTGCTCTATATCCTTATTCTCACTTAGATTCTCCCCTCTGTTAGTTGTAAAATCTGATGCTTTGTATCTCTCGTTGTTTTTGCCACATATACAAGGGCAATCCTCCCCACAGTTGCAACAATCACAATTTTTATTACAATCAAAGTTGCAAAGACTTTGGAGTTCGTCCACACACTTTGTTTCACACAAACCCGCCTGGCAAAATCTTATGGTATCCCTCTTTGCCCCTCCATATACCAATACCCCCATTTCACCATTGGCTGATAGCAGAGCCTCCTCTTTGCATACAGCAGGTGTTATAAATTTCAAAATATTCTTGCCTTTATTATTCAAATTTTACCCCCTCAAAAACATTATTTTGTTGCCAAAACAAAGATTTTCTACAAAACCATTACTCTTTATTCTTTTTCAAACATTATTACTATTTTATGAATTTGTTGTTAATATATCCAAATACCAAGAATTTATATCAAACAAGGTTTACAAAAAATTTTTATACTTCAATTAAAATATTTTACAATAAATAAAAAACTTTAGAATAATATGTATTCAAAAAAGATTTACAAAAACTCTAAGACAACTTTATGTATTATTTATCAGTAAAATTGATTTCAGTAGCAAAAAATATATATACCAAAAAACAAATTTTATTGTTTATAAAACATATGTTTGACAAATAAAAACATAGATGATATAATCAGTTACAGTAATAGGAGGGTAAAAGATGAAACAATATATTTCCCTAGGGATTTTGCTTGAATTGTGCAATAAGGATTGCATAACAGCCCAACAACTAGCAGAAAAATTTGAAATTTCTACAAGAACAGTATATAGATATCTTAGCGAATTTGAGAGTGCAGGTATCCCAACAATCACAAAAAGAGGAAAAGGTGGTGGTGTGAGCATAATCAAGACTTCTGCTTTGGAAAGTATGTTATTAACTCCTGAAGATAAGGCATTGCTATCTCAAGCAATATCTACATTGTCAGCAGAAAATCAAATGCTACTAGAGAACAAACTTAGGCTAAACACCAACTAAATTTTAATTATTGCAATTTGTCTTTTGTTAACTTCCTGTATCTATTGCTACACAATCTTCTAATTTTGTTACCTTTTATATTTTCATATATATATTAGCAACAATTAAATATATTTTAAGTTTATAAAAATCAAAAAAACAAGGCCAAAACTGGTCTTGTTTTTATCAATATAAAGTGTAAATTAGGCATTTATATAATGCTTATAGGCACTTGCATCCAATAGAAACTATTAAATACAAGTAAATTGTTTTGAATCAACTAATTATGCCATAGAATCATTGTTTTTGTATTCTGTAAATCCCTCAACTTCAATTAGTATTTCATCAAGTGTTACTGTGTTGGTAGTTGAAACACCCTCTTGTTCCACAACCCTTGAAACAACCAATTGCACCTTATCTCCTGGTCTTACAGTAAGCATTATGTCTGTCATTTCAAATAATTTGGAGAATCTTACTTCCTCTACCTCACCGCTTGCACGTGTTATATTAATACCAAGCACAACATCATTTACTTGCATACCTATTTCGCTTGCTTTGGAGTCTTCTAGAACTTCTACCACAATAATTTGTTCTGTTCTAATGTTTGTTTTTGTAATTACGTCGTAACTATTGCTTGTATCTCCAATAATTGACTTAAATCCAACTATAAACCTGTGGACACCGACCGTCTTATCTAGTTCTTCTGTTTGCAACTTTTGTTCGTGGAAATATATAATATTTTCGCACACAACCTTGACATTGCTTGCTGGAATTGCATTGGCAACATTTTCATAACTAGAAGTTGAGTATTTTGAGTTGGCTATGCCAATAAGTTCGCCCTTATCGTTAAATACTCCACCGCCACTATTTCCAGAATTGATAGATGTATCTATTCTTATTGTTCTAATTCTTCTTGAATAACCTGCATAACTTATAATAACATATTCACTATCTACGCTAACAACCCCACTTGTAACAGATATTCCCTCACCCATTGGGTTGCCTATTGCAATAGCACTGCTTCCTGGTTGAATGTTGTTGGTGTTTGCAAATTTTACCTCTCTAATTGGAGTAGCAGACAATTTGGCGAAAGCATCACCTTTCACTTTTAACACAGCCAAGTCATATGCTGCACTGCCACCAACATAGGTTGCATCTATAGCCCCATTGCCATAATCTATTACCCCATTACTTAGCAACAATGTTTCATTGCCATAAGTGTATAGTTTGATTGTGGTTGCTGGAGCAATAGTCCCGTTGCTTTCCACCGAAACCACGTGATAGTTTGTAATAAAGTATGCTATTTTGTTTGTCCTATCCATACTATAACACACACCAGCACCTAGTTGAACCCCACCATCTATAGGGCAATATATGCTAACAACCTCATTTATGCACTCTGCAACTGTTTCTTGAATAGAAGATGAATCTTCTGCAATAACATTCGAGCCATAATCTTTCAAAAATTGTTTGTAACCTTCCTCTGTGTTTTCATACAAACCTTTGGACACTGCGAATTGAAACAAACTTTCTGCTGTGAGGTCAGAGCCATTTTTGCCCGATGTTCCATCTTCTCCCTTTTCGCCCTTTAACGATGCCAACCACTCCTGCTCTGTGCCTTCAAAACCATTATCTACTGCTATTTCGTATGCTGATTTTCCATTCTTGTTTACGACAATCTGTCCGCCCAGCCCTGTGCACGCTGTAAGTGTGAACATAACAGTTAGGCACAGAACTACAGACAGCAATACTTTTCCCAATTTATTCATAATTTCTTCCTCCAAAATAAATGAGAGCAACCGCCCTCATTTTTGTATTTATTCTTCTTCAGCGGAATATTCATTTTGCGCAGAGAGTTTTTCTTTGATTTTTTGCTCTATCTCATCACGAATATCTGTATGTCTTTCTAGGAAGGATTTTACATTTTCCTTTCCTTGACCAATCTTTTCGTCATTGTAAGAGAACCAAGAACCACTCTTTGCAATAATATTATGCTCCACAGCAAGATCAATTATGCACCCCTCATTAGAAATTCCCTTGCCATAGATGATGTCAAACTCAGCAGTCTTAAATGGTGGAGCAAGTTTGTTTTTGACAACCTTAACCCTTGTCCTGTTGCCCACTATGTCGCTACCATCTTTCAGTGCGTCCACTCTCCTTACATCCAGCCTAATACTTGCATAAAACTTAAGAGCCTTGCCTCCTGTTGTTGTTTCTGGAGAACCAAACATAACACCCACCTTATCTCTAAGTTGGTTGATAAATATAACACAAGATTTACTTTTGTTGGTTATGCCAGCCAATTTTCTTAATGCCTGGCTCATAAGCCTTGCTTGCAATCCAATAAAACTCTCGCCCATTTCACCTTCAATTTCTGCTTTTGGGGTTAAGGCTGCGACCGAGTCGATAACAACCAAGTCAAATGCGCCACTTTTTACTAGTGTTTCGCAAATGTCCAATGCTTGCTCTCCGTTGTCTGGTTGGGAAACATACAATTCGTCCAAATCCACCCCCAAATGTCCTGCATACACAGGGTCTAGGGCGTGTTCTGCATCAATAAAAGCGGCTGTTCCACCAAGTTTTTGTGCTTCGGCAATAATATGCAACGAAACTGTTGTCTTGCCAGAGGATTCTGGTCCATATATCTCCACAATTCTCCCTCTTGGCACTCCACCGATACCGAGCGCATTATCTAGCACCAAGCAACCTGTTGGGATGACGTCAACCTTTTCCATAGGTTGCTCGCCCAACTTCATAATAGCACCTTTGCCAAATTGTTTTTCTATCTGCAATATTGCTTGTTCTACACTTTTTTCTCTGTCCATAAGACTCTCCCTTGTAAATTTTTACACCTATATTATACAACAGTTTGCCCCAAATGAAAATCATTTTGCCTAATTTTTTTTATCATTTCAAAAAAAATTGCGTTGCTAGCAATCATTATTTTTTGCTCTCTAGAGCCTTCTACTTTCCTAGAAAAGACGTGAATCCCCTCACTGTTGCCTACAGCGAAGAATACTTCTCCCTCCTCTATGTCGCCACAATTAGACACAACAACATCTGCTCCAGAATTTTCTAGCACACCTAGTGCCATTTGATAAGCCACTTCGGCAAAATCTATTTTTGGCTTTTTGAATAGTTTTTCTTCCACTCCCAGCAGTTTTGTTTTGCTTTCTCCAGTGGTCGCGATATAACTCTCGGCAAGCACACTGTTTGCATCTTTTATATTAGCAAACATCATCTGGCACATCTGACCTGCAGTGAAATCTTCTGCAAAAGCCACTTTTTGATGCCTCAAACTGAGCAGTGAATATACAAACTCCACTTCCGACTCGTCTTTGTCGGAATAAATATAAGGCAACAATTTGGAGTAGGCAGTCATAATCAGATTGTTGACATAGTCATTTCGCACCCCTTTTGGCACATAAAAAACCACCTCTCCAGCCAAAAGATACTCGCTACACACCACTTCTATCCCATATTTATTCTTTATATTTTCCCTAAGCAGAGAAGTCATTTCCAAAAGACTTATCCCAAAGGTTTTTAACACAAAAGTCTTGCTAGTTGCTGGTTGAAACTTCAAAATATATGGCAAAACAGAAGAAAAGAATATATAACTCAATTCTCCATGCTCCAAAGGCAAAAGAAAGAGAGATTTGTTTTCCTTTTCAAGCAAAAGCCCCTGAAACACCCCTTTTGGATTTTTGATTGTCCTAGCAAACTCTGGCATTTGCGCATATGTTACATCATCTTTTTTAAGAACGATGTTATTTTTTTGAGAATATTCTTCTATATTATTTTTTGCAAAAACACTGCTCGACATTTGACAGGAAAACATCTCACACAAAATTTTTTTGCACATATAAACTTTTTCAAATTCATTTTCGCACGCAACAATAAGACAATCAACCTCGTCTAAGCCATCTTTCAATTCCGTCTGAACAAGTTTGGATAGAGGTTTTATTACCTTACAAAAAATGACTTCTTGTCCATTTTTAGCAAGTGCAGAGCATATGAGGCTGGTTGTGTTGTTTTTGTGTTGCGAGATTATTTCGCTTTGCGAAACAACAATCAACCCAATCTTCATTCTTCATTCCCTTGTTCTATTTTTTTGTTTGGAGTATCCTCTCTAAACAACCCTTTATTCGCCAAGCAATAATGCACACAAGACATTATTGTAAGCAAAACTGTAAGGGCTAGACCTATATAACTAACAATATTCAATGCCACAGCAAACCACCCTTCGAATATAGATATGCTGTGCAAATAGGCAACAAACATAAACATTGCCACAGTAACAAATTGCACTGTTGCCTTAACCTTTCCCCACATATCTGCAGAAATAATAACATTTTTGCTAGCACCAAGTTGCCTTAATGCACTGACCAAAAACTCTCTGCAAATAACAATAATTGCCGAAATGACCCCTATAGGTGCAAGAATTGTGCCGTCACACACAACCAGCAACAAGCCTGTTGACACAAGCATTTTGTCTGCAATAGAGTCTAAAAAAGTCCCCAGCACTGTTACAAGATTTTGTCCACGAGCAATCTTTCCATCTACAAAATCAGTCAACACTGCAACTATAAATAGTATCGTTGCAATAAGTTTTGCACCTGGTATAAAACTGCTTGCTAGATAGAAAAATATTACAAATGGAATAAGCATAATCCTTAACAAAGTTATTTTATTTGGCAAATTCATTTTTCCCTCCAAAATTTAATATGTTGTTTCTCCACTTCCCCAACAAAAATTTAATATGTTGTTGTTTGCTCCACTTCCCCAACAAAAACTTCGTCTACATACTTAATAATCTTAACATCAGCAAACGAACCTATTTTGTGCTTCTTAAAGGAAGAAAAGTATATCTCGAAATCTACATCTGGGGCACAAAAATATGCCCTTCCCACATAACAATTTAGTTCGCTGTCAAATCTGTCTATTAACACCTTAAAGGTTTTTCCTACCCTAGATTTGTTGATTTTTGTTGCCACTGCTTTTTGTGTCTTTTGAACCAATGCTAGCCTTTCATCTTTCTTTGTTTCTGATATTTGGTCTTTCATCAAGTAAGCAGGTGTCCCTTCTTCTCTAGAGTATTTGAAGAAGCCTACATTATCAAGTTTTGCCTTTTTCAAAAATTTGATAAGTTCCTTTACATCTTCATCAGTTTCCCCTGGGAAGCCCACCATAAAGGTTGACCTTATTGCTATGTCAGGTATTTCCTTTCTCAATTTTTCAATAAGATTTTTTATGCTCTCGCTAGTGCTTTGCCTGTTCATTGCGTGCAACACATTATCGCTGATATGTTGAAGTGGCATATCAATATAGTGCAAAACTTTTGGGTTGTTCTTTATTTCCTCTATCAATTCGTCAGTTACCTTCTCCGGATAGCAATACAACAACCTTATCCAACTTAATTTTTTTATTTTAGATAATTTTTTTAGTAGCAAAGGCAAGGATTCTTTGCCATTGGTTTCACAACCAAACCTTGTAATATCTTGTGCAACGAGTATCAATTCTTTTGCCCCATTTTCGCACAAATACTCCCCTTCGGCAACTACCTTGTCCATTTTTTCGGATTTATAATTGCCTCTTATATATGGTATTTTACAAAAGGCGCATCTATTGGAGCAACCATCAGCAATCTTTAGATAGGCATAATGCCCTGTGGTTGTCTTGTTGCGAAAATCATCATTTCGCTTGCCCTTTGGCATCTTTTCTGCTAAAAGGTCAAATACTATTTTGTCCACCTTGTCATATTCATCAGCCACCATTGCCTTGTCCACCAGTGGAAATTTTTTGAGCATTTCGTCAGGCCCCAGCATAGGAAGGCAACCCATAACAATGAGAAATTTTAGAGAACCCCGTTTTTTATATTCACTCATTTCCTTTATAATGCTCTCTGCTTCATCACGAGAGGCTTTCAAAAAGGCACAGGTGTTTATAAATATTATATCGCATTGATCTGCTTTGGGCGAAAATTCAAAGCGGTCATAACAGGACAAAATGGACACAACCCTCTCGGTGTCCACTCTGTTTTTGTCGCATCCCAGCGAAACAAATCCAACTTTTAGTTTTTCATCAGTTTTTTGCATTTTATCTTTTACTCCAAATTTATACTCCACCAAACAATTTATTGTAGTCTTCCATTGTTGCAAAGACAGTTCGAGGTTTGCTACCGTCTGAGCCAGATATAAATCCTGCCGCTTCCATTTGATCAATAATTTTTGCGGCTCTTTGATAGCCAATGGCAAACCTTCGTTGAAGCATAGAAATAGACACTTGCCTGCTTTCTATTGCATGTTTTAGTGCATCAGGCAACAGAGAGTCCATACTTGGAGTGGATGACAACCCACCACCAGCATCTCCACCATTTGGAGCACCATCATTCATAATTGCCTTTTCTATGTTTTCATCATACACACAAGGGTTGTGATCTCTGATAAAATCACACACTGCCTTTACTTCAGGCGTATCAACAAATGCCCCTTGCACACGAATCATCTCTCCGTCTGGTGGCATATACAGCATATCCCCTCTGCCCAGCAATTTCTCAGCACCAGGTCTATCCAAAATGGTCTTGGAGTCAAAACCGCTGGACACTGCGAATGCAATTCTGCTTGGAAGGTTAATTTTGATACTTCCTGTGATAATATCCACAGAAGGTCTTTGTGTAGCAAGTATAAGGTGAATACCTGCCGCCCTTGCCTTTTGAGTAAGCCTAATAATTCTTTCTTCCAATTCCTTTTTGCCTGTTGTAACAACAAGATCTGCCAGTTCGTCAACAATAAGCACAATATAAGGAAGTTTTGGCTTTTGCTTGTTTTTGACTTCTGGTTGAGAGTTATACTCCTCAATGTTTCTTGCATATACCCCTTGGAACAAACTGTATCTGCGTTCCATTTCATCAATCAACCAATCAAAAGCAACTAGTGCTTTCCTTGGTTCTGTTATCGCCTTTGGCATAAGCAAATGTGGCAAATCGTTAAATACGGTAAATTCCACTTTCTTTGGGTCAACCATAATTAGTCGCAAATCTTCTGGGCTTGTTCTGTATATCAAACTCAAAACCAGCGAATTGAGACACACACTCTTACCACTACCGGTAGAACCTGCTACCAAAAGGTGTGGCATCTTTGCAAGGTTGCAAAGTTTTACATTGCCGTCAATATCCTTGCCCAAGGCAAAAGTAAGAGGTGCTTTCGCCATTTGGAAATTGTCAGACTCGATAATATCTTTTAGCCCAACAGTGTCTATTGTGTCGTTTGGCACTTCCACCCCAACAGCACTCTTGCCTTTGATTGGAGCTTCTATCCTCACCTCACCACGTGCAGCAAGAGCCATAGCAATGTCTGACGATTGGGCTTGGATTTTCTTTACAGAAATACCCGTTGGCATATGCAGTTCGTATCTAGTAACTGCTGCCCCTCGTCTTACAGCCTCCACTTTTGCTGGCACTCGGAAATCCTCTAGAAGCCTTTCCAAAATATCAATTTTTTCTTGATAATCAATATTTTCTGCCTCATTGGTGTATGTTTTTAGCATTTCCACTGGTGGTCTTATATAATTGGAATTATACTCAAAATTTGGTTCAACTTTCTTAGCAGTAGATTGCCCTCCCCCTATGGCCTCAAAGTTAAATGTCCTTGGTGGCACATTAGATAGGTTTACCGTCTTGCCAAGACTTTCTTCTACAGAATCATCTCCCACCTTATCCATAAATCTTTCACTTCTTGTATCTCTTAAATCATTATAAGGAGGCTTTGAACCAATTTCAAAATTGCTGGCAGAACCAACCTTTCTTGTCTTTGGAAATGTTTCATCTGGCTTAATAAAATCATCTTCGTTGTCATCTGGCAGGTCAAAATTGGAAGGAGAAAAAGTATTGTCCAAATCAAACACATTGTTTGGTCTATTCTCCTCAAATGTTACATCAGAGTTTATGGAATCAATGCCAGATATGTTGGAGAAATTATCCCTTTCTGGCTCTATCCCAAAGTTGTCATCGTCTGGCTCTACCCCTTGATGAATATTAAAGTTTTGATTGCCATAGTTTCTATCATTCCCATCATAATAACCTTTTCTTTCTGCTCTTATCACTCCGTCATTAAGGTTGCCTTGCCTTGTTGCATCATAGCCACCCGTTGTGTTTTCTCTAGAAATTGGGGCATTGTTTTTCTCACCAAACAACTTCATTTTTTGCTTGTAGTCTTCATAATCTTCTGCATTTATAATAGGATTTTCGTTTACATTGTTTATGTCGTGTATGGTGGATAGATATTCCTTATTCTTTTCAAACATAGGATTTTTCTTTTTTGACTTTATGCCTTCTTGCTCGTCATACACAAATTTTTGTGGTCTATCTTGATAAAAAGCCCTAGATTGCCATGTTGCATTGTCCTTGCTATCTCCAAACAATTTACTCTCGGCGCTGACCTCTTGTTCGGCAGGATTTTGCTCCAAATCTTGCTTGCTTAACCCCAATTTCTGCTTTGCAATCTCACTGACCGATGGTTCTGCTATTTTTTCATCCTTAATAAAAATATCTTCGTCCGACTGGTTTTCTTTTATTTCGCTCGCCAAAATATCAGATTTTTGAGGTTGTTCTGCAATAGGAGTTTGCTGGACCTTAACAGTTTGCGCTGTAGCCACTTCTCTCTGCACAGGTGCAATAGGTTTAACTTGAGCCTTTCTGGTGTTTTGTTTTTTGACACTGTCGAGATATGAAGCAACAAAATAAAGCGACATAACAAGCCCAATGCCATAGATAACCACCCCTGCGATATCGTGAAAAAGCATTGAGAGTGGATAAGTGAACACACCAATAACCACTCCACCTGGGGTATAGTGAGCATTGTAGCAACTACTTAGATATTCACCATAAGAAATATTTGCCCCGCCCGTTCCAGCAAAAATAGTGTGCAGGACGCAAACAAAAAAGAAAAAGCAAAGCCCCAAATAAACTACGTAAATAGGTGAATAAACAAATTTTTGATTCATAGTAAGGGCGACACCTGCAAGCATTGACATAATCAAAATTGGATATATCATTATGCCAAAAGAGCCTAAGAAAAACCACTTTACACTTGGCAAAAATTCAAATGTCGTAAGAAACAACAAAATACTCGCCACAACAATCATGACGATGCCTAGTTGTTTTTTTATAACCGACAAATTTTTCTCCCGTTCTTCCATTATTTCCCCACTTAATACTATTTATATAGAGAGTATAACACAATGTTTTCCACTTTCAAAATCCTTACACCGATTTTGCGAACAAAAATTTTTGCTTTAGTCAAAAATATTCTCCAATCCTTTCACTTTATTTTTGGTCAAAACGACAGTAACAGACTTATCAAAATCAAAAGTCCTCTTTGCCAAGGCATTTATATCTTCCTTGTTCGCTTTTTGCAAAGATTGAAGCCTTTCGTCCACAGAGATAAATCTATCAAAAGTCAAATAACTAGTAGCCACTGCCCTAGCGATGCTAGAAGTGCTTTCAAAAGAGGACAACAATAAACTTTTGCAAAAAGTTTTTGCCCTTGCAAGTTCTTCATCTGTTATTCCTTTTTGCACCAACAATTTTACTTCATCTCTCACAAGTTCCAATGCCTTTTTTACATTTTTTTCGCTTGTCCCAAACGCTATGCAAATATCACCTGCATTTGTGTAATATTCTGGCACACAAGAAATACTATACACAAGGCTATTTTCCTCTCTAACTTTTTGAAACAATCTCGAACTCATACTTCCGCCTAGGATAAAGCACAAAAGAGCATAATTCATTTTGTCTTTTGTAAAACAGTTATCACATGGAAAACCCACTGCAACCTGTGTTTGATTAAAATCTGCTTGCGTCTGCAAAAAAGATTTTTGTGGGATAAAATTTTGATTGTGAGCCTTTTTCAAAACCTTATTTTTGCTATTAAACTTTGAGTCAAAAATCTTTGCTACTGTATCAAAAACATATTCCTTATCATAATCTCCCACAATAGACACGACCATATTATCCGGAGTGTAGTTTTTGTTGACAAAATCTATTATGTCTTCTCTTGTTATTTTAGATAATGATTCCTTGCTACCCAAAACAGATTGAGAAAGGGTATTTCCCTCAAAAAATTGCTTGCAAAAGATATCAAAAGCAACACTTTCTGGGTCGTCTGAGGTCATATCAATCTCCTCATACACCACTTTGCGTTCTTTGTCGATATCCTCCTTACTATACGTGGAATTTAACACAATATCACTTAAAATTTCACAGCAATGCTCCATATTTTCTGGCAGTGTTGTTGCATAAAAACAAGTGGCAACTTTGCTAGTCCATGCATTTGCGCCAGCGCCAATGTCCTCAAACTCCATACTAATTTGTTGGGCTGTTCTCTTGGATGTCCCCTTAAAATTTAGATGTTCTACAAAGTGAGAAATGCCATTGTTTGACAAATTTTCTTTGTTGCTCCCCACTCCAACTGCGACAAAAATAGAGGTTGGTCTGTTTTTGCCCACCTTCGTAAACACTGCTCTTAGTCCACTGTCAAATACCTTGCAAATTGGTTTCATTATCTTCTCCTTACAAGGTTAAGTATATCACTTATTATTCAAATTGAAAATTAAATTGGTTATCAAATAAAATATTTTTTCCCTTTATTCGCCTTTTAACAACAGATATTACTTTTTTTTGCAAATTGATTGAAATTCCAACTTTTTTTTGACTTATAAACAATTGTTTTCAAACAGTATTCCCCAACACTTGCGAAACAGTAGCAACACTAAGGCCCTTTTCTTTTAGTGTTTTAATTATTTTGCTAAGGGCATTTGCTGTGTGTTGTGTTGGGTGCATAAGCACAAGGTCGCCCGCCTTTATATCTTTGGTCGCACGAACAAATGTTGTGTTTTCATCTTTATCTCGCCAATCTATAGTATCCTTGCTCCACATAATTGTTTTGTATCCCAACTCTTCAGCAACTGCAAGAGTTGTGTTGTTATAACTCCCTGATGGAGGGGCAAAAAGATTCATTTCTATGCCAATAATGCTTTTTACCAATTTATGATTAGTTTCAATTTCCCTTCTTTGTGCCTCTTGTGAAAGTTTTTTGTGGTCCTTATGATTATATCCATGATTGCCAATTTCGTGCCCGGCATTGTATATTTTTTCTAGCATATCTCCATTTTTACTTACCCAACACCCACCAACAAAAAAAGTGGTCTTTACATTTTCTTCTTCCAATGTGTTTAGCATATCATCTAGATATTCTGTTCCCCAATAAACATTGACCATTAGGCTAACCATATTGCCTTGTCTATTGCCATTGTAAATAGGTGCAGAAGTGGTGGTAGTAGATGGCAAAATTGGTGCAAAAATACTTATAGCAAATACACATATCACAGTCAATGCCAAAATGACATTGCAAGTGCCATGAACAAAACTTTTTTCACCTCGTGGGCTTAAGAATCCAAAAATCTTCATACCTCATATATATGCAACAACTTTTGCAAATAAACAGGAATAATAAGGATATTTTTGTAACATTTTCCTTTATAAATAGCACAAAAAAACATTTTTTTTGGCATTTTGTCCATTGAAATCCAAAATATTATGTGATATATTTGTGTTATAAAATAAAAAGGAAGTGAATCCTATGAAAAATGAAGAAGAATTTTTGGAAAAATTGGTCAGATTGTCAAAACAAAATATTATCGCAAAAGAAAGTCTGACATCAAATTTTGTTAACAAAAAAAAGAAGGAATTAGACATCAAATGGGTGTATGATTCGACCAAGCAAGAAATATATGATATGCTAAAAGAAATATCTCCTCAAGATAGGCAATCTACTTTTGCCTACCTAGAAAACAAATATCAATATATGCTAGGTCTTTGCGAAAGAAATAAATGTTCTTCCAGCAATATGTTTGATATGTTTGCATTCCTATCTCTCAAAATGTTTTCTATTAAAAATATCCAACCTTTATACTACAACCATATGCTAGACCAGTTTGCCGAGAAAGCATCCAATGCATTATGGTGCAGTTCGGAAGAAGATTATAGACTGGCAAGCAAACAGATAAAGGATGAAATTGACTGCTTGGATGCAAAAGACAAAGATAACTTTGACAAGTTGCTATCTATAAGAGCCGACAATTCAAAAGAGGCATATTATCCCCTATCAGAAGAAGAATACTCTCTTTTTGAACACAAGCAAAGGGCATACAAATTGCTAAAATGCCTTAGCGAATACAGCAATGAAGAAAGAAATGCACAATATATGTAATTCCTATTAAAAAAGCAAAATTTACAACAAAATAATATATGATGTAAAATTTAATATAAATCATAAGTAATATTTTTGTTGCCTAAATACCCAAAAGTCAACTTTTGTTTCTCTCGCAACTACTCATAATGTAAATTGTGTAGAACAATATTATTTAACAAAAAATAAGCCAGGAGATATCTCTTGACTTATTTTTTTATCGTTATACAAACTTTCAATTTTTCAAAATTATCATATTTATTGCAATGCAAATAGCCATTTTCAAAATAATCGCACTTATTGCAATGCAAATAGCCATTTATTCAAATTATGATGATATAGCTATTACAGTAGAATTTATCAAAGTTTTTCAATAAGTTTAAGGTCTACTCTGCCCTTGTCATCTACTTTGATAACCTCCACCCTAACAGAATCGCCTATGTTTACTACATCTGTTACTTTTTCTACTCTTTCTTTGGAGAGTTTGGAGATGTGTATCATTCCGTCCTTGTTTGGAGCAAGTTCTACAAATGCACCAAATTGCATTATTCTTACAACCTTGCCCACAAATTTCTGACCGACCTCAACGTCAGTAACAATATTCATAATAATTTCTTTGGCTCTCTTGCTCATATCTTCATCACAGGTTGCAATAAACACCTTGCCATCATCGTCAATATCAATTTTTACACCAGTTTCGTCAATAATCTTGTTGATAACCTTTCCACCAGTGCCAATAACATCTCTTATTTTGTCTGGGTCAATATTGAATGTTATTATTTTTGGAGCATATTTGGAAAGACTTTCTCTTGGCTCTTTGATTGTATCAAGCATAATTCCAAGGATATGCATACGACCTTCTTTGGCTTGGTTTAGGGCTGTTGTCAAGATGTTTTTGTCTATTCCCTTAATCTTAATATCCATTTGGATAGCAGTTATGCCTTTTTCTGTGCCAGCAACCTTAAAGTCCATATCTCCAAGGAAATCTTCCATTCCCTGAATATCGCTCATAACAGCAACCTTGCCACTTTGTTCGTCTTTGATAAGTCCCATAGCGATACCTGCAACTGGGGCTTTAATTTTTACACCAGCATCCATAAGAGAAAGTGTAGAACCACAAACACTAGCCATAGAAGATGAACCATTGGAACTAAGCACTTCACTTACAAGACGCAATGCATATGGAAATTCCTCTTCACTTGGTATAACAGGTTCCAATGCTCTTTCTGCCAATGCACCATGCCCAATTTCCCTTCTGCCAGGGCTTTTTAGAGGTCTTGCCTCACCTGTTGCATATGGTGGCATATTGTATTGATGAATATATCTTTTGGCATCTTCGTCATCAAGGCCTTCCAGTTTTTGAACATCTGCAATAGTCCCCAAAGTCAAGCAATTAAGCACTTGTGTTTGACCACGAGTAAACACTGCACTGCCATGAACTCTTGGAAGCACTCCAACTTCACACCAAATAGGCCTAATCTCTTTTAGTGTTCTACCGTCTGGTCTTTGCCCTTTGTTGATGATTTTGCTTCTAACCTTCTCTTTTGTCATTTTGTAAAGAACATCAGCTATCATTTTCTTTCCCTCTGGGAAAATCTCTGCAAAATGCTCAAATACTTCTTCGTTTAGTGCTTCTTGTCTGGCTTGACGAGTTTCTCTGTCTGTTGTGTCCAGAGCATAGTCAAGTTTGCTGTCTGCATATTCTCTAACAGCCTTGTCAATATCTTCTGTTGGGACGAAAATTGGTAGGTCAGTTCTCTTTGTCTTGCCAATCTTTGCAACGATATCTTTCTGGAAAGCAACCAATTTTTTAATTTCCTCGTGTGCAAACATAATTGCATCTAGCATTTCTTGTTCACTCACTTCTTTTGCTCCTGCTTCCACCATAAGAATTGCTTCATTTGTGCCAGAAACAGTTACATGCATATCACTTTTTTCTCTTTCTGCTTGAGTTGGGTTGATGATAAACTTCCCGTCAACACAACCAACCACAACACTACCTGTTGGGCCAGCCCATGGAATATCTGAAATAGACAATGCCACACTAGAGGCAATCATTGCCAAAGGCTCTGGTGCAATATCTGGGTCCACAGATAATGCTGTGCATACAACAGCGACATCATTGTAAAACCCTTTTGGGAAAAGTGGTCTTAATGGTCTATCTATAAGTCTTGATGTAAGGATAGCCTTGTCGCTTGGTCTACCTTCTCTCTTTTTGTATCCACCAGGGATTTTGCCCACAGAATACATTTTTTCTTCAAAATCTACACCAAGTGGGAAAAAGTCTATCCCATCTCTTGGACTTTCTGCCATGGTTACACTGCACTGAATAACAGTATCTCCACATTTAACCCAGCAAGTTCCATTGGCTTGTTCGCTGTATTTGCCTGTCTTAACGGTCAATTTTCTTCCACCAACGGTAGTTTCAAAAATACTTTCACTAATACTCATTTTTCTCTCCTATAAATTTATTTTAGTTTGACACAACAAAGGATAAATGTCAATTATATTACAAGTCTAGTTAAAAAAACGGGCAGAAATAGATTGTCTATCTCAAACCCGCTATTAAATTATCTTATATTCAAAGATTTTTTCAAACTTCTAAATTTCTCAAGGTCCTGTTTTTCAAGATAATTCAAAAGACCTTTTCTTTGTCCAACAATTTTCATAAGTCCACGACTGGAATGTTTGTCGGCTGGATTTTGCTTGAGGTGTTCAGTCAAATGATTGATTCTCTCTGTCAAAATTGCAATTTGGACTTCTGTTGAACCAGTGTCTTTTTCATTTCTTGCATACTTCTTGATAATTTCGTCTTTAACTTGTTTGTCCATTTTATTCTCCTTTTATATTCACCACACAACAAAGCAAGTCGTTTGGAGTATAAACGCGAACTCCCTTGCTGTAGGTATAGTAGGATAATACATTATTTTTAACAATTTGTCAAGCACTTTTACATCAAAATTTTGACTATAAAATGCTTATTACACCGATTTTAGTGTTAGGCACACCTCATTGTAAAAAGAAGAATTGGTCAATGGCGAAACAACTTTCTTGTTTTCTTTTAACGATTTTAATCCCAAATCATCTTGAATCTCAAATATTTTAAGCTCCAAAAATACATACAGACTGAATATAAATTGTTTGAAGTTGATACTCCTATCCTTACTTTGAAGTTGTTTGAAAAGTGAAATATCACTCAAAAAACTTTCTTGCTTTGATGCAAAGTCGCTGAGTAGTTTGAAATATCTGCCAAAAACTTTTCTGTCGGTAGAAAGCCCAGCAAATATTTTTCTGTCAATTTTTTTATCCGCAGGCACAAAAAGAGTTGCCCCAGAATGTTTTGCAATCTCTGTCAAAAACCCACTAGACAGCACACCATCTAGAAAAACTATCCTCTTGTAAGAGCCAAAATTGTCAAAACTGGTTGGGCACAAAACTATGCTATTCATACCACTATTTTTGATTATCTCATACAGACAGTGATTGATTTTTAAGTCTGCATTTTCTATGCAAAACTCCCTGTATGCTCCATAAGAATAACTCACAAATAATGTGCCAAATGCATCTTGTTTGGCTTGTTTTATAATTTGTTTAAGTTTGTTTTTGTCCCAAAATTGTGTCTTTTTGGTGCCACAAGAGCCATAAGACATTTGTTTTAGATATTCTCCTAATAGGACATCATCACTCTTTGGTTTGGTCAATTTGCCTGTTGAGATGTCCTTTGCAATCCCCTTATAATATTTTTTCCCTTTATAACTTGAATTTTGAAATTCCATCTGAACACTTCTATCTGTAGAAGATTTTAGCAGTGGCAAATATTTGTAACTGTTAAAGGCAATAATATTGAGATTTTTATTAAAAATTGTCAAATGACTTGGGTGTTTTGGCATAGTGGAAAAAGTTGCTCCATCACACAATTCCATTTTGAACACAGGCTTTGGATTACCACAACCACAAGGCTCAATAAGTTCCAAATCAGAGATAAGTTTGTCACAGATTTGCTCTGGCTTAATTTCCATATCAAACTTTTCACATGGCAAAAAGTCATCTGGAGAATAATGTTTATCCAAATAATTGTTGAGGCTAGACAGAAAATCAGAAAACTGCTTTTTCCTAATTGTGAGTCCCGCTGCCATTTTATGCCCACCAAAAGTTTCCAGTGTTTCCTTGGTGCTGGATATTGCGCTAAATATATCTATGTCATTAATGCTTCTTGCACTTCCTCGCAACTCCTCCCCCATATCAGATAAGAGTATTGTTGGACGATTGTATTCCCCTGCAATTTTTGCTGCCACAATTCCCAAAACTCCACTATCCCATTTTTTGCTAAAAAGAACAATGGATTTATAATTTGCAATGTTTATTTGAGAAAGTTTATCCACCACATCATCATAAATTCTGTTGCAAAGAGCCTGCCTTTCGGTATTAAGATTGCCAAGGCTTGCAATGGTGTTTTTGAGCAAGAGTTTATCGTCTTTTATATAAAGTTTTAGTGCAACTCCAGCATCTCCCATTCTGCCAGCGGCATTGATTTTTGGCGAAAGTTTGTATGCAATATCTGTAGAAGAACAGTTAAGTTGCATTTTATTTTCCTCAAATAGCATCTTTATCCCTAGTGGCAAAGTTTTCTCGAAAGTAGCCATACCCAACTTTACAATTGCCCTATTTTCATCTTCCAAGGGAACAATATCTGCTATCGTTGCTATTGCGGTTATGCCAAGATATTTTTTTGCTTCCTCCAAACCAGACAATGCCTGCACCACCTTAAAAGCAACCCCTGTCCCACACAATGACTTAAATGGATATTGCTGATTAGGAAGTTTTGGGTCAACAACAATAGTATTTGGCAAGATTTCTGGTATGTCATGATGGTCGGTGATAACAATATCAATGCCAAGCGCTTTGGCAAATTCCACCTCTTCGTGACAAGATATGCCACAGTCAACAGTAATAATAAGAGATGGATTAAATTTGTCTTTTACCCTCAAAATAGAGTCTTTTGTAAGTCCGTAGCCATCTACATATCTATTGGGCAAAAAATAATCTACATAAAAATTTCTTTCTGCAAAGTATTTAATAAGAATTGCACTTGCACTAACTCCATCAACATCATAATCACCAAAAATGAGGACTTTTTCGTTGTTTTTGATAGCCAACTTAATCCTTTCAACCAGTTCCTTCATTCCGCTTAACAAAAATGGATTATAAAAACTACTATCAGTTGGGTTTAGGTATTGTTTTAATTTTTCTTCTGAGGTAACACCTCGGCCTGCCATCAATTCCAAAACAATAGGCGAGATGTTATATTTTTTTGCAATCTCCTCTTTTTTATATTCTATATTACTCATACATAAATATTATCATATTTTTGCCTAGCTGACAACAACCTTTTTGCACAATTTTTTTTAACAACAAAAAAACCTACCACTTTATGCGATAGGTTTTGATAATTACATTTAATCTCTAATATTCGCAATTTGCAGGCAACACTTGCTAGTTTTATATCACTAAAATTGACATACTCTACTAATAGTTAACTGATATTCGGCTTGAATTTTATTCTTCTTCCACTTCTTCATCTTCATCATCTTCTTCTTGTTTTGATTGAAGATTGTGTGCAAGGACATAGTGTCTTTGTCTTACCATAACACTCCAAAGTGCTGGCACAAAGAACAAATGTGTTGCATACACCACTGCTAGCCCTGCAATGCAAGCAAGTGCAACGTGAAGAATGTTTTGAACGGTTAAAATACCAATTATCAAGCATATAACCAAGGCAATGGAATATGCTATTTGATTTTTCTTCCACAAGCCATCTACTGCATAAGATACAAGGTCTTTGTTAGATTTTATCTTTAATGTTGGGTCTGCTCCTTTTTCCTTTATTGCAAACAACAAATCTGCTGTAGAAAAGACACTTACACAAAGGATAACTGCAGTTACCGCAAATATATAGGTGTTGATTTCTATCCTAGCAAGTGCCACAAATGAAAGAGCCAAAAGCACATCAACAATGCCAGAGATTGCCATAGTTAGCCCACCCAAAGTCTTAAACCTTATGCAAGCATACACCACAGCCAATACAAGCGCAAACAGCAATCCAGCACCAACTATAAACCAAGAGTATGAATTTTGAGTGGCATTGATTTCAGTTGTTTGCCTGGTCATATCAAATGCATCACCCAAAAATTCCACCACCTTAATATCATCATTCTTAACTTCATCAAATGCCTCAGATGCATTAAAGTGTTTGTTTATCGCAACTCTGATATCTTGCAAAGTTTTGTTGGTAGTTTTTTTGAATGTAATAACAAAAGTTTTTGTGCCATATTCCCCTTGAGTTTGGAATGATTCTATCCTAACATTATTTTCTGCCAGAATTTCTTTTATTCCATTTGAAGCAATTCTAAAATTTGATTCGTTTTCGATATCTATTATGCTGTTTTCAAATTGGACAACCAGTTGAGTCCCACCACAGAAGTCCATTCCCTTATTAAAGCCAACAAGGCCAACCAAAAGCCCAGCCACCAACACCACAGCCATCATAATAATCAGTGCAGGTTTGAAAAACTTCATAATATCAAATTGAGGATTTTTGCTTTTAGATTTCATTTTTCACAGCCTCCCTTTTAAGATTATACAAATTCTTTTTGGTGCTGTTTAAGACCATATAACATGAGCAAACACCTCGCAACATAACAAACAGAATAAAGTAGTTTACAAAAAGACCTACAAACATTGCCACTGCCAAATGCTTAATACCCTGTGTGCCAAAGATATAAGCTACGGCTAGCACAATAAGCATAAAGGAATATTTTTCGAGTGTAGGCAAAAGATTCTTTTTGAACCCAGCCCTTATAGCATTTGGAATTTTCTTGCCAGAAGCATATTCTGTTCGTATTCTTTCAAAAATTTGAACCATTGAAGCAGTAAGAATAGCAAACACAGCAACTACACCCAAAACGCCGTTTAGATCCATAACAACTAGAGGTATAGATTGTAACAAGAAGGCATAAATCGCAACAAAAGCAAGCATACTCCAACTAGCAAGTGCACCAAACATTCTGTATCTTATAGAAAGGAAAATCATCACAGCCAAAACGATAGCAACAAGCCCTACTGCTAGCATTGTCTTAGCATCACCAAATATTCCTACAACAGAAGTGGACAAACCACTAGAAATGTCGTCGTCAACAACCTTTTTTAGAGTAATAGGTTTGGAAAGGCTAGCAATTTGCAGTGCTAAAGTCTTTGCAAACTCCTCATTCTGATAGGACAATGTTAGGCTGGATATCGTCCCAGTTTCGCTTATTGCCCTGCCAGCATTTCCTTCTGAATCATACAAAATATTCTGCCCATTTACATGCAAATATAGTTTGTCCGAACTTTCGTGATCTGCTGTAAAATCTCTCAACATCTGTTGACCTTCGTCATTAAATTCAATAACTACAGACCAAAAGTCAGTTGAGCCATAACTAGCAGATTGGACATAGCATTTTTTGAAATATTTTCCTGTGATGCTCCCTTCGGCAGTGCTTGATGTGCTGGTGTTTAGGCTTATCCCACTTTCTGATGATATAGATGAAAATAAGTCTGAACCCAACCCACTTTTAGAAAACATTTCCGAAAGTCTATCATCATCATAATTGGACAAGACGATCCTTATTGTTCTTTTTTCGCTGTCACCCAATGTATCCACATGCCCAGAAACTTCCAATCCGTATGAAGCAAAAGCCTCTTGATATCTACTAACTGTAGAGTTAACTGCCATTTCAAACTCGGCATCACTCATACCTTCTTCTTTCTGCGCCTCAAAAATAGACAATCTGCCCCCTGCGATGTCGTATCCATAGTTTATTGCCCCAATAAAACCACGAAAAGTGGTATTGGTGGTTGGAATAACAAAACTAACAAAAGTAAGGAGCATACCTACTATTGTCAAAATTGCCACAAGCACAAGTTTAATTCTAGAACTAGTTTTGGTCATTAAAGCCCTTCTCCTTTCAATATGCATTTTATTATATAAAAGAAAACTAATTAAGTCAATCACAATTTCAATTTCGTTGAGATTTTTTATTGAAAATTTTGAAAGTTATCATATTTTTGACCAAAAATTGTCTTTCAAAACAAAAAAAGTGGATTTTTAGTCCACTCCTCTGCAATTTTATATTACATTTAATATGTAGAATAAAACTATCTAGGTTGTTTTTTGTATTCCCTATATTTTTTTCTGGGTAAAATTTCTATTTGCTCTATATAGTATAACATTCCCCTTAAAATTCTGTTTGTTCTTATTAGTATAGCTTTTCCCTAACATTTCTAATTATTCTTATTAGTATAACATTTCCCTTAAAAATTCTATTACAACACAAACATAATTTATTCTCAAATCTTTTCAAAATTTCTTCATAAAGTAAAATTTTCTCAATAATTTTTGTTCAAATTCGCTTTGAAAGAATGAGTGTGTATGAAAGAATGATAATACACAATGGAATAAAAAGTTAAAAAATATAACTGTGGTTGTTTTATAGGTTATTTTGTTAGATGGTTTTATAATTAAATATTTTTGGGCTATTTTTTGAGGTTAACCAAGAAAATACCTGCAATTAGTCCAACAAGTCCTGCAAAAATGGCATCATAAAGTATGCTCAAATTAAAAGTAAATGTAGAAGATAAAAGCCCAAAAATTGCATAAGCGACAATGCTATATATCACCCCAATCAGCAACCCCTTAACTGCCCCTTTGGTTTTGTTCCCATTTAGAGCCACATTAACCCCAAGTAAAACGCTTAAAACTTTTATAACTTGATTTACTATCTTTATTGTAGTGCCATTCATCGCAACAAATTTATATACCACTGCAAATAATAACACCCCTACAATGGATATACAAACTGCTACAAGAACACCCTTCAAAACACCTAGGATATTTGCTTTTTTATCCAAAACTCCTTCCATATCTTCCTCCAATATTTCATAGACTATTGCTTGATTTTACTGCTAGTTAATATGTATGAAAGGCATTTTGATTTTATTCAAAAAAAATTAGCACCTCAAAAGAGATGCTACATTTTTTTAGTTTTCAGATTTCTTTGTTGCAGGCTTTTTTGCTGTAGATTTTTTAGCAGTTGTTTTCTTGGCTGTAGTTTTTTTCTCTGCAGTTTTCTTTTCCGCTGATTCTTTTTTTGCTGTAGTTGGTTTCTTTGCCGAAGATTTTTTGCTAGCAGTCTTCTTTGCAGGTTTCTTTTCTTCAACATTTTCAGCCTTTTCTTCAACAGGGGCTACTTCTTCTGATTTTTGTGCTTCTACACCTTTTTCAGCATCGCCCATAACTTCTTCTTTGAGTTTTTCGCTTGGGTCAATAACATTGCCATTTTCGTCTAGAATAAGGTCTTCCTTCTTATCAATCCCCAAAATAACAGATGCGTTGATTGTGATGTAACTAGCATTTTTTTCGTTGTCATCACTACCAGTTTTTAGAACAACCACTCTGCCCATATTTGTTTCTCTCATAGAAACTATTGTCCCATACACGCCTGCATTGGTAACAACCTTATCCCCTGCTTTTAGTTCGTTCATCATCTTCATTGCTTGCTCTTGTTGTTTCTTTCTGTTGATTGTTCCAAATATAAGATAAACAATCATAAGAACTACCAAAATGCCCAACAAGATAGTCATTCCTATTCCGTTTCCGTTTGCTTCTGCACCCAACATAAATAACATAATCTTTTTCTCCTCATTTTTTTAATAAATATATTATATTTCAGTTTTTCTTTTTAAGCAAATAATTTTAACTCATTTTATGCTATTTTTTTATTTTTTTTATCAAAAAACATTATTCTTTATAATTTTTATAAAATTCTTCTCTAAATTCCAAAAATCTATCTTGCTTTATTGCTTCTCTTATATCTTCCATAAGTTTGAGAAGAAATCTCAAATTGTGTTTGCTAAGCAATCTTGCTCCTAATATTTCGCCAGTGTTTAGCAAATGTCTTAAATATGCCTTGGTATAATTTCGGCAACATTCACAATCACAGTTGTCATCAAGCGGACTAAAATCTTCCTTATACTTTGCATTTTTCACCACAACTTTGCCATGAGAAGTAAAGGCTGTGCCATTTCTTGCAATTCTGGTCGCAAGCACGCAGTCAAACATATCTACCCCACGCAAAACCCCTTCTACCAAACAATCTGGGCTACCCACCCCCATAAGATAATGTGGGCTATCTTTTGGCAATTTATCTTTTAGTGAGTCCAAAACGTCATACATAACTTCTTTTGGTTCTCCAACACTCAATCCACCTATTGCAATGCCACATCTTACATAAGGAAGAGCCAACTCTAAGCTCTTTTGTCTTAAATCCTTGTAAATATTTCCCTGAACAATTGGGAACAACATTTGCTTTGGATTTTTTTGTGCTTCATAGCAACGTTTTAGCCATTCGTAAGTCCTTTTTACTGCTTTTTCGGCAGTGGCATGAGAGGTTGCCTTTTCGCCATCGCCTGCATCTGTGCATTCGTCCAGTTGCATAACAATGTCAGAGCCAAGGTCATTTTGAATTTTAATACATTTTTCTGGTGTCATAAAATGCTTGTCGCCATTTAGGTGAGAGTGAAATTCTACTCCATCATCACTAATTTTGCGAAAATTGGACAATGAGAACACCTGAAACCCACCAGAATCTGTAAGTATTGGTTTGTCCCAATGCATAAATTTGTGCAATCCACCTGCCTTGGCAATAAGTTCACTGGTTGGCCTAAGATAGAGGTGATATGTGTTGGACAATATTATTTGAGCCCCAATCTCCTTTAGGTCCTCTGGAGTCAAACTTTTGACCGTTGCCTGAGTCCCCACTGGCATATATATTGGTGTTTCAATCTCTCCATGAGGAGTTTTGAAAATTCCCGTTCTTGCCCCACAATTTTTATCTATATGTGTGGTAATGAATTCAAATTCGCTCATACATCAACTCCTTTGTTTGCCTTATCTCTATAAAAGAATGAACTATCGCCAAACGAAAAAAATCTATACCTTTCTTCCACAGCAGTTTTGTAAACTTTCATCGTGTTTTCATAACCGGCAAAAGCACTTACCAGCATAATAAGGGTGCTTTCTGGCAAGTGGAAGTTGGTTATCAAACAATCTACTATCTTAAAGTCATAAGGTGGGTAGCAAAAGAGTTTTGTATTAGATTTTTGCGCTACTACCTCTCCTGTTTTCCCAGCACTTTCCAGAGTCCTTACAGATGTAGTGCCTACTGCAATGATTCGTCTGCCTTCCCTTTTAGCCCTGTTTATTGTATCCGCCACCTCTTGCTCCACTTCATAATATTCCTCGTGCATATCGTGGTTTAGGATATTATCTTCTTTTACTGGCCTAAACGTTCCCAACCCAACATGCAAAAGAACGTTTACAATTTCTACTCCCTTTTGTCTTATTTTTTCAAGCAACTCTGGGGTAAAATGTAGTCCTGCTGTTGGTGCTGCTGTAGAACCATTAAATTTGCTATAAACAGTTTGATACCTCTCGCTGTCTTCCAATTTTTCTTTTATATAAGGTGGCAGAGGTGTCATACCCACTCTAGATAAAATATCTTCAAAAGTGCCAGAAAAATAGAATCTGACTTCTTTGCCACCGAAATCATTATCTCCCAGTATTTCACACGAAAGTTCATCAGAAAAAACCACTTTTGTCCCTGGTTTAAGTCTTTTGCCTGGTTTTGCAAGTGCCTGCCAATCGGTAAGATTTTCCCTTTTTATAAGGAAAATTTCTACATTTGCACCAGTAGATTTTTTACCCACCAATCTGCATGGGATAACTCTTGTGTTGTTGCATACCAGCACATCTCCCTTGTGCAAAAAGTCTATTATATCTCTAAAGTGCCTGTGTTGTATTTGTCCGTTGTCCATATTAAAACACAAGAGCCTAGAAGAATCTCTTGGCTCTAGTGGTGTCTGAGCAATCAACTCTTCTGGCAAATCATAATAATATGTGCTTCGCTTTGTATAATCAATCATTTTTTCCATCATTCTTCACGTCCTTAGGCAAAAGGGCTTCCAGCCCCAAATGTTTGTATGCCCCCTCAAGAGCAATTCTCCCTCTGGGAGTTCGTGCAACAAACCCCAGTCTTATAAGATATGGTTCATACACATCTTCCACAGTTGCCACTTCTTCCCCAATAGCAGTTGCAAGGGTTTCCACCCCTACAGGCCCGCCACCAAATGTGGTGATAAGCCTTTCTAGCAGTCGTCTATCCACAAAATCTAACCCTCTTTCGTCCACATCCATCAATTTTAGGGCTTCTCTTGAAATATCCAGTGTAACCTTTCCACCAGACCTTACTTGTGCATAATCTCGCACCCTTTTTAGCAGTCTATTGGCTATTCTTGGAGTCCCCCTACTGCGTTTTGCAATTTCCAAAATTGCTTCATCAGTTATATCCACATTCAATATTTTTGAACTTCTAGAGATAATCTTGGACAAGTCTTTCTCGTCATAGAGTTCCAACCTCTGAATAATACCAAATCTATCCCTTAGTGGAGAAGATATATTACCCGCCTTGGTAGTCGCTCCAACAAGAGTAAAAGGTTGAAGTTTTAGCCTCATATTTCTTGCACTTGGACCTTTGCCTACGATAAAATCCAACGAAAAATCTTCCATAGCAGGATACAAAATTTCCTCCACAGAATGATTTAGTCTGTGAATTTCGTCTATAAATAATACATCATTTTTTTGCAAATTGGTAAGAATTGCGGCAAGGTCAGCGGCATGTTCTATTGCAGGACCACTGGTAACTTTTAGTTGAGTGCCCAATTCTGTGGCAATAATATGCGAAAGAGTTGTTTTCCCTAGTCCTGGAGGTCCATACAATAATACATGGTCAAGCGGTTCTTTTCGCACCTTTGCTGCCTGTATAAAAATAGACAGACTTTCCTTCACTTTTTCTTGCCCAACATAATCATTCAACACTGCTGGTCTAAGTGAATTCTCAATCTCCACATCACTTGATATTTTTGTGCTTTTGATAAAATCGTTCATAATTTATTCCTACTTTCTATCTTCTTATCTGTGCAAAAGACTTGGATATAATATCCTCTGCAGTGTCGCCTGCAACAAAAACATTGTTTGCCAGTTTAACTGCTTCTGGCCTTGTTATGCCCAAACTGCACAACACTTCCACTGCATCAACAACCTCTTGCGAAAGGCTATCCGCCACTGTTTGTGGCATTCCACCAACAAAGGTAACCTTGTCTTTTAGATCAACAATTATTCTCTCTGCTGTCTTTTTGCCAACCCCCTTGATACTGGACAACGTCTTTGCATCTCCAGTCGCAATTATAGAACACAAATCATTGTAAGAAATGCCAGAAAGCATACCCATTGCACCCTTTGGTCCTACACCACTAACGCTGATAAGCTTGAGAAAGACCTCTTTTTCTTCCTTAGAAAAAAAACCAAAAAGGCTTATTCCGTCTTCTTTCACCTGAAAATATGTCCAAACTTTAACTTCACCCTCTGCTTCAAGCAAAGTCTTTTGTGCCAGTGCCGAAACAAAAATTTCATAACCAACACCTCCATTGTCAAGGGTTATCCACCCTTCGCCACTATCTGTTATCCTGCCTGTTAAATAACTAAACATCTCTTTCTCCAAAGTTTTATATCGAATTATCACTTAATTGGTCATTAAATTGCAAATGAGTAAGTGCCACTGCCACAGCATCTGCCGCATCGTCTGGTTTTGGTGCTTTTTCCAACCCCAAGATATTTTTGACCATAAACTGAATTTGTTTCTTTTCTGCCCTGCCATTGCCAGTTAATGCTTGTTTTATCTGCAATGGGGTATATTCATACATAGGCAAATTTCTTTCTATCCCACACAAAATTATTATTCCCCTAGCCTCTGCAACAGGTATTATTGTAGTTTGATTGCGAAAAAAGAACAACTCTTCTATCGCCATACAGTCTGGCTGATATTTGTCAATCAGTGCCAAAATGCCTTGATGAATAGTCAAAAGCCTTTGAGATATGCTCTGCTCTTTTGGAGTAGATATCACCCCATAATCCACAGCAGTCTGTCTGCCACCATCTTCATCAACAACTCCAAAACCCAACAGTGCAAATCCGGGGTCTATCCCTAAAATTCTTCTCATATTTTTCCTTATTATATGTTTAACCACAAGGAACAACCTTGTGGCAACAGTTTTATTCTTTTTGTATAAACACAACTAATCTTGACAAATTCAAAACTCACTTGTCATTAAGAATATCTTCATTGTGCGAAATAATTTTGTCTATTGGCGAATTCCCTTTTGCTTTTTGTGGTTCTGGCGCAAACATCACAGGGCCGTCTGCATCGTGCAAGTCAAAGTCCAAAAATGTTTCAAACCCCACACTCCTTAACTTCTCCAATCTATTTTGATTAAGTGGAACAACTTGCAAAAAATGAGTGTAAGTTAGCCCGATCTTTTCCTCAAAAAACTCCAATGGAAACATCTCTGGAAAAGATATCACACCACTTATACAATCGGTCCCTGCAAAGCAAGGCTTGCCATCTTTGGAAAATGTGAACACTTGTCCTATCACGACGCCACTGTTGTCTGATATGCATGCCTGAGCCATCTGTGCCATAAACCTAACCACCCAACCATATTCCGGCTTTTCAAAAGACATCTTATAACTTGATGGCAAAACCATAACAAGTTCTGCCCTAGCAACGTTGTCAGAAAATCTGTAGTCGCTTAAACCCACAGTGGACACCACATAACCATTAAAGGCTTCTGTTGGTTCAAACACAGCCACATCTACTGGGAACAAATTGTCGTATTCTGCACTTGTTTTGAAAATATGCACCTGACTATTGTCTGCCCCCAAGATATTCTTTGTGTGATTAACAACCAAAGACCTTCTATTTCTTTCTGACTCCATTTCCTTACTTTCTTCAGGCATAACTATCCCCCTTTATCTTTGAAAATTTGATATGCAATACAAAAATATTTTTTATCAAAATTTCTTTTACATACAACATAATAATAGAAAATATAAGCCATTTTGTCAAATAAATATGTCTTATATTATTTCAATAAGCAAAATTTTACGCAAAAAATCTGCGCAGGGCTTTTTGCACAGCATAGTTTTATGCTTTCTTATATAAATAAGCAAAATCTTACTCCACTTTTTACATATTTCGATATAAATATTTCTGCTTGATTTCTGCAAAAATAATATTTTATAAAGGATTTTCAACTTTTTTGGATGCTACAAACCCTACATAATTAATAAAGTTTCAGTCATAATTCTTTTTGTCCAAAATGCCCATAACTAGCAAGCGTTTTAGTTTTGGTGGTAGGTTGCTTACGTCAATTTCCTTGTTGTCTATATTAAGGCTGTCCTTTTGTCGCTTGTAGGATTCAAATTCTTTTTGTCTTTTTGCCATAATTGCATCTCTATCCCTACTATTACTAAATCCCCTTGCTGTGTTATTTCCCTTTTCAAAAAAGCCCCTTGACGTTGAATTTCGCCTTATATATTCATCATTTATTTCCAAATCACTTGTTGAAAATGGCGAACTAGGTTTTACCTTTCCGCTAGGTTGAGTAGGTTTTTTAGAGGCAAAAAATTCTTGTCTGCTATCTGCTTTTAGAACATTATTTGGAATTTCAATTTTTATCCTATCTTGCCCATTAGCACTGTTGTCAGCTGTCTTTTGAACAAATTTCGTGCCAAAAGAGGAGTTGTCTTTCTTTACACTTGTTGCACTGGTTGGCATTGGGGCAAAAGATTCACTGCCAAATGCTTCTTCACGGGTCAGTGGAACATTGTTTGACTTAACTTCATTTTCTTGTGCTGGCTTTACCTCTTGTGTATTTTCCTTTTTTGGTGGGTTTAGTTGTGGAGGCAAAACCACCGGTCTAATCTGCATTTCACTTTTGCCAAATCTATCACCTTTTTCTCCCTTTCCAACCTCTTTCTTTCTTTTTTTCTCACGATTTTTCTTCATTAAACTTATGAAGGGTTTTGCAAGTAAACTGCCAATTTTCTTAAACCACTTAAATTTTAGAATAAAAAGAGAGAGCAAAAAAGTTGCACAACAAATATAAAAAAGTATATCCATTCTTCCCTCCTTTTTGATGTTAATTTGAACAATTTTTGTTTGAGAATTATTATCAATAGTTGTTTATCTATATTTTAATTTTTAATATCGAAAAAATCGTCATCGTCATCATCGTCATCTTTTTCTGGCTTTACATAGTCTTTTGTTATGGTGTTACGCATATTGGTATCTGCTATCATATTTTGCAATTTGTAATAGTCCATAACCCCAATTTTGCCTTCGTCAAATGCCTTTATAAGTGCTTTTGGTATCTCTGCTTCTGCCTGCAATTTTTCTACGTTCAATTCCTCAGCTTTGGCTCTCATCTCTTCCGTCTTTGCCTCTGCCAAAAGTCGTGTTTCTTCTGCTTTTGAAAGGGCTATTGCTCTATCTCGCTTGTCTTGTTCTACTCTTTTTTCTGCCACAAAATCTCTGCCTAGTTCAATAGATTTGATATCCAAAGACACCACATCAAATGCACATTCTTTGGCAAAGCCCTTTGCCAAAACTGATTTTGAGATAAGGTCAGGGTTTTGCATAAGGTCGTTGTATGATTTTGCACCACCAATAACACTCAAAACACCTTCCCTAACTCTAGACAATATTACATCTTCTCCCAAGCCACCAATTGTGTTTGATATCCTAGCCTTCAATCCAATAGACACAACCACTTTAACCTCTCTCCCATCACACGTTGTAGCGCAAATTGTTTCACTTTCTACCACTTTTGGCTTGATGGTTTCGTTTACTACTTTGCAAATATTTTGCCCAGCCAAATCTATAGCCTTTGCTGTATCCAATGACAAAACAATATCACTTGCAATAGCTAGTGACATTCCGTCCACCAATCCTACAACATTTCCACCAGACAAAAGATGACTTTCTAGGTCGTCAAAACTAATAGGCAAATTTGCCTTCTTTGCCTTGATATAACAAGATGTCAATGTTCTATAATCAACCTTTCGCCACTTCAGCGAAGATAGTTTGCGAGCAGAAACATAGGCGCCAGCCCACAAGGCACTCCACCATGTTTTTACAGGCACTGCAATACAAAAAGCCACCACCAAAGCAATCAAAATAGCCAATGTGATACTCAATGTTATAATATTTGAAGTTGAAATACCAATTAACTTTTCCATACTAAAAGCATTATAGCATATATAAATTGAAAAATAAAGACCCAATTTTTGAAAGTTATATTTTTCAATAACAAGGTGTTTTGGCACAAGATTGCTATTATTTTGCCTTCTTTTTGCTCCTACTGAAAAATGCAAACCAAGATATTGCAAGCACAATTCCACCAACTATAACGATATATTTCCACTCTACATAAGAGTCTGATACGTGGTTGAAGTTGCTTTGCGAAACAGGCATACTTTCGTTGGAAGAAAAGACTATACTTCCCTCTTCATCTGTTCTGCGAATTTCTATATTCATATCTTCCATTCTCTCACACACTTCTTGTTTTGGATGGCCATATTTATTATCCTTTCCTACACTTATCACTGCAATTTCTGGTAGAATAACATCCAAAAACTCCTGGCTAGTAGATGTATCACTGCCATGATGCCCTACCTTGAGTATATTGCAATCAAAAACACTTGGTGTTGATAAAATTGCAGAACTGTAGTTGTTCAAAAACTCTTCTTCTGTGTCTACACTAGCATCACCCGTAAATACATATTTTATTCCACAAATGTTGGCTATTATAATTGGGCTATAGTCGTTGACATCAGTATATTTAACTTCACTTGGACCATAAAATACAAAAGAATAGTCTTCTCCAGTAATTTGTTCGTCTGCCTCGTTGCGCTTTAATGTTAGTCCTTCTTCTTGATAAGCACTGGTTATGGTGTTTTCCCAAATTTTTGTTGTTACAACTTTATAATTTGGATTTTCTATTTTGTTATTTTTAGTTTCATAATTGGAATAGCATTTTGGTGCATAAAAATTTTTAATTTCATACAGGCTGAACACTGTTGGTGCGTTGCCAATATGGTCATTGTCTGTATGGGTGGCAATAAAATAGTCTATAGTTGTTATGTTAAGTGCATCTATGTATCTAACAAGGGCGTTTTTGGCGCTTGGATCACCTGTGTCTATAAGCATCGTTTTATTGTCTGGCAGTTGGATAAGTGTAGAATCTCCCTGACCTACATCAATAAAGTGAACCTTATACTCCCCAGTTGCAACTGCGGTTTCAAATTGAAATGTTGTTTTGTTTATTTGTCTTTCGATAGTTGACGAGAAAAACAAACTGACTATAAGCGCAACCCACAATATAGAGTATATAACCAACTTAAAAGCAGTCTTTGCCTTAGTTTTTTCACTCATTGCCCTGGTTTGCACCTTTTCGCCACGAGCAATCTTTTCAATGTTTTTTACTGCTTTCTTTTTCCCTTTGTTAATCTGTTTGTTTATTTGTTTCTTTGCAAAATTTCTTAAATCATCATCTTGTTTTTTGTTCATAACAACCTCACACTATCTTTTGTTTTTGTTCACTAGCAATCTTAAATCTAATTTTATGTGCTTTTTTAGGTTTTTTGGATATCAGTTCCAAAATCTTTGGCACTGCTTCTAGCCCTGCTTGATAGCCCTCTGCATACATCGCATCAATATCATCAATTTTGGTAGATTTATATTCCTTCATACTTGGTGCGACCACAATATCTGCATTTAGATAACCCTTGTTGCAATTACTCTTGCTCATTATTCTTATTGTTGCCAAAATAACATCTAGCACCTTAAGAGAAGATGTGCCATATCCTCTTGTAGAATTTACATCTACTGCAACTACATAATCACAGCCAAAATGCCTTGGCACATCGCTAGGAATGTTGTTTTGAAGTCCGCCATCACTTAAATGCATATCTTCATACTCCACAGGGACAAAAACTGCCGGCACTGCACAACTTCCAGCAACTACCTTGGAAAGGTTGCCACGAGTAAAGGCAATCTCTCGTGAAGAAATCAAATCCACAGCAATAGCAGAAAAAGGAATTTTTGACTGCGAAACATCTACATCACCCAAATTTTGCTTTATCAAATCTTCAATTCCATCAGTCTTTGATGGCATAAAAAATTTGCTCTTTCTTATATCTTTTACATCTAGTGTTCTCGCTATTTTTAGCATTTCCTCTGGAGTTTTTCCAAAGGAATACATTGCTCCCACAATAGAGCCGGCACTAGTCCCTGCAACGAAATCAAACGTTATTCCGTTTTCTTCAAAAGCCTTAAGAACACCGATATGAGCTACACCCCTTGCCCCACCGCCACCAAGAGCAAGACCGAGTTTAACTTTTTTATTCTTTACTGGGATATCTCGTTTTTTTTCAAAAAATTTCATTTTACCCCCTAATACCAACCTTTATTTCTTCTAAAATCAAACTGTAACCACTATTATACACAGACTAAATATTATCACATAATTTCAAATTATCAAAACAAAAAAGCCCTAAACAAGAGTATAAAAATAAAAAAAACAAGAGAATAGTGTTTTCTTCAAAATTCTCTTGTTTTTAATAATATTTAGTTGTTTACAGAGTTGTCATTATTGCCGTTGTCTGTTGCATTTTCTTTTACTTCTGTTTCTGTTTGTTCTGCTTGTTCTGCTTCTTTTGCTTGCTGTTCTTCAATAAGTCTAATTTTTTCTTCTAGGTCTGCGATGTCACTCTTTAGTTCATCATGGTTTTTGTTTAGGAATGCGTTTGCTCTTTCTAGTATTGGATATCTATCCTTGTTCTTTTGCATTACTTCTTCACAATGTTGAACAGAAAGTCTAAGTCCTTCCAAAAGGTCAAGTTCTTGTGTAAGTTTGTTTGCTTTTTCTTCGTCTATATCCACATAGTTATTTACACCATACAGCACAACTTTTTGTTTTGCAACAATGGCTTCTTTTCTGCGAAGTTTCCTCTTGTCACTGTCAAGTGTCATATTTACTCTTCTAAGTGGCAAAAATTCTTTTTTGTTGGCAGAAAGTTCTTTTTCGTTCTCTTTAAGTCTTTGTTTTAGCACTTCCAACCTTTGTTGCAATTCTTCTTTGCTGGCAGTTGGCAATGCAACTGTGGCTGATTGTTCTGCAGATTTTTCTTCCAAATCTTTTATTGTCTTTTGGTCGTCCTCAATTTGTTTTTGTAATTCTGCAATCTTTTCTTCCAATTCTCTTTGACGATTTTCTGCATCTTCTGCTTGCTTTTGTGCATCTTCTGCTTGTTTTTGTGCTTCTTGTGCTTGTGTCAACGCATCTTCTGCACTTTTCTTTGCTTCATCAAGTTCTTTTTGAGATTTCCTCTCTTCATCTAGTTGAGCAACCACTTTCTTTGTTTCTTCAGTTATTTCGCTTACGATAGAATCCAAGTCCTCTTCTTCCACAGGCACAACTATTGGTTGTTGTGGTTGAATGTTTCTTGCTTTCAAGGCTTCTTCCTCAGCCTTTGCCTGCTCCATATCTACATCAGATGGAGTTTCAGGTTCTTCTTTTGCAGGTTCTTCTACCTTTGGAGTAGATTCTTCTGCAGGTTGTTCTTGTTGTATTGGTTTTACAACAGGTCGTTCTTGTTCTTCATTTGGAGCATTGAGGAGTTTTGGTCTTGTAACAGGTTTGTCTTCACTTTGTTTGTGGCGTTTGAAGAATATTCCGTTGGTGCCATCAACTATAGAAATGAAGAGGTCTGACAAAAAAACAATAATAAATGCCGCAACTACGATAATTCCGATAACCCCTAGAATGTTCAAAAAAGTATCCAACATTATCCTTTTACCTCACTTTCTTTATAATTAACAAGATTTTACCACAACGACTAGTTGTTGTCAATATTGAAAAATAAATTTGGGCAAAACGACAACCTTTATCGGTTTATCTTGCAATTTTTATGATGAAAACACCTATAAAGAGTTATTTTTGTTGTCATTTTCTCAAATCAAACAATACCGTATATAAACTAAATATATGTTAAATTTTGAAAAGATTACTAATAAAATTTTACTCGCTTTACAATTCTTCAAATCTATCCAACGAAAAGTCTGGCGTATAATCTAACGTTGCGCTGGTCAAGTCTTGGATAAATCCATTTTCAAATCCCAATTTTTTTGCGTGGGCAAGCACTTTTTTGTATTGCAACAACGAAATTTTATCTTGAAGTTCGCTAAAATTATTTGCCTTATAACAAGGAACAAATTGACTCATAATACTTATAATTGTATTGTTCCCCAAAAGTTCTGCAATCTTGTCCAAAATCTTCAGGCTATCCTCATAGGCATTGGGTAAGACAAGGTGTCTAACAATTATACCTTTTTTCATCACTCCGTTTTCAATAATATCTTCTGGCACAATTTTCCTTGCTGTTTTGAGTGCTTGGCAACACACCTCAAAATAATCCCCTGCCTTTGAATATTTTTGGGCAAGCCCTTGGTCAAAATACTTAAAATCAAACAAAAATATATCTACATAATCTTTTAGTTTTAAGATGTTTTCCTTTCGCTCATATCCACTGGTATTCCAAACGACAGGAATTTTTGGTTTGGCGATTTTTAATGCTTCAATAATCTTTGAAGTGTAATGGGTTGGTGTAACCAAATTGAGATTGGCAACTCCGCTATTTTCCACCCTTTCAAACAACTCGGCAAGTTGCAAAACAGAAAAATCTTTGCCCTGCCCTTGATGAGATATCTGATAATTTTGACAAAAACAACATTTAAGCGAACAATAGGAAAAGAATATTGCACCACTACCGTTATCTGGGCAAATTATAGGCTCTTCAAAACGATGCCTCATAACTTTTGCTACACGCACAAATTCTTGACTTTTGCCACAAAAAGATTTGCCCAAAGGGCAACCCCTTGGGCAATCCAAACAGCGATTTTGTTTTGAAAAATCATTAGTCATATGGTCTATCCTCGTTGCTGACAAAGGCATATGCCACAGCACCTGGCCCTACATGAGCACCAATTATTGGCCCCATTATGCGAATTTCTGGTCTTACATCATATCTTTCTGCAAGCATATCCTGCAATTGTTGTGCCAATGACAAATTGTCTGTGTGAACAATATATATAAAAGGAAATTTCTCGTTCCTTGTAAATTTTGCATAGTCTGAAACGATAGAATTCATAGCCTTTTTTAGTCCAATTTCCTTTCTGCAAACTTTCAACTTTCCATCTCTGCCAAACTCCAGTATTGGCTTTACCTGAAGCATAGAGCCAATGCTAGCAGAGGCTTTGCTTATTCTGCCACCACGTGCAAGAAATTTTAGGTCGTTTACCAACACAAAATGTTGTATGTGGTGCTTAAAACCTTCTATTTGCTTAACTGCTTCCTCAAGGCTCTCTCCTTCATCTCGAAGTTTGCATGCACCTCTAACTACCATTCCCTCGCCCACAGTTGTGGTGTCGCTTTCGATAGCAATAATATTAGCATCTGGATAAGATTTTTTTACTTCTTCTATTGCCTTGTTTGCATTGTCAACTGTTGGACTAAGCCCATAACCCTGCGAAATATGCAAGATATTTCTTATTCCACTTTCCAACATTTTTGTAAAAAGCCTTATGTGAGAATCAACATTAAGAATAGAAGTCTTTGCAATAAATCCCTTTCTCAATTTTTCATAAAACTCTATGTATTGCGACTCCTTGGTGTATTCATCTTGTTCAACAACAATGTTATCACCATCTGCCATTGTATATTCCAATGGTGCGACAAACACATTAAGTTGCTTGTATTCGCTAGCATACAAATCACATGTGCTGTCGGCCGATATTTCAAATTTATTCATAATTTTTCCCCTAAATTATTTATAAAATTTTTTATTTTTTGCCATACGTCGTATATGCCAAATATAGTATAGTTTTTTTTCTAAAAAAAATCAACTAAATGACAACATTTGACAATATTTTTGTGCAATTTTTCTAATATACAA
>CAMENR010000003.1 GCA_945928645.1 uncultured Clostridia bacterium | reverse complement strand
AAAAGGGAAAATAAATCTATTTTGGAGATTGCAAACTTTTACAAAAAAGCATTTTTTGAAGACCTAAAACAGTTGAATATTCTTATGCCTGATGTGGTGGAAAATGCAACAGATTGCATCACAAATTTTATAGAGGCAATAAAGGTTTTGCTAGATAAGGGTTATGCCTATCAAGCGGGTGGGAATGTATATTTTGACACAAGCAAATTGGCAAAATATCATGTGTTTTTCAACTTCAAGCAAGAAGATTTGGAAGTCGCTGTCAGAGATGATGTTTCGCAGGATAATTTCAAAAAAAATCCGAACGATTTTGCTCTTTGGTTTACAAAATCTAAATTTGACAATCAAGCGCTAAAATGGGATAGTCCATGGGGAGTGGGTTATCCAGGTTGGCATATAGAATGCTCTTGCATAGCAATAAAACATCTAGGCGAACATGTAGATATCCACTGTGGTGGCATAGACAACGCATTTCCACATCACACCAACGAAATTGCACAAAGTGAAGCAATATTGGGGCATGATTGGTGCAAATATTGGATGCATGTTTTGCACTTGCAGACCAAAGATGGTAAGATGAGCAAGTCAAAAGGGGAATTTCTTACACTTTCTGTTGCCAAACAAAAGGGATATAACCCACTAGAGTATAGGTTTTTGTGCTTGCAATCTCATTACAGAAAGCAACTGGTTTATTCCGATGAAATTATGAGCAATGCATCTAACGGATACAAAAAACTTAAAAATAGAACCCTTAAACTCACAAAAGATGGAGAGTTTGATGAAAAATCATTCAACGAATACAAGTCAAAGTTTACTGAAGAAATCAATAACGACCTAAACACTGCAATGGGTATCTCAGTATTGTTTGATATGCTAAAAGATAAATCATTGAATGACTTTACAAAGAGAAAATTAGTTGAAGATTTTGACCAAGTCCTTGCACTTGATTTGTTGAAGGAAGAGGAAGTATCTGTTCCACAATTTGAAGATATAACTGCCGAAGAAATAGAAAAACTGATAGAAGATAGAAAACAGGCAAAACAAAACAAAAATTATGCCCTAGCCGATCAAATAAGAAATCAACTGGCAAGCAAAGGCATAAAACTCATTGACACCCCATCTGGCACAAGATACGAAAAAGCATAAAAAATATCTTTCCAAAACAATATAAAAAATCAAGCATAAGTTAATCCTAACATTCAATAAAAAAGTTTTTTACAGAAAAGTAAAAGATAGAATTTAATAATAAGATTTATATACAACCTAAAAAAAACCTAGCTAATTCGCTAGGTTTTTTTGCAAATAAATACCCTTTATCCAACAAAAAACTCCCTAATAGAAAGGGAGTGTCTGGTGGACCACCGGGGGCTCGAACCCCGGACACCCTGATTAAGAGTCAGGTGCTCTACCAACTGAGCTAGTGGTCCAGATATTAAATTATTCCCAGATTATTGTAAGGGTGTCCGGGGAAACCCCTCCGCTCGAAGCACAGCTTCTTCACCGCTTTGGCTAAAAACTTGCCACAGGCAACTTTTCCAACGCGTCGCGCCCTGATTAAGAGTCAGGTGCTCTACCAACTGAGCTAGTGGTCCAGAAATTTATTGGATATTGTTAGACTAGGATTCCGTTTTTAACTGAAAATAACTTTTTATTCATAAACATAACACAAAGTTATAACATATGAAAACCAATCAACAACAATGCAATTTTAATATAATTTTTGCTGGTTGTCAATAGATATTAACTAAATTCTTAAAATTTATTGTTATTTTGCTTTTACTTAATTATTATAACTTTTTAATTCGTTGCTTTACAATATGTGTTAATGAGTGTTTGTTAATGCAACTTTACCTATCTATCCCTTACACTTACATTCGTGTATTCATTGATTTTAATTACACGATTTTTGTTTAGAGAAGAGTTAAGGTTTTTGTTGTATATAAATTGCGAGGAAATGTTTTTTGTTAAGGGGTTTTTATGTGGCTATGATTGCATATTGGGGGAAAATTTAGATTGTATAAATTAACAAATTTATTTTTTTCTATTGAAAAAATTTCATTATGTGGTAAAATATACTCAACAAAAGGAGATTTTGAAATGAGTGTAAACAAATATAAAGCAATTGAATATTATTTGAAGAAACATAACAAGGTGGAAAATGGGGTATATACAGAAAATATCTTGTGTGGAAATTTGGATATGATTACTCCTTCTATGATTACTTCTGCCAACAAAAAGGCAAAGGAGTTGGGTGCAAAAAAGGTTAATATTCGCCTTTGCAATGCACTTGAAAAAGTTTGCTTGAAAAAGAAGAAATATCCTGAGGCAGAGGGTGTTATTGCTATTAGGCTAAAAGGAAAAGTTTTTGAAAATATAGAAAAGGAAACTATTGCCTATTTTGCTGAAAGATATGATGGCAAAGGGGTTACCCTTCCTCGTAGAACAGGGAAAGAACAAGATGTAGTTCTTCTTGCTAGCGAAGATGGTGTAAAAGCAGTGGAAGTGAATGAAGAAACAGAACAAATTGCCGAAAATTCCAAAGACACAACCACTAGACATATTTTGGAAGAAAACTATAACTCTATTGAAAAAGATGAAGACTTTATTAACTTTTGCAATAGTGATAAACAAGAGCAATCTAGATAATTTACCAAAGGAGACAAAATTATGAAATTCGCAACCAAAGAGCTTGTAGAGGATGTAGTGTCAGAAGTTGCCAACAATAGTTGCTTTTCGGTGATATCGAAAGACAGAAGTTTTGCCTTGACTGATGATATTATTGCACAGGCAATGCAACCTGGTGATATTGTTGACAGAATTGAGGTTTTTCAGATAATCAACTCTATTTGTCAAGATACTCCACACGGGAGGTTGTATTGTGTTCTTGTAGAGGGAAGAAGGTATGATGCAGTGCCAGACAAAGAAGGAAAAATCCCACAATATTTTTCCAAATCTACTCCGGTATCTTCAAACAAACCAAAACATGCAATAGTGTTTAATATAGACACAGGGGATGCAGTAGCATATTTTAATGATAGGCCAGACAGTTGGATATATGACAAAGAAAAGGAAACAGAGCAAAGACATCTTGACTCTATTGCAAAAGGAATAGTAGGTAGGGCATTAAAAGAAGAATCTATTAAACCTAATCCAGATATTGCAAAGCTATGCAAAGAGAAAGCAGTAGATGTAAAATATGAAAAAAATGATATCCCTCAGGAGATTGCCTCTCAGGTGGTGGCTAGTTATATTTTGGGGTATAGGAACGAAAGGATTGCTTATAAAGAAGTCAAAGGGGTAGACAACAATATTGCTCACTTCTTTGTTACTGAAAAGCCAAAATATTATATAGGAGTAACTGCACAAGAGGATGCAACACCAACCAAGGAAGACTTGCAACACGCCTTAAAGTATTCGGATGACAAATTTGAAATATTCAAAAGGACTTATCATAAGGTAGATAATCTTGACGGTGAACCTTTGTATGGCGAAATATATGAAGGTAAGACATATAATATAGTAAACGGGCTTATACCAATGGCAAGACTTGTGCCAAATAAGGTGGAAGAATTCTTCTTTGCATACACCAAAGGTGGAGATTTTATCTCTTCATCATTTACAACCGAACAACCTATTTCCGACAAAAAAGAGTTGGAAAGACTTATAAACAATGCTATGGAATATGCCAAAGGTCAAATGGGATACGGAACAAAAGACCCAGATGTTCACGTTGGAGAACTTATTCAAATATTGCCAAATTTGGATAGCCAAAGGGTAGAAGGGTGCCAGTGGACAGAAAAATTTGACAATCAGTATGTTCAAAGCAAATAATTTGCTAATTGTTATGCTATATAATAAAAATCCAAGACATATTTGCCTTGGATTTTTTGTTACTCATTAAACGTAGAATAATGTATTAAGGTGGGCTAGACAGGATAGTTATCCACAAATTTGCAAACTATGTGGATAAGTCTACAAATTGCCTATAAGACCTTCAATAGAATCTGCCCCATTGCCATATTTGAATATTATCCACATAATTAGAGCAAAGAAACCTAAGAAAGCAAGCACAATAAGGAGTATTTTCAAAACACTTTTTGGAGAGGTCCCTGTTACAGACCCATTTTCGCCATTTACATAGTAGTAATAGTTTTTTGATTTATATTTGTATGTACCTTTCCAAATAGGTAGATATATATAACTATATTTTTGATTGTTAAAGGTTGTTGAACAAATAAAGTTGCTAACAGAATCATAATGAAGGCGTTTTTTGGATAGAATAGCATTGGCAATATCTGTTTCCACACAACCAATTACATTCCTGTGTGCGTCTTGCAAATTATTTACAACTTCGCTTGCTATCCACCCATAGAGATACTCTGGGGAATATAAGCAAATATTAGAGAAATTGTATCCACCTAACGATTGAAGTTTGTAGGAGGATACTTCACTACAAGCGCTTTCCAAATAGTTTTTGTAATTACGACTTTCCGAACCAGAAAACCTTTCGCTTTCTATGCGAGTGTTTCCTTTGCTATCTCGATGTTCGGTATTTCCTATACCAGAATAGTTGCTCACAGTGTCAAAGTCAAAGGCATAGGCTGGGATATATAATCCATTTAGTGTTTCTGCACGCGCAAATTTTTTGAGGTTGTTTGGGGCTAGTTTTCTGTATTTTACCCAACTGTAAAACCTTTCTATAGCGGTGGCCTTTTTTATTTTGAAAGGGATTATCCCATCTGGACGATAAGAAACCTTCATTGTACGCTCTAGAGTCATTGCTCCACAACTTGGGCAACGTGTTAGAGGGATATCTGCAGGAGAAAGGTGTCCACGCCCACATGTTGAGCATAGGAATTGGGTAAATTTTACTGGCTCTTGCTCTATTGACGATGTGTTGTCAAAAGTCTTTTTCTCCAATGCTTTTGTTGATTTTTCGAATTCTACCTTTGATGTGCAATGAGTGCAAACAAGGGTTTGTTCTTCTACCCCAAAAACTAACTCTGCACCACAGTTTTTACATTTGTTTGATGTTGCCATATTAACTTATTTTTTCTCCACATTCTCCACAAAATTTTGCAGATTTGTTGACTTCTGCTCCACAATTTGGACAAACTTTTTTAGTGCTTGCAAGAGGCTTTCCACATTCACAGCAGAACTTTGCCCTAGCACCATTTTGAGCGCCACACTCTGGGCAGAAGCGAGCCTTCTTTTCTTTTTCCCCCTGTTCTTTTGGAG
Organism: uncultured Clostridia bacterium; assembly: GCA_945928645.1. Classification (GTDB taxonomy): domain Bacteria; phylum Bacillota; class Clostridia; order Christensenellales; family UBA1242; genus UBA7862. The sequence goes on along the minus strand of CAMENR010000003.1, from coordinate 60,021 downwards.
AAGATGTTGAAGTGGAGGAACTTATCGCATCTTTCATCACCTGTCCCAAGGCAAGCCCTGCACCCAGTTGACTGCCTACTCCAGCCATACCTGGATTTTTGGCTGCGTCGCCAATGGCTTGTGCAGATTTGTATTTGATATACACATCCATTTTGTCTGCCATAACTCCCATAGAAGTCCTTTCGTCCAAGGCTTTTTCTACTTGTTCTGGGAAGGAAATATTTTCTATGACTAGGTTGGTTAGGTCAAGGCCTAATTTTGTAAATTGAGTATCAATTTGCTCCTTTGCCAAAGTATTAAATTCCAAAAGGTTGCAAGCCAAATCTAATGCGCTTATTTTGCTCTGAGCAATGGTGTCCGAAATGCCAGAAACAAGCATACTCCTTAGATAACTTACTACACTCTCTGTTGTGTAAAGGGAGTTTGTTCCAAAAAGTTCTTTTAGAAAGATTGTTGGCTCGTTGACCTTAAAGGCAAATGTTCCATAACTCTTTATTCTTATAGAGCCGAAATCTTTATCTCTCATTGTTATTGGGTTGGTTGTGCCCCATTTTTGATTGGTAAACTGCTTGGTGTTTACAAAGAACACATCTGCAGTAAATGGCGATTTGAAACCCCTTGGCCAAGCCAAAAGTGCAGACAATATTGGCAGATTGTTAACAACCAAGGTATGTATTCCTGGCCCAAAAACATCAGCAATCTTTCCTTTGACCATAAAGATTGCCACTTGGCTTTCTCTAACAGTTAGTTTAGAGCCAATCATAATCTCTCTGCCTTCCATAGGGAAGCGATAGACCATAGTATTTTGACTGTTATCCAGCCAGTCGATATTTTTCAAAAGTTGTGATTTTAAGAATTTGAAAAGTCCCATAATTTTCTCCTATTTATCTTAGTATAACTGTGCTACTTATAGCAGTAATTTCTTCGCCTTCGGCAATAATTATGCTTTGCCCATGACGATATTCTTTTACAAGGTCGCCAAGACGAATGTTAAATTTTTCGTCATCTCCACTGGATAGCACTGTGTATTTGCCAGGTTTGATTTTATTTTTGATGCCGGCTATTTGTGTTTCGTTTTGTTTCAATATGATATCCTTTTGGGATAGAGAAACATTCATTTCTCCATTTTCGTCTACAACAGTTTGGTCAATGGTGTATCTCACTCCATTTTTTTGATTGATGTTGTCCACTTCTCTGTTGCGCATAGCATTTAGCATTTTGCTATATTTTTTGTTGATTGCAACAAGCAACACCAACATAAACAAGCAGACACAACCTAATAGTATTGTCAAAATCAAGTAAATGTCCATATTCTCTCCTTTTCTTATGTTTTAATATTTATACAACAATATTTTATTCTAAAATGAAATCTAAATCAAGCATTTGATAAAATATATTAAAAAAAGTTTTATTTCTCAACCAATGCATTTTATTTTGATTTGAAAAGATTTGTGTATATAATAGGTTAAGATATTTTTGGATAAGGAGTTTAGTTTTATGATGAAGATTGGCACGTCGGGGTTTAGGGGTGTTATTGCAGAAGATTTTACTTTTGCAAATGTAGAAAAAATTGCCCAAGCAACTTGCGACATTATCAAAAGGCATAGATTTAAGAAAGAAGTTTTTGTTGGCTATGACAACAGATTTTTGTCGGAGGAGTTCGCCATAAGATTTTGTCAAGTATTATCTGGCAACGAAATAAAAGCTGTGTTGAGTGAAAGCAGTGTCCCTTGTCCGCTTGTAAGTTTTGCAGGCAAGGCATTGGATAATGATTTGAGTGTGCTTATTTCTGCTAGCCACAATCCATATTATTACAATGGGGTAAAGATTTTTTCCAGTCAGGGAAGAGATTTGGAACATTGTTTGGAGGAGGAGTATAACTTTCTTGTATTAAGGGAAAAAAGGGTTAAACTTATATCCATAGACCAAGCAAAAGAAGTTGGGCTATTTTGCAGAAAGTCATTGCAAGAAAGTTATGTGGATAACTTGATTAAGAATGTAAAACTGACACAAGGGCTGAAAGATATAAAAACAATATTTAACTGTATGCAAGGGTCAAGTGTGGAAACTGTGGAAAGACTTTGTGATAAGTTAAAATTGGATTGCGACATTGTAAATACTGGTCGTGATGTAGAGTTTGGCAAATCTGCCCCAAATCCAAAGGAAGAATCGCTAAAAGACTTTGCAAAAAGTGTTGTGCAAGGAGGTTATGCGTTTGGCTTTGCAACAGACGGAGATGGTGATAGGATTGCTGTTATTGACGAAAAGGGTAATTATTATAATGGCAATTTGATAGCCCCAATGCTTTATTATTTTGCAGTAAAGGCAAAAGATGCTGTAGGTGGTTTTGTGGCAAATTATGCCTTTTCCTCTCTTGGCAAACTCGTTTGTGAAGTGCTTCACACAGATTATTTTGAAACAAAGGTTGGTTTTAAGAACATTGGCGAAGCCTTAATCAAAAACAATGCATATATGGGTGCAGAAGAAAATGGACTGGAACTAGCATCCAATGTTTACACAAAAGACGGGATAGTAACATACCTACTTTTGTTGGAGATGGTGTCCAACCTAAATATGCCACTAAGCGAGATTGTTAAAGATTTCAAAAAGCATGTAGGTTACAATATGACTTGCTATGCAAAGGCTGTAAAAGTTAACAACAAAAAAAGGGTAGAAACAGCACTTGCAAAGTTTATCCCAAACCTTGGCATAAAGGTGGCTTCTGTGGGCAACCTTGATGGGCACAAGTATTATTTTGAAGATGGCAGTTGGTTGCTGTTGAGATTTTCTGGCACAGAGCCAGTGATGAGAATTATGGGAGAGTTCAAAAACAAAAAAGATATGCAAATGGTTACCTCTTGTGCAGAGGAATTTGTTACTTCACTATAAAAATTTCAATATAGTGAAAAAATTTAACAAAATTTTTGTAATATGTTAAAATTAAGTATATTAAGGCAAATTTTATTTGCTAATGGAGGAAATTTATGTCAGTTATCAAAAAACAACACATTTACTTGCCAAAAAAGCATTTGGATTATTCAAAGTGGGCAGTGATTGCTTGTGACCAGTTTACCAGTGAGCCAAATTATTGGGAGCAAGTGTCAAAGTTTGTGGAGGGTGCACCTACAACTCTTGACCTAACATTTCCAGAGATTTATCTGGGCAAAGACAACCACGAAAGAATTGATAGAATCAACAAAAATATGAGGTCATACTATGAAAAAGGCTTGGTGGAAGATGCTGGCCCATGTATGATTTTGGTGGATAGGTCAACCTCTTTGCATCCACACAGATTGGGACTGGTTATGAATGTTGACCTAGAAACTTACGATTTTAGGTCAGATGTCCCTGCACTAATAAAGGCCACAGAGGGAACTATTATCGAGCGTATCCCACCAAGAGTGGAAATTAGAAGGGATGCTATTTTGGAATTTCCGCACATTATGTTGTTGTTTGACGACAGAAAGCAGAAAATAGTGGAAACACTGTATGCAAATAGACAAAACTTGGAGAAAGTATATGATTTTGACTTAAATATGGGTGGTGGGCATATTTCTGGCTGGAAGGTCAAAAATGTTGACGAAGTTATCTCTCAGTTTGATAAATTATTAGACAAAGATTATCTAAAAGAAACATTCAATACGGAAACTCCACTTCTGTTTGCTGTGGGAGATGGCAATCATAGCTTGGCAACAGCCAAAGAACATTGGAACAGGATAAAAGTAAATCTTTCTGAGGCAGAAAGGGAAAATCATCCAGCTCGTTATGTGTTGGTAGAAGCAGTAAATATTCACGACCAAGGCATAGAGTTTAGCCCAATATATAGGGTAATTAAGGGTGCTGATTCCAATTTTGTAAAAGGACTAAAAAGACTTTACAAAGGACCAAAGGACGAAGAAAATTGCAAAAAGGAAACTATTTTTGTGGGGAATAAGGCAGAATCTTATGACCTACCAAACAATTCTCCTCTAGCCATAAAACTGGTGCAAGACTACATTGACAACTGCCTAACGGAGCAACTGGAAATGTCAGTGGACTATGTACATGGTCTAGATAGTTTGCAAGAAATTTGTGCAAAGGACAATTGCATTGGGTTAACCTTGCCAACACTTGACAAATCTCAACTATTTGAATTTGTTATAAAGCATGGTGTCCTCCCACGCAAATCATTCTCCATTGGAGAAGCAAGAGAAAAGAGATATTATCTCGAATCTCACAAAATCAAATTGATTTAACAAAATTTATGGCTATTTGAGTAGTTTTCTTAGAAATTATTCAAATAGCATTTTACACATTAGACAAAGGAATTTTTACAAGGATTATTTATTATGGATATTGCAAAAGCATTAAGTTTGGAATTTAATATAAAACAAGAATACGCAAACAACCTTATTTCTCTATTGGACGAAGGTTGCACAGTGCCATTTATTGCCAGATACAGAAAGGAAATGCATGGCAGTTGTGATGACCAAGTGATAAGAGATTTTGCTGATAGGTTGGAGTATCTTAGAAATTTTGAAAAGAGAAAAGAAGAAATAATTAAACTTATCACAGAACAAGAGAAGATGACTCCAGAAATTATGGCTTCACTAGACAAGGCTCTTACTATGACTGAGTTGGAGGATATATATAGGCCATTCCGTCCAAAAAGACAAACAAGGGCTACTGTGGCAGAGGCAAAAGGTCTTAAACCATTGGCAGAGATTTTGTTTGGTCAAAAAGACAAGAGAGATATTTTGGAGATTGCAAAGGAGTATATAAATGAAGAAAAGGGTGTAAAAACTGCAGAGGAAGCAGTGGCAGGAGCATCGGATATTATCGCAGAAATGATATCAGACAATGCAGATATAAGGAAAATGCTGAGAGAATTTTTGGCTGATTCTGCTCAAATTGTTACTACACTTAAGCCAGGTGAAAAATATTTAGTTTATCAAACATACGAAAATTATAAAGAACCAGTAAACAAAATCCCAAGCCACAGGATTTTGGCAATCAATCGTGGCGAAAAAGATGATTGTTTAAAAGTGGAAGTAGAAACAAACAACGAAAAGTGTATAGAACTGATAGAAGGCGAAGTGCTTGCAAAGAATGGATCATTTGCGGATTTTATGAAAAATGCAATAGCGGATAGTTTTGATAGGCTTATTTTGCCATCTCTGGTCAGAGAGTTAAGGAACAATCTTACAGATATGGCCAACGAGCAAGCAATAAAAATGTTTGAAGTAAATCTAAAACCACTGCTTATGCAACCCCCTCTAAAAGATAAGATTATCTTGGGGCTTGACCCAGCATACAGAACAGGGTGCAAAGTGGCTGTTATTGACTCAAATGGCAATGTTATTGACAAAACAGTTATTTATCCAACACCACCACATAATCAAATTGAAAAATCGGAAGAGATATTGACCGAACTTATCTTAAAACACAAAGTCGATGCTATCTCCATAGGCAACGGGACTGCCAGCAAGGAAAGTGAGATTTTTGTAAGCAACCTTATCAAAAAACTACCTCGCAAGGTAGAATATATGGTGGTCAACGAAGCAGGGGCATCTGTCTACAGTGCCTCAAAACTTGGGGCAGAAGAATTTCCAACCTATGATGTTTCATTAAGAAGTGCTGTGAGTATTGCAAGGCGTTTGCAAGATCCATTGGCAGAACTTATCAAAATTGATGTAAAATCCATTGGTGTGGGGCAATATCAACACGATATGCCACAAAAAAGGCTCTCTACTGTGCTTGATGGCGTGGTGGAAGACTGTGTCAACTCCGTTGGTGTGGACCTAAATACAGCAAGTTACAAACTGCTGGAGCATGTGTCTGGGCTTAATGCTGGCATAGCAAAAAATATTGTGGAATACAGAAAGTCCAATGGCAAATTTGTAGAAAGAAAAGACCTTTTGAATGTTCCAAAACTAGGAGCAAAAGCATATGAACAATGTGCAGGCTTCTTGCGTATCCCAAATGAAAAGAACATACTAGACAACACAGGTGTTCACCCAGAAACATATGACGCTACCAAGAAGTTGCTAAATCTTTTTGGAATGAGCGAAAAGGATATTGGCACAGATGCTATCCAAAATTTGCCAAGATTGGTCGGTGCAAAGGGAGAAGATAATGTAGCACAACAATGCGGGGTGGGTGTGCCAACCCTAGACGACATAATCAAAGAACTTCTAAAACCAGGTAGAGATATTCGTGATGATTTGCCAAAGCCAGAACTCAGAAGTGATGTAATGAGCATCGAAGACCTCAAAGTGGGTATGATTATGAAGGGCACAGTGAGAAATGTTATTGATTTTGGTGCATTTGTTGATATTGGAGTGCATCAAGACGGCCTTGTGCATATATCCGAAGTGTGTGATAGATATATCAAGCACCCAAGTGAAGAACTCACAGTTGGTCAAGTAGTTAAAGTTAAGGTTATCTCGATTGATTTGCAAAAGCAAAGGATAGGGCTTTCCATTCGCAAAGCGACAGAAGACCAAGATGAAGTGCGAGTTATAAATGAATAATATTGATTAAGTCGCTAATATTTGAGAATCTAAAATCAAAATAAAATGCCCTTTTGTGTTGTTAGAAATCAACATAAAAGGGCTTTTGTGTTGTTCAGTTTTGCAAAATTTTTATGTATAATTTGTGTGTATCATAAAGGAGGAAAAGATGAATACAGATAAATTTTATGCAGAACAAATTGCAAACGAATACTCGGTAAAGGAAACTACAAAGGTTAAGCAATTAAAAAAATTAGATGCAAAGGCGAAGAATACAGCCAATATTTTTGCTTATACTTTTGGCATCGCCAGCGCTCTAGTGTTGGGGACAGGAATGTGTCTTTCTATGAGTGTTATTGGTTCAGGAGTTTGGGGGTTTGTTGGTGGCATTGTAGTGGGAGTGCTTGGATTGATAGGTTGTGGAATAAACTATCCAATTTATAAAAAACTTAGAGAAAATGGAAAGAAAAAATATGCAACGGATATTCTTCGTCTTGCCAAAGAAATAAGCGAAGAAGAATAAAAAGGAGGCAGTATTATGAACAAATCAGAAAGTAAGTATTATAATACTGCTCTTTTGATGAATCAAGCCTTTATTGAACTGCTAAATAAAAAGGAGTTTGAGTTTATTACAGTTAAAGATATTTGCAAAAAAGCAGGGGTAAATCGTTCTACATTTTACCTCCACTACGAATCAATAAATGATTTGCTTGAGGAGTGTTTGGATAATATAAATAAAAAATTTATTAAATATTTTGACAAAAACTCTAAAGAGTTTATTGAAAAAATTAAAAATTGTTCCAGCGAAGACTTGATTTTGATAACACCCGAATATCTCACTCCTTATTTGAAATTTATAAAAGAAAATAAAATTGTCCACCAAGTTGCAGTAAAACACACCAAAATTATGAATTCTATCGAGAGATTTAACTTGCTTAACAAACATATTTTTCAGCCTATATTCAGTAGATTTGGTGTCGATGAGAAAACAGGGTGTTATATGATTTCATATTATCTCAATGGTGTTACAGCAATAATAAACGAATGGATAAAAGGTGGCTGTATGGAAGAAATTTCTTATATAGAGAGAATAGTTATGGATTGTGTTAGACCAAAATTGGAGAAAAGCGATGAAGATAAGGGAAGCATATAATCGCTTTTTTAAGAGCGAACACAGAATTCTTCTTACTGCATTGCTATCTTCAATTACAACCTTGTTATTTGCCCTGTATAATGGTTATTTGGGTTTGAGGTTTTGTGATGTTTGGGGAATAAGTATAGCTATCTATTATCTTTGTCTAACAGTTGCCAGAACAATATGTTTGAATGTAGAGAAAAAGTTAAAAGGGAATGAGGAAGATTATAGAAATATAATCAGGCGAAAAACTTATATTGGATTGTCGATATTTATATTTTTTATTGACATTTGTCTTTTTGTTCCCATTACATTGATGGTTGTTAGTCCCAAAGAAGTTTCTTTTGGCATAATCCCTGCAATAGCATTTGCAACTCATACAACATACAAAATTATAATGGCGATTGTCAATTATAACAAAACGAAAAAAATGGGCAATCTGACTTATACTTTTTTGAGAGAATTGTCCATTATTGATGCGCTGACTTCCATTTTATCACTTCAACATATTTTGATTATGGTCAAAGGCGGAATGACTGACGATATGCTATTACTGTCTGCAATTTCAAGTTTTGGAATATTGACAATTATAATTTTATTTTCATTTTTTACAACAAAAAAGATGATAAAAAAGACATGATAATTTCATGTCATTTTTTTTTATTTATATTTTACAAATGTTGCTATTTATCAGTAGTTTGTGGATTATCTTTTTTAACATGTTAGGGTTGTTGCAAGAGAAAAATGTAAAGCAACATACAAAAGCAATGGAGGGGAAAATAGGGCAGAGATAGGCTTTTAGAAACATAACATAAAATCACAATAAATTGCGTCATCACAGTTTGAATTATCATCAGTTTTGCTTGCAAATGACTTCGTCGCTTGCAGACAAAACCTCCGATAATATAAACTAAATATATTATGCTTGTTGCTCAAATGCTCAAAAGTAAACTTTTGGTCGCTCTCACAACTGCACATAATATTATTGGCAGAAGAACAAATGCTTGTAATTATTCTTCTAAAAACAAATTATTTCTAAGTTATCTAAGGTAAAAACTATCGTCGCTAAGATATGGATAGTTGTCTCCATCAGACAAGTCTTTGCTTTCAAGATACTCGTAATAACTGTCCATAATATCTCGTTTATAACATTCTTCATGACTATCAAAATCTTCTATATCAAAGACATAATCAGAGGCAGAATAATAATATCCGAGCATACTCAATAGGTGTCTTACAGACCTAATGTATATACCATAATATTTTCTTATTAGGCTTATGGCATGTTTGCATTCTTCATACAACTGTGGATTGTCTATATTTAGATATTCAAGTTTACCACCCATTTTTGTATATTTGTTGATGTGATTTTGTAGTATGGCGATTTTTTTATCCACAAAATCCATATAATTTATTTTATTATTCATTTTCCCTCTCCCCTTATTTATATAAATTTTAGCACTAATACACAAAAATTACAATGTGCAAAATGACTAAAAATACACAACTATTTTATAATAGGTATTGACAAATCAATTTTCTTTATTTGATTGTAAAGATTAGATATAAACAAGCTCTAAACACTCTTTCAACTTGTTATGAAAAAAATTGCCACTAGAAGCAAAAGCCCTATATAAAACTATTTGTTCGTTATAAATATGCAACTATTTTTTGAATCGCTAGAAATCGCATAAACAGTGGAATATATTTTCCGACCAATAAGTCATAAATAAGAAGTATTACATTATTGTGTTCTGAAATATTCAATAATATTTCAATTAAAAACTCCGAATTGCTGGTCGAATATTCAAAACAACTTAAGATTATAATATGGAATTTCAAACAAATTTTCTTACACAAAGAAAAGCATAAAAGGTCTTTTTGCAAAACGTTAAATTTTTATAGGAATATCAATTCGCTTTACTTTGAAAAAAATATAATTATTTGATTTTTTTATTAAAATTAGTAGTCGGAATAATTCTAAATAGATGCTTATGTTGATTTGTGCATAAATGAAAATTTATTAAATTTTTTCTTTGTTTGTGGGTAAGTAGTGTGAATTGATGATTTTTTTATTAAAATTTGTTTTAGGTTATCCACCGTTTGTGGTTAACTTTTTGCGCAAAAGAGAGCACAAAAAATGTAAAAAAAATTCTTGAAAAATGTCAAGTAAAATGAGGTAAAAATACATTAAAAAAATTGTAAAAATTTGTTATATTTGTTTGTTATATAGTGGTGTTGTATGATATAATAAATAACGTAGAAGTGGCTTGTTTATTGAGAATTGGCGATTATCATAGATGACTGATTTTAATTGATTTTTTTTATAAAAATCTCGCTGTGTGAATTGCTGTATAGAATAATAGCAAAAGTTGGAAAGGGCTTAACTTGGAATGCTGTAAAACTTTTCTTTTTCTTATGTAATCAACTTGTTCTACAAAAACTCTGTTATTCGAAATATTTTTGCGAAGTAGTGAAATAATACTAAGGAGTAAATTATGGATAAAAATTTATTTGGAGCTGGAAATGGAAATAATGGCTTTGGACCAAATGGTCAAAAGAGAGTTCAAAATGGTGCAAACAATGCATCAGGCTCTTTTGCGCCTAATGGGCAAGGCAATACTTCTCGTGTGGTATCAAACAATGGAAGTGTCCCACAAGGAAGGGTGCAAAATGGCAATCCTAACTTTGTGCAACGTCCAGCGCAAATGAATGGACAGCAACCTTCAAGGCCTGTTGGGCAAAACCCATATATGCAGAATACTCCTCCAAGACCTGCAGGTCAGGGAGGTGGGGTCCCTAATATGCCAAATTCTCCAATGGGACAAAATGGCAATGTGTCTAATAGACCTCAAATGCCAATGGGACAAAATAATTCTAATAGACCACAGATGCCAAATGGACAAATTATGCAGGGTGCTGGACAAAGGCAAAATATTCCTCCTCAATTTAGCCAAGGACAAATGCAAAGGCCAAATGTCCCACAAAATTTGCAGGGGCAAAATATCAATGCAAATAGATTTGGGGTTCAAAATGGGCAACCAATGGGAAGCCAAAATGCACAAGGGGGTGTTCAGCAGAATGGACAAGGCAACGGTGTTGATTCTAAAACTGTTGAAAGTGCTGTAGAAGATAAAGCCAAAGAAAAGGCAGGCGTTTTGCTAAATGGCAAAAGACCTAAGAAAAAGAAAATGGCAGTGATAATTAGTTCCATCGTTGCTGGTGTTCTTTTGCTTAGTCTTGGGCTTGGAATATTGTTTGGTGGCAAAAAGAAGACATTTGATGTTCAATTTGTAACAGGACCTTTTGAACCTGTTGCGACCAAAACATACACAGAGGGAGAAGTAGTAGTTGCCGAGGGGTTGGAAGATGTTGTGTCGGTTAGATATGATGGCTCAACTCAACTTTTGGCAAAATTTGAAGGGTGGTATTTGGATGAAGAAAGGACTCAACCTTACTCTCCTTTTGTTTTGAAAGATAACATTACTCTTTATGCTGGTTACACTCTTGGTGATGTTACAACAAAATTTTATGCTCAAAATGATTTTGATGGCGATGGTTCCAACTTGTTTTTGTTTGAAATAACAACAAAATATTGGGGGGAACAAATCGACCTTTCAACTGTTTCAGAAAAAATTTCTGATTTGGATTGCAAATATTATGACGACTTATCTCTGGTTTCAAAAATAGATATAACTACAGGGCAGGTTGAACAAGCATCGTCAGATATTTCTAAGGCGGATTACATACAGTTTATCCATAATTATTACGAATTGGTATCGTTTGGTGGCGAAGGGAATAGGCTTTCCTTGAATTCACAGATTGATACTCCTGCTGGAGATAGTTGCTTGGTGGCAAATTACTCTGCAAAGAATGTTGAAATAAGGCTACATACCAACAAAAATAGCAAAAACAAATATTTTGCTTCGCATCCAGTAAGTGAAGATGTAGTGGAATATCAAGATGAGGTCGCTGTTGTTGCAAGAAAGTATGGCACAGAATATGTTTTGCCAACTTATCCAGCACTTGCTGGTATGTCAACCATCACAGACAAGGAATCTCTTAAGAATCATGATTTGGTAGGTTGGACATCTGTTGATCCTATGGTAGAAAACGGAGAACCAACCAATCCTGTGTTTGGCAAGGATTATATATCTATTGGCTCTGCCGGCAATGGCAAAGTGTCTATATCAAAGGAATTTTTGAAAAATCAACAAAGCATTGACCTTTACGCTGTGTGGGAAGAGTGTGCCACAGAACTAAAAATATACACCAGTGGAATAAACGGGACACAACTAGCAACAGTGGGTAGTGTTTCTAATGGTTATTCGCAAAAAGTTAGCGAATGGGCTGATGTTTCTAACCTTAATAGAGAACAAGATGGCTATATTTTGGTTGGTTTGAAGACTCAAGACGGAATAGTTTTGGAGCAAGGTTTGGATACTTTGCTTGTAGGTGGAAGTGATAGCATTGGTTATGTTGCAGAAGAGAATGCAATTATTCTTTATGCTTACTACAAGAAATTTGCAAGACAAACATTGATAAGTGTTGTTGATGTGGGGCTTAGCTCGGATATTGCATCTATAAATGAAGAAGACTTGAAAGAATCTTTTAATTTCAATTTTGAAAATTTGGAAGGAGAAGGGTTCCATTATGATGAGAGCAGGATTGATGTGTATTTTGATTCTGATTCCAGACAAATTGTTATAACCAATCTGATAGAAGGCACAAAGTTTAATCTTCCAACAGAAAGTGTATTGTATAGAGCAAACTACAATCTTAATGGATTTAGATTTGCAGGCGAAATTATATCACAAGGAGAGCAAATAGAAATTTCTGCTGGGAACATTTCTCTTGGAACGGGAGTTGTTACCCTGGTTGCTGTATGGCAAGGTAAAATGACGCAAGTCCCTATTGGATTGGACTATAACGAGGTAAGTGATAGTTGGGAAGAAGAAGTTATCCAAATAGAATATGGTTCTTCAATGGCAATGCTTTGCAATACAACAAAAAATGGTGCAATTACAAGTATTAGTTTCAATTTCTATTCTAATGGGCAAAGTATTCTTTTGGATAAAATTGAAAAGACAAAAGAAGGTTTTGACTTTGTAGGTTGGACCAATAGAAATGGCGAATTGTATCAAGATTCTGATTTGCAAAATATCATTATAAACTCCAACTTTGGCGGATTATGTGCAAAATGGCAAGTTTATACATACAATGTTACTTTTGCCCTTGCTGGTGGCAATGTTGAAGGCAACGAAAATACTATTTCTCTTGTTGCAAAACATGGTGAAGAGGTTTCTCTTCAACTAGGACAAGTAAAAGAAGGATATTTGTTTGACGGTTGGACAAGCGACTCTGTTACCTACAACTATGACCAACAAAATTTTGTCGCAACCAAAGATATCACTTTGATTGCAAAATGGGTAAAACAAAAATCTGTAACCCTTTATGCAGAAGCGACAAAAATGTTGGAATCTTCAACAAAGATTTATTCAGATAGGGCTGGAGATATCGTAATAAATGGAAGTGAGTTGTCACAAATCATGTCTGGAGTGGCTGGATTTAGTGATGATGTTAGATTTAATGCTTTCAACACAATGGCAGATGGCTCTGGACTTAGGGTAGAGGCAAAAGAAGAAAAACAAAATTATATAGATTTGTTTGGCTCTCAGGAAAATGTAGATTTGTTTGCAATGTGGTTTGTTATTAATTTCAGCGGAAGTAAGTCTGGTGAAAACTATAACATTGCAGGTAGTGTGCCAGCAACAAGAGAGTTGACTTACGGAGCAACAGTAACCTTGCCAACAAAAGAAGAAATCAGCCTGTATTCTGATAAGAAAATTTATCAGTTTGATGGATGGAGAGTTGCTGGCAATGGGGGAGAAAGCAAGGTGCAAACCTTGGTCGCTAACGAAGCAAATACATCTTATGCATTTACAAAGGATAATATCGGCAAGACAATTTCTGCAGTGGCAGATTGGAAGTTGAGAGATGTAAGATTGGAAGTCTATGATGACAACAATGTAAGAGTGTTCCAAAAGACTTTGGCTTACAATTCAACAGATAGATTGGTGCAAATAACATCATTGCCACAAAAAGCATTACATCAACTAGACTATCTTAGAAGCAAAGATAATTATGCATATTTTGACGTTAGTGGAGTTTTTGTTGTAGAAGTTCCTCAGTTGGTAGAGAATTATTCTATTTCATTTAACGAAATACTAATTGATAGTGTCAAAGCAGAATATGAATTTGTTTACAAACTTACACCTGTGTGGAAATATACTGTTGCTGTGTATGAAAATATTGGATCGGACAGCGATACAGTGTATGAATATGTTGGTGCAGAACATTCTTCGGCAGATAGCAACGGGAAAATTGCAATCAGTCAAGTAGGCAACAACTTGTTTACACTAAAAACAGGCGATGAATATGGTTTTTCGTGCACACACAAAACATTTAGCCGTTGGTCAACTAACTCTGCTGGCACAGATAATGTTAGTGGGATAATTATTCTTGAAGGTGATATTACCTATTATGCTATTTGGGTAGGGGCAGAGATAGTAGTAAAATATGTAGATAATATGGGCTCTAACACCCACAGCGATATGGTGGTTGCCTATGGCGATTCATTCACATTTGACGCAACTGCCTACAATCAAACAGAAGTGTCTAAGGTTGAAAATGGAGAAAAAACCTATTGGGTTTTGAAGTCTTTTGTTTATTCTTACGGAGATAAAACATATTCAATAGAGTTTGACAAAAACATCGTGTTGCTAAGCAATGCCAATGGTGGAATATTTGATGAAGAAGACTTGAACAATGGAGAGATAACAATCAATGCTCTGTGGGCTGTAAAAACATACAACCTTCAGGTAGAGTTGGAAGGTGGAACATGGGATAACTCTAAAGCAAGCGAATCTTTGTCTAGTTATGGGTTTGATTATGGCGTTCAAAATACTTTAGTGCGCCCAGTTACTTATGCAGAAGTAAAAGCAGGCATAGAGATTATGTCGGCAAGTGGATATGTTAGAGAGGGGTATAGATTTGCCCAATATAAAACACTTACCGGAAATGTTGCTTACGACAGTAGCAATGACACATACACATATTCATACTCTGGGACAGTAGATGAGTTTAATGCTAACCAAGATGTGCTTTCAATTGTTTGGCAAGAAATATTTTCTATTAGATTTGACCTAAATGGTGGCTCTTTTGTTGGAGATGAAAATGCTTTTGTTACCCTTTCACAAGATGTAACAAAGACTGCAAATACTATGCAAGATTATGCTTCCAATTTTGAAATTCCTTACAGAAGATTTGCTCGTGAGGGAGCAACCTTTGTTGGTTGGTGGTTTGAACAAGATCCAACAGAATTGAAAGAAGCAAGTGAGAATTTTGATACATGGTGGGGAACATATGGAGAAAGTTCTGGCAGTGGAGAAAGGACCACAGAATTTTTGGCAACGGGAGATAAGTTTAGCCTTTGCAGAGAAGATGTTCAAAGATATCTAACATCTTCCAACACTGTTACACTTTATGCAATATGGCAGTCTACTATAACATTTAGCGCAGATAGATTGCCACAAGGAGTAAATATTAAGAGCCTAAGTTGTCCAGATGGAGAGATAACTATCCCTGAAGAATATGCTTCTATAACTAGCAACTGGAAGCCAAAAATGCAATTCTATTGCGGAGAAATAGTAGACTTTTCACAATATTCATTCAACTTGATAGAAAGCAATTTTGCCTTTGACAATTGGACCAATCCTCTAGGCAAACCTTACACTGTGGTGCAAATAGCCGAAGATATCACTTTGTTAGGAACATGGTATTCTACCAATTTTACAATAGAAGTGCGAAATCACTTGGGTGAAAAATTTGCAAGCAATATAACAGGTATGCAAGTTACCGCTGGTCAAAACTTGACATATGACCAAATTTGTAATTTCTTTAACAACGCTACATCTTCTCTTTCGGAAGTGAACAAAGATGGAGAGCCTTATCTTTTTGGTTACGAGTTCAAAGGCTGGGTTGCTGGAGCGGTAGGAGATACTGGCTATGACGGTAGTTATGAAATAATCACAGTAGGAGGGGCATATGTTGTGCCAAAAATTGCAACAAATCTTTGTGCAGTTTTTGCCCCAGCAGAAGTAAAAGTTCTTTTGCACAAAAACAACAACTCTGCAATCGGTTCTACTCCACAAACATTGTCAGTTGTGCCAAAATATGGCGAAACTGTAGAAATAACTGCCAACCCTTATAACCTTGCTGGTTATTATATAAATGGTTGGATGATTGCCCCTGCAGGAGAGGCAGTGTTGACCAGTTTACAAATGCTCAAACAAAATGGTGTGGTGGAACAAGTCAATAAATCTGGCAAGAGAGAATATGTTATCAACCTGTATGCTCATTGGGAATTGAATGTTGCAACTATAACTATTAACCTTGGTGAAGGTGGAGTGTTTTACAACAATGGTGTAAATGGCACAGAACTACCTTTGTATGTGGAAAACACTGATGCCAACCCAACAAATATTCAAAGGTATGAGCAAGTAGGAAACTTGCTAAAAGTCTATGTCTATGTAGGCAAATCATTTGTTTTGCCTAATGGCAATTATATTTCTAGACCAGGTTATGAGTTGAAAGATTATAAGATGGGAACAGAAATCAAGCCTGCAGGTTCTACAGAGATGTGCCAAACAGCAGAACCTTTGAGATACATTGCCAATTACAATGAAGTTATTGAAATCCGAGTGTATAATGGCATAGACGACAGTTATCAATCGGTGGCTTTTGTAACTTATGGCAACAATGTTTTGTTTGAAAAAGAACAGGGTGCCGAAGGCTACAGATACAAAGTTGGTGGGGGATATGTTGACTTTGAAAGAGAACACTATTCGCTAAATGGCTACAAGAGTTTATCTAGCAATGCCTTATTCTCATATGCCAATGACGGAGTGTCTGTTGCGTTGACGGGAGAATTTTTCAATGTAGACAGAAGTGCAAAAGTTGCATATCTGTATTGCGACTGGTTGGGAGATGAAGTTACCTTTGACTTCTATATGAGCAGAAATAAATACAATATTGGCGAAAAAGAAAGTTCTGACATAGTCAACTTTGGACAAAGGGTTGACCTTTCCAAATACTTCTATACTTTTAGTGATGATGAAGAATTTTTGGGGTATAGATTTGACCATTTTGTCTTGGATAATGCTGAAGGCGAAATGACTTTTGATAAGAATAACAGCATATTTGATATGTCCAGTTTTGGATATAGCAATACCTATGTATTCTATGGCGTCTGGAAACCAACAGACTTTGCAGTTAAGGTAAGGTTTAACGATACAACTTTCAGCGGACAATTTAATGGCGAAAATTATGAAAATGTCAGCGAAATCGTGTTTAGAGTGGAATATGGTTCTGATGTCAACCTAAGCGAAATATCTCTTAGCAGTTTAATCCACAAAGATGATATTGGCGCTACAAATCCTGTGATGAAAGCAATATATTATCAAACAAATGTAATGCTTGCAGAAAACGAAAAGGGAACATATAACCTTAAACAAAATCAATTCCGTATGCCTTCTAAGGATATAGAGTTGTCTATCGTTTGGCAGAGTAGAGAAGTTAAGATTGTTGTTGACCCAACGGGCAGTTTGATTAGTGAAGGCGAAAGCATAAGATATACAACCAATCTAGAAGGGTTTGATTCTGCCAATATGAAGGTAAATGAACTTGGTAGATTGGTCGTGTCAGGATATAAGTTGGGAGATAGTGTTGTTTTAAGAGAATATCCAAAACTAGAAATTACTGGCAAACATTACAATTACTATTTGCTTATAAATTATGCAGGCAAGTCAGGGACAACACCAGAAAACTACATTTATTTAAGCACAGAAGGATATATTATATCTAGGGATACTGAAGTTGGGAGTATAAACTTTGACAACCTGTATGTAGAGGATAGTTCTGGTGGGCATTTTGAAATTTGGATTTCGTTGCTATGGGAAAACAATAACTATGTAGTGAATTATCAAAGTGGCAAGGAGGCATTGCCTTCCACTGACAATGGTTACACTGTAAATGCCTCTGGCAATATCTCTGGATATTTTGGTTCGCAAACAATGAGGTGCTATGAAACATCTATGCTTGCAGACCAACTTTCTTTGGACGGGTGGACTCACATTGGTTGGTCCACAGAAAAACTTGTCGCCAACCAAGTTAGAGGAGAGGGTGGCAATGTATATGAGTTCCAATATGAAGAAATAAAAGATGAAAGTGGCAATGCAATAATAGACCCAGACACCAATCAACCAGCAATCATTGTAAAAGTTCCACAAGGAGTATTTAATTTTACTTTTGAACAAGACGGAAAGGTTGATTTGTGGCCAGTGTGGGTTCAAAATGACGTTAAATTAGCATTTACAGACTCCTTTGGTGTAATTTCTGGCGAAAAAACAGTAAAATACGACAGCGAAGTGACATTTGGAAGTTTCTTTGAGGAATCAGCTTTCCAAAGTTATTTTGACGGAACATATATATATGAGTTTGATGGGTTTGCCCATAATTCCAGAGTAATATCAAAAGATTATTCCGTGAAGATTTCTAAAACTAACAACCTTTTTGTTTCGGCAGACTTTGATGAGGAACAAATTACATTTGTTAGCACATGGAAAGAAAAATCTTACTCTCTAAAACTCGAACTTTTGGGTGGAGAATATCTTGGGGATAAGACATCAGACTTTGAATATAACTATGCAAGAGAGAGTGAAACAGATAGTTATACTTTCAACATAACCTTTGATACATTATACTCTAGCCTCAAAGCAGGGCTTGACATATCTACAAAAAATATTGACACAACCAAGATTTTGAAAGACGGAAAGACTCTTGCAGGTTGGTCAATGAGCAAAGGTGGAGATATAAATTTGGTCCCTATTGAAAATAGTGGGGATATGGTTTCTTATGTCCTAGCAAATGCTGAAGATATTCAATCTACTTCTCAATTTGTATTGTATGCGGTTTATAATGATGTTTTGGTGGTGATTGATGGCTGTGGAGGAAAAGTTAAGGATTCCTTTGTAGAAGGAGAATACAACTCTTTGACTTGGACAACAAACGAAGATAGAACTCAACTTATCACTTGGACAACAGAGTTTAAGCAAATAAACATTCCTGCAGAGGTTTTTGCAAACTTTGAACGAGATAATTATAGTGCAATCAACAGTGCTGTAGTAGATAGTTTGGATAGACATTTTGAAGTGGAATGGCAAGGCGACGAAGTGTTGTTGGTGTTTGATACAAAAGGTGGAAGTGTAAATAGAGATATCAACTTCAACAACTTTGTGTCTAATGTAGGACTTGGCGAAACAGAATATAATAGCAAGATTGCAGTGAAGGTTAGATATGGGCAAAAGATTTTGGCAAGTGATTTGCTATTGGTTACTGCGACTAGTTCGGAAACTTTTGGTGGTTGGGAAAATGAAAATGGAACAATAATATATAGCCAAAATGATTTTGAAATAAATCAAGCGGGAACTTTTGTTGTCTATGCAATTTGGTCGCAAGCAAAAGCCTACTTTGTGCTTAACGGTGGGAGATATGGCCCTGGCGAAGGCTCTTTGGAGATAGAAGCAAGACCTCTTGTTTCAAATGGAGATAGTTATCAGGTCGCATTGCCATCTGCAAAGTCAGAAACAACGAACGCTGACCTAGGACCAACAAAGGTTGGGTATACATTTATTGGTTGGACAAGTCAATATAAGGACTATGCTGATTTTGTAGCAAACAGTGGGTCAACAGACAATTTGTATTGCCCAAGTTATTCTGGAACTAGTGATATAACAGTAACTGAACTTGCAAACGAAAATATCACCTTCTATGCAATATGGCGACCACACAAATTTGTGTTCACATTCTACAGCAAAGAAATTACTGGAACTCAAAGTTATGGCGACCCAGTAACAATGGAAGTTGCTTATGGTGAGGCATTGCAATTCCCACAAAGTATTGAAGGTTGGAATCGTGCAAATTACACTCATGTTGGCTATCAAATAAGACCAAGCGTAGGCAGTGGCCTAACTGGTGTTATTGAATATGACTTGGGTTATAACTTTGTGATACTGGAAGGCGAGGAATATGACCTGGAAAAGATTGCAGATATAAGAGATGGTGCAACTGTAAGTGTATATGCCATTTGGCAAACAAATATTGTTACTGTTAAGATAAATCTTGGCAAAGAAAATGCAAGATATATTGGCTCTGATAGCAAGTTCAAACTTGTAAAGGAAGACAATGTTGCCTATCTACTAAATGATACAGATTATCATTATGGAGAAAACTTTGCTTTACCAAGTTTTGATGACCTCTATTGTGATGATTACCTTGTGTCTAGTTATAAATACAACACAACCACATATACAAGACCAACCAGCATACCTCTAAACAAGGATGTAGTGGAGGTTTTGGTCAACTGGGGAAAGGCGTGTGCTTACATAAAGGACTTTTTTAGCACAGGATATCACAAATATTATGCAAGTATAGATATGGCGATAAGAGATGCTATGGCAGGCACTTCCAAAAATTCGGCAAGCCATGCCACATCTGCAGATGGTGCTGTGGTTGTTCTTCAAAACAACGAAAGACAGCAAAGTTTGAGTGCAAAGGTAGAGATTCCTGCTGGACAAAAACTGACAATAATGCTTTCTGACAGTGATATGAAAGTGGTTCGTGCAAGAGCATTCAACGAATCATTGTTTGATATAAAGGGAACGTTGGTTATCTCTGGTGGAGATTTGACCAAACTAACTATCGGTGAGGAATCAACCAATACCACAAACAAGCAAGTGTTGTTAAGTGTGGCAGGTGGAACATTGGAAATAAATAACAATGTTCTATTCACAGCCATTGTAAATACAGTTGGTGGATATGGCAGTGTAATTTCTGCAAAAAATTCTACAATAATACTAGACAATGTTACATTTGAAAACTGCTTCAATACTTCTAGAACTGTAGAACAATTGTATGGCGGTGCTATCTATGCAGAAAATAGCACTACAACTATCAACTATGCAAACTTTGATAATTGTTATGTATCAGGTGTCAATGGTTTTGGTGGTGCAATAGCAGTAGTAGGTGGAGAGTTTAATCTTTCTGGTGGGGCTTTTGTAGAAAATGAGGTAAATTGCTCTGGCAATGCCTATGGTGGTGCAGTTTATGCAACAGGTGCAGAGATAAATATTGTATGTGTTGACAGAGGATTAGAATGGACAAGCAACCAAGCAAAAATTGGTGGTGCTATCGCACTTCAAAATTGCATGGATGTTAACAACAAAATTGCAGGAACAGGGGCTCTTTCAGTTGGATTTAATCAAAACAGAGCAACACAAGGCAATGGTGGGGCATTGTATATAGAAAGAAGTGAATTAAAACTAAACTATTGCTCATTTGTTGCAAATATGGCACAATCTGGCAATGGCGGTGCTGTGTTTGTGGGCGACAATAGTCTGCTTAATGCAGTTTATTCCAAATTTATTAGTGGCAACACTGCCCAAAACGGTGGCGCAGTGGCTGTGGTCGGATATATCAAAGATAATGCGCACAACCTAGCATCTTGTTATTTTGAAAGCAATATTGCTCAAGAGGCTGGTGGTGGTTTGTTTATCAGCGGTAATGAGGTGTTGGTAACGGTAAGCAAAACAACTTTTAGCAAAAACTCTTCACAGATAGGTGGTGGGGTTGCTGTTATTGACCTTGCAAGAATTTATGTAAACAACGACATAAGTTTTGTCCCTGCAGACGAATTGGAATGGGTCAGCATAAGTGAAAACAGTGCAAACAAAGGTGCAGGTATATATATTGCCGGCTCTCCAAGCAGTGCCAGCATTATTCGCTATGCATACATTTCTTCCAATATTGCAAACGATGACCAAGGGGAGAGTTTTGGTGGTGGTGTATGTGTAAACACAGGGCTTGCTAAGTTGGAAAACAGTGCAATATATGATAACTATGCAACATATGGTGGAGCATTGTATGTAGAAGGAAAATGTGAACTGGACAACGTTTCTACATCAGCATATAGGTGGATATATGAAGGTGGAGTTCTAAAAACTATCATTGGCTACGCAGTAAAAATCTCTGACAATGGGAAAATGGTTAACTACTATGAAGTTGATCAATTTGGTGTAAGCACTGGCAACCCAATATTGTTGCAAGTAGAATCTCAGTCTGGCAACTATGTAGATATGGATGGCAATATAGTAACTTCTTCCACAGAAAACTATGAAAAATATTACTATATTGTTTCAAATGAAAGTAGTGATGATTATAGTTATCATTATCTTAGTAACGGGCAAGAATTTAATATGGATGATGTTTTGCCAGCCAATATCCCAGCTATCAGCAAAAAAGCAGGCAATACTGCTGTTGTGGGTGGGGCTCTATATGTCGCAACATCTGGCGAATGTATATGGAAGAACAGCGACATTGAGGGGAATGTTGCAGATGACTATGCAACTATATACAACTTAGGCTCAACAACTGTTCAGGGTATTCGTGCTAAAGAAAACATAAAATCATCAACTTCTAGCAGTAATCAAGGTTCAACCATTTTCAATGGGAATTCATTTACTATTTTGGGCGAAAATTACTTTGGAAGCAGTGAGATGTTCTTCGTAAATTATATCAACGAAGAAGGAGCTCCATCAACGTTCAACAACCTAATAGTAAAGGCAAGACTGATATCTGGCTCAAACTATGAATATTTCACTAACTCAGGCGAACAGATAATGATTGCTTTTGAAAAAGACACCAACGATATAACAGCTCAACTAGGGAAGAGAGTGGTGGCTTATGTCGAGTATTCAAGTGAAAAATGGGCTTCTTTGGAAGAAGTTTTCGTCGCTTGCGATAGCATAAATTATTTGTTTGCAAAAGAAGAATATCCTAGCACAAATATAGTCTTGTATTTCCAAGATTATACTCTTACTCTATGCGATCTGTCGCAAGAAAGTTTTGGGGAGAGTGAGTTTAAGTTTAAGTATAATGCCAATGTTGCCGAAAGTGGAATGGCTGACCTTATTGCTACAAGGACTCCTTCAAAATTCGATTATGAATTCGTGGGTTGGGTATATTATGACAAAATAAATAGTGCAAGGCTAGAAATAGATGGCTTGCTTGATATTTATCAAGAAATGCAAAATCCAGGTGGCGAATATTCGGATATGTTTAAGTTTGCTTTACATTCCAATGGAGACAGTGAAGAAGCCACATCAGACTGGTTTAGAGTAGAAAATGCGAAATTCCTGGCAGGAAACATTTATTTGTATGCTGTTTGGAAACCTGTAAAATATACAGTTAGTTATAAGTATGACACATTGTATGGTGGCAGACTCATTTCTGGTTACACCATAGGCGGAGTGCCTGCATCTAATCTTCGAATTAGTTTTGACTTAGTTGATGGAGAATATGGCAAGATAACTCTTCCATCTCTAAGCGAAGTGAATAAATTGGAAGCAGTGCAAATAGTTTCGCTTAGCGAAGTAAATTATAACGGGGCATTAATAGACTCTGTGGTGTATGATGGCAAAACCTTTGTAAGAAGTGATAGTGCTGTTAATAGATTGAACTTTGACGAAAAGACAGGGCTATATTCCTTTGAAGACAATGGGCAGAAGTATTATGTAGAACCAAGTCGCAAGACTGCATTTGTAAGGTTTGACGAAGCAACCAATGGAAAAATCTCTGCAATTTCTGATGAAGAAGACAGTTATTTCTATCCACAAAGCATTTTGGTCGGAGAGCAAGAAGTTGATGTTGTGGAATCAAATGGACAATACTACTTTGACTTTGGTGGTAAGACATGGCTTGTTAGGGCTGTTAATAGGCCTGACGGATTTAGGTTCAAAAACTTTTCCTTTAATGGCAATAGTTATGGTGCAGGTGAAGTGTTTGATATGACCACCACCAATCTGGCAACTGTTGTCAGCAGAAACATTGTCTTTGATGTGGTATTTGAAGCAATAGAAAAAGATGTTAAAATCGAGAGTAACTGGGACGCTCCAAAGAAGGACACTACCGACAATGTGATTATAAATAAATATGTTGGAGAAACCATCACTCTCCCTAGTGCAACCGAGTCAATATTCTATGACGGGGAAGAAGTGCTGTTTGCAAGACCAGGATATTCGCTGGTTGGGTTCAGTTTTGACAAAACAAGCACAGAACCAGAGTATCTTCCAAAAGACATTGTGGAAGTTACTATGAAAAAAGACTTCATTTTGTATGCTATTTGGAAGGAGTCTTGTTGCTATGTGGAGAATGGAGCACAATTTAATGGTAAGAATGTAAATATTTACTACACTACTCTAGAAAAGGCTATCGATGATATTACATCGGGCAAGGTTAAAGCATTTGACGGAAGGTATAAGGTCGTTGTTACTGCAGATTGCCAAGTAAACAACACCATTCAAATCTCCAAAAACGTTGTCATTGTGTCCAACGGAGCATACACAATTTCTGCAGGGGAAGAGATGTCTGGCAATTTGTTTGTGGTTAACGGTGGAGTAACTCTTACCATGGGCAACATTGCAAGTGATGGAGTTGTAACTACTCTTTCTGTAAAAGGTAAAACATCTGGAATGAACTCACTCGTCAAAGTGTCTACAAGTGGAAATTTTGTCGCTAATGAAGGGTTGAGATTGTATGACAACTATGCTTTGGCTGGAGGCGGTATTTATGTAGAAGGCAATGCAACTTTGGCAAACTTTGATGTAAAGAATCTTTCTGCAGAAAATGGTGGTGTGTTGTATGTGGCAACATATGGAAAGGTAATAATAAATGGAACAAAATTTGCGTCATCAGGCAGTGTGTTTGCAAATAATTATGGTGGTGCAATTTATGCAGATAACAAATCTACTGTAGATATTTCTTATGCAAAATTTGAGGGAACACAAGCAAAAAATGGTGGTGCAATATTTGTAGCAAAAGAAGCAAAGTTAACTATTGTTGAAACAGAGTTTTCAAATTGCTCTGCGCAAGAAAATGGTGGAGCAGTGTATTATGCGGGAACAGTGGAGTTGAGCAACAAAAATACCTTTACTTCCAACTCTGCAAAATATTATGGTGGTGCTGTTTATGGTGAAGAAAGTGTTGTTGTGTCAAGTGCAGATATAACATTTACAAGCAATATTGCAACAATAGGTGGTGCGGTGTATGCCAAGGGCAATTTGTCTGTTTATAATGGAATATTTACATCAAATTCTGCCATAGGCCAAGGGACTATGCTCAAGGCTCAAGGTGGGGCAATAAGTGCTGGAGCAAAGGTAACTGTTACTGGTGGAACTTTCACCTCCAACTTTGCAAATAATTATGGTGGAGCTGTGGCTATATCAAAAGGAGGAGAAATTTTCGGAGGGCAATTTACTGGCAACTACACACTATCTCCATCTGGTGCAATGACATATGGTGGTGCAGTGTATGTTGATGGAAGCGATGGGGTATCGATATATGGCGATGCCGTGTTTAGTGAAAACGGATATTATATTCCAAGTCGTGTAGTAAACATCAGCACAACATATGGTGGCGCTATTGCAGTATGTGGTTCTGCAACACTTCAATTAGGTGTGGGTATATCTGGCAATATGGCCAAAAATGGTGGTGCTGTGGCAGTGTGCGAAAATGCCTCTCTATCACTTATGAAAACAGAAGACTCCAACCCTCTAGAGTTTTCATCTAACAAAGTTGCAAATGCAGGTGGGGCATTATATATTGGTGATAATGCAACATTTGACAACAGCAAAAAGCCTTTTGTAGCAACCAACAATACAGCAAGTTTTGGTGGCGGAATATACATTTCATCAACCGTCAGCACAAATCTTTATTACAGCTCTGTAGTAGGGAATAACGCAGGTGGCAGTGATGACATATACAATGGCATTTTGACTCTTGGAGCAGATGTCTATGTAGGCAAAACTGGGACTGCAAATCTTGCAGGCATAACAGTGGGCAGTGAAAGTTTGACTGGCTATCCATATTCAGTGTACATAGACAACGGAGGTCTGTTGAATGTAGCCAGCTCCAACCTGTATGGCAGTGTGCTTGTAAAGGGCAATGAAGCAAACAAAGGTCTAAATTTGTTGTCAGGTGTTTCAAGTGGAAAGTTCTTGGCAAAAGTTTATCTGCTAAAAAGAGCAAGGATATATGTAGAGAGTTCACTTTATAATATCGAAAAGATTTTGATAGAATGTGTAAATGACGACCAAGGCTCAACACCAACAGATGATGACTCATTGAAGGCTTTGATAGAAAACTGGATAGTAGCACAATTTATAGATATATCTTCAAGAAAGGCAAGTATGGAATTGTTTGCATTGGACAATGTTGACGGATATTGCCTGTTTGGAGAGGAAAACTACCTGAAAATAGGAAAGATTGCTGATAAGATATTTATTGACACCAATGGAAAACTTATTGAATACAATGGAGAAGAAATAAAAGGTGTATTTGATATTAGTCTTACAGACAAAAAGGACTTCTCCTTCCTTAATGATATTTTAGGCAAAGCATTTGGTTATTCGTTGCAAGATTCATTTATCGTGTCAAATGAAAATTCTGACTACAACGGAATGAGTTTTAGCAGTCAAAATAAAAATCTCCCTGTAGAAGAACTTACTTTGGTGGCACAATGGACAGAGGTTCAGTTTGGGATAAATATCCTTTATCAAAAGAACAATTCTAGCGGTGGATTGTCCACTACAATATTCAACAAAAGCACAGTTCAAGTGTCTACAACTGTGGAACTAGATGCAACAGACCTAATAAACAATCCATTGAAATATCATCATTTTAGCGCTTGGGAATTGGCATATGCTGTGGAAGACAATACAGAAGGTTCGGTAAAACTGGGCAAGACAAGTTATATTAGGACAGGTGTAAAACTAATCCCAGACCCAATGGGAAAAGTTACATTTAGCATATACAATTCGCCACTAAACTTTGATATTATCACCGAATATGGCCAAACTGTAGGCGATACGGAATATAGTTGGTTTGATGCTTATTCAGCAATATGCAGAGGACATCAAAATGATAGTGGCTCATATTTGGATAAATATTCAATATTCTTTGTGGCATGTTGGGATCCTAATCTTGTAACAATAAAAGTTTATGAGGGAGAAGGCAGTGCCAACGAAAGTCAATCCAGTTCGTTTGAGATTGCAGAAAGATTTGAAGAAGATGAAAATGGCACTGTTGTTGCTGGTTGGAAGTATGTCCTAAAGCAAGGGGATATACTATTCAAGTTGCAAGAGATGACTAAAGATTTCTCAAAATACAACAATGCTATTACTGATGTTTATGTTGGCAGAAATACCAGTGGAACAACATATCCTGTGTATTGGTCCTACAACATAGAAGAGGCTACAACTCTAGAGTTTGAATGTATCTGGAAAGAGGTTGTTGCTTATGCAGACAGAAAGGCTGTAACTGGCGGAGAAACAACTAGAGTGTATTATTACTCAATCGAAGGCGAAGATGGAGTGTTTAATTCTGACGGGGTAGCAAACTGTGAAGAAGGAGATGAACTCGTCTTTGTCAATGCCAATATCAACATATATAAGACGTATAAGTTTAACGGAAAAGTATCAATTTCTTCTGTTTACAAGACGACTTTTGTAAGGAATGAAACATTTGCTGGAAATATGTTCGAATTTGCAGGAGATATAACACTTTCCAACATTATAATAGACGGAAACAAACTTCAAATTAGAGCAAACAGCAGTGCAGTTTATGTTAAAAATGGAACTCTTAATATTGGTGAAGAAGTTTATATCCAAAACAACTATGCAGAAAACGGTGCAGGTGTGCTTGCCGATGGCAAGTTGATATTGAATGGTGCTATATTATCTGAAAATGAAGCAGGAAATTTTGGTGGCGCAATAGTTGCTCGTGGTGGGCTAGAAATTTACTCTGCAACAATCTCGGGAAATAGTGCTTTGTATGGTGGTGCAATTTATATAGGAAGCAACACTTGTGTGATAAGTGGAGGAGAAATCTCAGATAACACCGCAACAAATGGTGGTGGCATTTGGTTTGGTGGTGGAGTGTTGGATATAACTAACTGCAGATTAAGTGGCAACGAAGCCTCTACCTATGGTGGTGGGTTGTATTTGGCTCTGGATTGTGGCAGGGCAACCATTGGTCAAGGGGTAGAAATCATAAACAACTCTGCTCAAAAAGGTGGTGGTGTGTATTATGATGGCGACAGTGATTTGGGTGTAAGTGAAGGCAATGTTATCATTGATGGCGCAATGATAAACAACAACACTGCAACTTATGGTGGTGGTGTTTGCATAGGTGATACAGCAGGCACTGCAAGCAAGCAAATTATTGTATTGCTTTCTGGCGAAATATCAGACAACACTGCAACTTATGGTGGTGGTGTGTATGTTGTAAGAGGAACTCTGAACATAAAAGGAGGAACAATCGCTCAAAACGAAAGCAACGAGATGTTTATCGGTTCAAATGCAAAAGACATATTTGGCAAAGTTATCATTAGCAATGGAACAATAAACATTGGTTTGCAAGGGAGTTTGGTCGTTGTTTCGGGTTATGGTCTATTAGACTTTGCAGGTTCAAGCACATTTAGTAGCATTATTAAACTAGAAGGAAGCAATTCTAGATTTGCTATTTCAAAGCCATTTAGCAATGATAATTTAATCAGAGTGCAAATTGACGAGGCAAATTATCCAAAGAATATAACCGAAAGTGTGGAGATTGCAACCTATGACAATCAAGCAGTAGATGGAGTTAAGAATTTTGATGTTGTTGATGACAAAATCAATGATTATAGGATAAAGGCTCTAGAAGGCAAAATTTATATTGTTCAAGGATACTTTACATTGACGCTTGACCCAGCAGGAGGCAAGATTTCTGGCAATGGTTCTTATATAGTAGAAAACACCCTTTGGCACAAAGAGGTAAAATATAGAACAAATATTTTAAGTATGTTTATAGACAACTCTATCTCTTGCGTCAAAGAAAACTATGATTTTGTATGTTGGACATATGTAGATGAGAATGGCGAAGTTCAAGATGTAACTACACTAACAACAATGCCAAGACATGACGAG
This sequence comes from uncultured Clostridia bacterium, assembly GCA_945928645.1. GTDB lineage: Bacteria > Bacillota > Clostridia > Christensenellales > UBA1242 > UBA7862. The sequence goes on along the minus strand of CAMENR010000003.1, from coordinate 31,258 downwards.
GTATTAAGGGCCAAATATACAGAAGAATATCGTTTGCTTACAATAGAATTAGGTGGAGCAACTTTTGAAGTAAATGATGAGTTTAAGGATCTTTGGAATGTAACAACTGTAAGTGGTAAGGCGGATAAAGCATCTATCAAAGTGTCTGTGAACAATCAAGAATATGCAGGAAGAGTGCTTTCTTCGGCAAAAGATGCTTTGAGCAAGACTTACTACAACTTTGCAGGGTTTGAATGTTCGCAACTAAATACAAACTTATCTTTGAGTGCAGAAAATGTTTGGAAAACAAGCGATAACACTCCATTCGTTATGCCAAGCGACAATGTAGTCCTAAGACCTATTTGGCAAGCCAAAGAATACACTGTGAAATATGTATCAAATTTGGTAGAAGGCTCTACTACAATTACAGAAGGCAGTCAGACAAGACAATTTCATTTTGATAGTTACGAGTGGCTAGAAGAAGTGTTTGTCGCAGATGGCTGGAATGTGGTTCAATGGAAAGATGAAAGGGGTAATCTCTACGCAGTTGACCAAAAAGTAATCAACTTGCCAAAAGATATTTTGACAGGATTTGACCCAGATAATATACAGGAAAATATAGAAATAACCCTTGAGGCTGTTTGGCAAGCAAACAACTATCAAGTGGAATTGGTTATGAATATTGCAGGCAGGCAAGATGTTGAAGTGATAAATGCAGTATTTGACCAAGAGTTTACATTGGTTAGTTCGTTTGCAGTAAGCGGAAAGCATATTGTAAGTTGGAATACAACTAGCACTTTGGACGGTGAAAGTTATGCAAACGGCGCAGTGGTCAAAAATCTTGCTTCAAGTGGCAAGATAACTCTGTATGCAGAGTGGGAAGATGACAATTGGACTGCAATATTCCACAATGCAACAGGGGGAGTGGCTAGACAAGTAGAATACAACTACAGTTCAAAAGCCTATGCTCCTACACTGGAAGAACTTGGGTTGCAAAAACAAGCACATTTTGCTGGTTGGGCTTATGAAAATTCTCCTGAGACTAGCAAGAAAGTTGCTGATGGTGGTGAAGTAGAAAATGTGTTGGGAGAGAATGTAGTCCACCTCTATCCAATATGGCAAAATTATGTGTTGACCGTAACCAATGCTATTGCCAACGAAAGTTTCTACATAACTGCAGACGATATGGGCAAAACAAATATTTCTGCTCAGGTTATAAACGAAAACTTTGCATTTGCAGGGTTTACTCCAGTGGCTGTTACAGATACAGTAAGTGGAGGCAATAGAGTGGTGCTAAGCGACTCTACAGAAATTGCATTAAGTGCTGACAAAGAAGTATTTGTGGAATGGAAAGCGAAAGAAATAACAGTAAACATTGTTGATGGAAATACTTTGTTGTGGACAGGCAAAGTGGTGGCAAGTGACATTCCAGCAACAAATACTACAATTACACTGCCAACATCTAGTGAGTTGAGTGAACTTTGTGGCAAGATTGCTTATGGTTATACATTTGCAAAGCAGAATGTAACAAAAGATTTTGCTATGGGAGAAGATTTCTCTATATCCAGCGAAACACTCCAAAATGTGATGAATTTGGCAGATAATGGCGAACAAAAAATTAACATCTATCCAATATTTGTAGATAGTTATAATCTTGTTTATAATCTTAATAATGATTCTCACAATGTTCTTTTGGCTACAGAAAATGGTTTTGATAGCAATGGAACAAAGGTTATGCCAACAGCCCTTTCGGAAAAGGGAGAATTGCTGTTTGCTGACTTTGAAATTGCAGATGCAAATTATACTGATTCCAACTCTAGATATGCCAAATTCTTGGGCTGGTCAACAGACCAAAATGCTACCACTCCAGAGTGGTCAGCTGATGGCTTGAGAGAGGCTCAATTTGCCGGCGAGGTAACCCTTTATGCAGTTTGGAAAGATTGGACCAATCCATTCCTTCTTGAAGTAAGCAATGGATATGTTACAGGGCTGTCCAGTTTGGGAGTGAGCAGGATAACAGGAGATATCATTGTCCCATCACACACACTTATAGTAAATGACGGAGTAGTTGAAGTTGGAGACGTTATTGTAGGCATTGGACCATTTGCTCAAGATTATGCAAACATCAAAACAATAGACTTATCATTGTCGTCCGTAGAAAATATTTCTTCTTTGGCATTTGAAAAATTGTCCAACCTTACTGCTGTGTATAATATCCCAGCAATCACAAATGTTGAATATGGGGCATTTGCTTGTTCAAGTATACAAACTGTAACATTTGCACAAAATTCCAATTATACTTTGGACAATGCAGGAAATATCTATCTTGCAATAGAAGTCAAAACACTCTTGCATACTTATTTTGCAAAAGATAGTTATGTGTCAGTGGACAATGTATCTGGCATATTGCCTCTTGCATTTGCTGGAAGTGTTGCACAAATTGTAGAAGTAAATGACGGCATAAGACAATATGAAGGTTGCTTTGCTATGATGGACAATCTTCAAACTCTTGTATTAAAAACAGTAGGAGATAATGCTGTAGATGGCTCAGGATTGGGAAATAACTTTACATACAAGGATAATATATTTGAACCAGCAAATTCTTATAATGTTACTCTACTTGGCAACAGTAATACAGTGCCTGCCCATGCATTTGAAAATTGTTCAAAACTAAAATATGTAGTATTTGAAAATGAAATTAAAGAAGTGGGCGAAGCAAGCTTTAGGAATTGTGCTCAATTTACCATAATGGGCAAAACAGGAGAATTGGTGTTTGAAAACCTTGAGGTTGTGGGCAAAAATGCCTTTGAAAACTGCAAAGCACTTCCACAAAAAATAAGTCTTTCCAGTGCAACAAGGATTGGGGGAGAATCATTCAAGTCAACCAATATTGAATATGTTGCCTTGTCAAAAGATGTAGTTTCTCTGGGAAGTGAAAATAATGCATTTGTTCAGAGCAATTTGAGCAGTGCACGAGTATATAGCAAGATTGCATTTGAGGCAGTGGTAAATCAAACAAAAATAACTCCACGTGGAACAGGCGTATCTGCTCAAGGAATGATAATAACAAATATAACTTTCTACAATCAACTAAAATCTGATAGCAACAGCGAAAGATATTTGAGTTATAACATTGTTGTAGAAGATATGATTGATGTCTATGCACAAAATGGCAACTTGTTAGGGCAATATTCTTCTATTGCAATGGCACTTGAAGATTGTGTAGGGGGAGAAACAATCGTTATAAATGATGACTTAGTTATCTTTGAAACTATAACAATCAACAAACCTGTTAATATTGTTTCGGGCAAAGAAGAGGGTATAACTTTGCAACGTGCTGAAAATCTTTCTACTTGGGTATTTGATATCGAGGGAAAAGATGTGATATTTGGAGGAGAATCTCCTTATGCAAAGGGCAATATAATAGTCGCTGGAACAGAAAATGACAGCAATACAAGTTTGTTCTGTATAAGCGAAAATGGAATTCTTACTTTAAGTGGGCTAACGATAACTGGCAACAAAGGGGCAAATGGTGGCGCAATTAGTATTTTTGAAGGACAACTCAACTTAGTAAATAGCGAAATAACCAGTTGTTATGCAGTGGGGACTGATGGCAAAGGTGGTGCGATTTATGCTATAGGCACAGCAGTTGTTTCTGTTGAAAATTCAAAAATAATAGACTGCAAAGCAACCGAAGGCGGAGCAATTTATGTGCATGAAGAAGCGAAGGTTGTAATCACAGGCTCAGAACTTACTTCCAACGAAGCAACCAATGGTGGAGCAATCTATGTTGAATCTAATATGGACAACACATATTATGTTGAGATATACAATTCTACTTTGAAAGAAAATACAGCACAAAATGGTGGCGCTGTGTATGTAAATTGTGGTTTGGTCGAAGTGGATCAAGGATCACTATTTGTATCTAACACTGCCAGCGAAAGAGGTGGTGCAATATACATTGGTTCTAAGGTAGAAGGTGGTGCAAATCGTAGTGGGCAGGTGGATATTTACAACGGATATATCGGACAAGGGGAAGATAGTTCGCTTGCCAACAGTGCAAAGTATGGTGGTGGTATATTTGTGGGCGAAAGAGGCATTGTAAGGATGCTTAAATCAGAATATGGCTCTGCAATAGTATCTGGAAATCTAGCAGAATATGGGGCAGGGTTGTATTATGCAAGCAATAATATCAACACAAATACATCTTGGTTGGGTTATGGTCAAATAACTCTTTCCACAGCAAGTATTCGAGGTGGCGGTGTTTATGTAGAATCTGGCAGACTGGATATTTCATCAGAATTTTCAATCAATGGCAACTCGGCTGTGGAAGGTGGAGGATTGTATATTTGTGCAAACTCTATTGTTTACCTTCAACAAGGAGCAGTAGTATCCAACAACTCTGCAACCAATGGCGCAGGTGTTTATCTGTGTGGAACGCTCAAATTGTATGATGCTTCTATCACATCAAACACTGCAGAACTTGGTGGTGGTGTGCTGATTGACGGAGGAAAGTTGTTTGCAACACACAGTTTGTCATCAATTGCTGGTAATACTGCAACTATAAACGGTGGCGGTGTGTATATGGGGCAACTAAATGCCACAGCAGATGGGGAAGTAGAATTGTCTGGTGGTGCAACCATAGATGCCAATACTGCAAATGAAAATGGCGGTGGATTATATGCTATGAATGGCAAGATTACTTTGCGTGACGGAAATATTTCTAACAATGTATCTCATGGGCAAGGTGGTGGTGTGTATGCTACAGGCAACAACTTGTCATTTGAAATTTATGACGATATAGAGCGAAAAGGACTAGAAAATGCTGGCTCTACAATAGCAAACAACAGTGCTGTTGTGGGTGGTGGAATTTATGTAGGAAAAGTGCTTTATATGTATGGTGGCAAGGTATTTGGCAACACAGCAACAACCAGCGAAGGTAAAGGCGGAGCAATATTTATTTCTTCTGGTGCTATTGCAAGAATTTTTGGCGGAGAAATCAGTGGAAATGGTGCAAATTACACCGAAGGAGATAATGTTGTATCCAACGAAGATGTTGGTGGAATATATGTCCAAGGCGCTAAGAAGTTGAACACTGCTACTGGCATTGAGGAAGCAGTAGAATCCAACTCCCTATATATTTCCAACTCTGCAAAGATATTGGATAGAGTCTTCTTGTCAACCAAATCAATTCTTAATATTACAGATATGTTTGTTGCAGAAGAGCACAGCAAAATTTATCTTGTATTGGAACAAGTATTTGGAGATAACGAACAAATAAAGGTTGCTACATTTGCACAAGAAAAATTTGCAAGTGCAGGCAAGTTGGATTCGGATATCATAGTGTTTACAAGAAGAGGCAAAGACATCTATGCTATGGCGGGTATTATCCGTTCGTTAAAGGCTGACGAAAATGGCAAGTTTAAGATGTATGCTTCTATAAACGATGCAATAGAGCAAGCCCCAAGCAACGAAACAGCATACTTTGGTTTGTTCAATAGACAGGTGGTCAATTACAACAACACAATCTATGTGGAAGAGAACAAAGATATTGTAATTGTAGATTGCAGGGAAAATGCAGATGGTGCTGTGGTTTTGCGTGATGGCTCTTATCAAGACTTTATGTTTGTAATAAGAGGAACTTTGGAACTTACCTACCTAAGCCAATATGATATAGACTCCAAAGGGCTAAAGTTAACTGACAGTGATTCTTGCAAGCCATTTATAATAGAAGGAAATAAAGATACATTAGTAAATACAAGTATGTTCTATATTGATGGCGGAACACTTAAGTTGACAAACGGAACAACAGTGCAAAAAACTAAGGCAAATCTATCATCAACCGACAATGTATTTTCTGTTAGTGGATTGAATGTCAACGAGCTAAAATGTGGTGGTGCAATTTGGCTTAAGAATGGCTCTGTAATTTTGGATAATTCTACAATTATAGATAGTCAAGCGACTCTTAATGGTGGTGCGATTTATCAAGAAAATGGAACTATTGAAATCAGCAACAATTCCACTATACAAAATTGTAGTGCTACAAATGGCCTTGGTGGTGCAATCTACTCTGTTGGTGGAAGTATTGTGATTGATGAAAACTCTATAATTTCACAAAACAATGCCAAGAAAGGTGGTGCAATTTGTGTAGAAAATGGTGGTCAACTGAAAGCATCTGGAGTAGTGTTTGAAGGCAATAGTTCAATCGAAGATGGTGGTGCTTTGGATCTCAACTCCACTCCAAAAGCAGATAAAACTAATAATTATGAGATTATTGGTTGCACTTTCTCCAATAATAGTGCCAAAAACGGTGGTGCAATTTGTGTGGAAAATGGCAAGTTGTCAATTCATTCTAATACTTCATTCCAAAATAATAATGCAACCATGTATGGTGGTGCAATCGCTGTGACTAAAGAAGCAGAAGTTGAATCAAGGGGAATAACTTTCCAGAGCAACTATGCAGAAAACGGTGGTGCTTGTTACTTTGATTCTAATGGCGAGGTTACCATTTCCTCTACCATCTTTATAGGAAATGGCATAAGAAGTTATGAGTCAGCACTATATGGTGGAGCAATTTATGTAGCAAGTGGAAACATAAACCTTAACGATGGTTGTGTAATTAGCGAAAATAAGGCAATCAATGGCGGTGGTGTGTACATAAGCGCTGGGACTTTGACTGTTAACGATTGTTCGTTTAGAGATAATCAATCTACACAAGGTGGCGCAATATTGTCTTGTGGCTCATTGAATATCGTTGGTAAAAATAAGTTTGAGTCAAACAAGGCTGTGATGATTGGCTCTAATAACGCAGTTGGTGGTGGAGCGATAGCGGTTAGAGAAGGTAATACAACCATAAATATCAATTCATTAAACAACACCTATTCTACTTTTAGTGAAAATTCATCTGATGCAGTTGGTGGGGCAATTTATGTTGTTGGTGGCAATGTGTCGTTGGTTTTGGGAGAGTTGAGAGAAAACAGCGCTTCAGCCAAAGGCGATGGTGGAGCAATTTATACACAAGGTGGATACACTACCCTTTATGGAACAGTGATAGAAGGAAACACCCTTGTAAGTGGCGAAAAGAATGGTGCCGGGTTGTCTGTGGCTGGTGGAGTGCTAGAACTTAAAGATTATAACAATGAGAAGTCAATAGTATTAAACAATGGCATAAATGCAACAATAACTCTATCAAATGAATCTGAAAGCGAGGTATCTGGCCCAGAAGGATTGATAGTGAAGAGTGGCCTAGTGCTTTCTGGAGAAATAGACAGCCTTGACGATGGAATTTTGCTTTTGAATAATAAATCATTCATAAATGTAAAAGATGATCCAAGTGGTGATGTTAACAGTGGATTTAGAAGCAAAACAAACAAAGAGGAGTTCCGTGGCAAGAGATTCTTTAAGAGAATAAGTTTGTTCTTGGAAGAGGGTGTATTTGCTGAGGGAGATAAGATTTTGCAGTTTGTGCGTAGCGAATATGTTGATTCTGTAGATGGCAAGGGGTATATCAATTACTTCAATCTAGACCTCAATTCTGGTTTTGGACTAAAGGCTGTTGGCAATGAAGTTGTTTTGAGGACACAAGTTTTCCAAGTATATGGAAAGAACAGCAGTGGCATAGAACAATATGCCGAGAGTGATACTCTAGACGGGGCAATAAATGATATGCAGTCTATGGCGCTTTATACTTACGACAAGTATCTTATACTTGCAGATAATTGCAATTATGCAATTTCTAAAACTGTGGAATTTAGTGGATTGAAGGGGGTTGTTATTTCTGCAAAAACTGGTGGTGTTACATTTAATGCTAATATCAGGGAAAATCTCTTCCAATTGGATAGTGGATCGAATATAACATTTGGTTATGATGCAGATTTTAATAGTGTATATGACTTAAAAGGAAGAGGAGATGTAAGGATAATTTGTTCCACAGATTCAGAGGGAAGTGTGTTCTATGTCAAAGATTCTACTATCACACTCACTTCAAACCTCATAATAACCAATGCTACCTCTAGCGCAAATGGTAGTGTGGTAAATGCGACAAACTTATCTACAGTTAATATTGCAGGAGCTGAGCTTTCTGGGGTTGAGGGAAGAAGCAGTTTGGATATAAATGAAGGCGTCTTAGGTGGAATAATTTACTTAGTAGAGTCTTCATTTACAATGGAAAGTGGTGCAATATCCAATGGTGTTGCAGGCTTTGGTGGTGGTTTGTATGCAAAAACTTCAACAGTTAACATTTCTGGCGGAACAATCACAGACAACATAGCCGACTATGGTGGTGGTTTGTATCTAGATAGTGATTGCAAGGTGGAAATTACACAAGACATAGCAATTTCTAACAACATAGCAACTGAGAATGGTGGTGGTATATTTGTCAACGCAAAAGAATTTGAAAGAAAAGAAGTAAATGGAATTGTGTCATATGTTGACAATTATAAGAATGTGGAATTCACATTTGCAGGTGGTGTAGTTTCTGAAAACTCAGCAAAGAATGGTGGTGGTGTGTATATCAATGGGCTAAGGCAAAAGAAAGAAAGGAAGAATGATATAGACATAGTTGTAAAGATTAGTGCTAACTTTGAAGGTGGTCAAATATCTTCCAACACAGCCAGTGAAAATGGTGCAGGTATATATCTCTGCGACACCATTGCAACCTTCAATGGTGTAGGGGAAGAATATCTAAAACTTTACTCCAACAGTGCAACAGGAAAAGGTGGCGGAATATTTGTGGATTCAAAATCACAAATAACAGTATTTATGTTGCAGGTTGGTGAAGAGAGTGATTCTACATTAGCCAACACAGCCGGAGAAAAGGGTGCAGGAATTTATCTTAGCGAACAAGGGCATACCATTGCTCTTACCCTAGATAGTGACGAAGAGTATCTATCAGAGAATATAAAGATATACAATACTCTTTATCTTGAAAGGACCGTCACAGAGTCTGGAATGAAAAGTTTGGCATTGATAAATATAAACAAACCTTACGAACCTGGCAACAAACAAATATCCGTTTCTTGTGATTATATGGCTACAGATTATGGTCAGAAAGTTGCAAGATATGTAGATGTAGAATTGTCAAAATATAACTTGCTGGAAGATATCTTTAAGGGTGAGGACCCTAATGGAGAAGAATATTGCTTTATAATAATGGCAGATTCCTCAGGTGCGTTTATTATCATTGCAGAAAGAAATATTTACAACAATACAATCAAAAGATTCTATCAAGATATAACCTCGGCAATTTCTGGGGCTACAGGCAAAGCGGTAAATCAAGAGCTTTATCTACTAAATAATGTATCAGCAGATTCAAAAATAACTACTGTAAAAAATACAATAACAATAAAATCTGCTGAGATAGCCTCAAAAATAGAAGGTGTGGGTTATGAGTTTGACGTCAATGTGGAGCCTTACACAATAGAACTAGATATGAGTTATGATTGGCTCAATGTAAAAAGTGGTGGAATTGAATTTAACAATGTTAACATATCAGGCACAACAAAGAATATCTTCAATATTTCAACAGGCGCAAATGTAAAACTTAGCAAAGTTAATATCTGTAATGAGGCAGGAGATCCATCTCAACTTGCAGTGGCAACCATTTCAGGAGGAAAATTAGAGGCTAATAATATAAAGATACAAAATATAGATTCTGGCAACAAAAACCTATTTACAGTTATAGATTGCAATTCTTCTGCAAGTTCGCTATTAGGTAGTGCTGGCACAACAAGCACAGGGTTGTCGATTACAAGTAGCACTATTACTTATGTAAAAACTACTTCAGGCTCAGTTATTTCTGCAACAAATAGCCCTGTTGCGTTAAGTGGAATAACATTGTCCAAGATATCGGCAACAAATGCACTAGACTTCAGCGACAACTCAAATGTAAGCATAACTGATTGCACTATAACCGAATGGAGCAATCCAGAAAATAAAGATGAGCAATCGACATTTACTAGTGCAGTGATAAAAGTTGTTTATTCGACAGTTAATATCACTTCGACATCTATAACAAACAACAAATCAACTAATTATATACTTTATATAGCTGAGGGATCGGAAGACAACGTAGTAACATTCGGCGAAAATGTAAATATTAAAAATAACACCTCAGATTCTACGATTTATCTTGCAAGTGGCAACCTCACAATCCCATCAACTGTAACAATCTCTGACAATACAGCAACCAATGGTGGTGCAGTGAATGTTGCTGGTGGCACATTGAAATTGGGCAAAGGATTAACAATCTCTAAAAACACAGCAACTAATGGTGGCGCATTGTATGTTGGTGGTGGTGAAGTTGAATTTGAAAAAGATATAAAAATCTCCAACAACACAGCAACCAGCAATGGTGGTGGAATATATATTACTGGAGAAAGCACAGCAACCAGCAATGCTGGTGGAATATATATCACTGAAGAAAGCACATTGAAATTGGGCGATAACTTAAGTATTTCAGACAACACAGCCAGTGAAGCAGGTGGAGCATTGTATGTTTCTGGTGGGAAAGTAACTTTTGGAAACGATATAACAATCTCAAGCAACCATTCTATAAAGGGTTCAGGCATTGCATTAACAGAGAACGGAGAATTGAATTTTGCCGGAAACAATACTAATATCAATAGTAATACTGGCATAGAAGGTAAGGAATCTTTAGGTGGTGGCTTGTATATTGGTAGTTCAAAAGTCTATAGCGGAGATACTCCACTTATATTGGATAGCAAAATAAATATTTCTAGTAACACAGCAACCAATGGTGGTGGAATATATATCACTGGAGAAAGCGCATTGAAGTTGTCAGGTGGCTATGTAGGTGACAACACAGCAACCAATGGTGGTGGTGTATGCATAACAGAAAATGCTTCATTTACATTATCAAGTGGTTCAATTAGAAACAATACAGCAACAACCAAAGGTGGTGGTGTATTCGTAGAAGTTAACGGGTTCTTCACCATGGAAGATGGCTCAATTGGTGGGACTAGCGAGAAAGGCAATGGACTTTCAGCATTTAAGGATAGTTTTGGCAACACAGCAACAGATGGTGGTGGTATTTATGCAAATCTTTCCTTTAGTAGTAGTAAGTGTAATGTTGCTTTGACTGGCGGGGTAGTGTCGTTTAACGAGGCAAACAATGGTGGTGGCATTTACCTTGTTGGTGCAGATTCTGACAATGCAATGACTATTGACACAGTTATTCAAAATAACTTAGCAAATTCTGGTGGTGGTGTATATATCGGTAGCAATAAAGTTGTTCTATCTTACATAGAGTTATGCTACAACGATGCAACGGTTAACGGTGGAGGTATTTATGTTAATGGTTCATCAACATTAACTATCAATAATGGAGTGATAGGCTACAAAGCATATGCTGGCTTGGGTATTGAAGGAACATTGTTTGATGGCAAGCCAACTGCTCCAACAGTAACATTAACCAGCAAGAAAGGATTTAGTTACAAAGCATATGTTTTAGCAGAAGATAACAGTTGCCTTGTAAAAAATGAAAACCGATTGTCTGCCAACTATGCAGAGAATGGTGGTGGAATTTATATCGCTGGCGGAGGAATTCTTAATATTAACGGTGGATTGTTTGCATATAACTGTGCAACCGATGGAGGCGTAATTTATGCAAAAGGGAAGGTTGTAATAAGTGAAAACAGTGAATCTGCTGTAAATTATGGCACACAAGAAGCCACAAGCAACAATGTTAATTCCTTTGGAGATGCAATTGTATTCCGAAACAATTATGCCACAAATGGTGGTGCAATTTATACCAGCGAAGATTCAATCCTTAATATAGAATACACAGGAGATGAGTCTAGTTATCAACTAAATGGTCCTAATCTTGAGGGGAAAGGTGTTGTATTTGTAAGCAACAGTGCAGAAAATGGTGGCGCCGTTTATAACAATAGTGGAAATGCAACGATTACAAAAGTTTTGTTTGGGAAAAGGCTTACTGGAGTAGTAAATAAAGGGATTTCAAACATTGCAACTGGCAATGGTGGTGCAATCTACAATAATGGGACACTAACCATAAATGGTGGAACAGTTTTTGAAAACAGAGCAACCAACGGTGGTGGTATTTATGTAAATGGCGGGATATTAACTCTGACTGATGTTACTATCCAACAAAACAGTGCAACCAGTGGTGGTGGTATCTATGCAAATGGCGGGGTATCAAATATATCTGCAACCATTGAAGGTAATATAGCAACCAACGGTGGTGGTATATATGTAAACGGGGGAACAGTTAACTTTAATAGTGGAGAAATTAAACGCCACATTGACAACAAGATAACCAATGGTGGTGGTGTGTATGTTGGAGGTGGCACATTCAATCTAGCTGGTGGTGTAATTGGAGATTCCAAAAAAGAATCTGTTGCGACAGCAGAGAATAACTCCAACAAAGCGCAAAACGGTGGTGGTGTGTATGTTGGCAGTGGAACATTTACAATGAAAGAAAGTGGGACTATAGCATTCAACTACGCAACAAATGATGGTGGTGGTGTGTATGTTGCAAGTGGAACGACATTCTATATCCTTGGTGGCACTATCAAATATAATGGTGCAGGTAATGTCGGTGGTGGAATGTATATTGGTGGAACCGTTACGGACCAAAAAGATGGAGAAAGTTCAACAAAATATTCCATTGCAAATAACAAGGCAGGAAGTGGTGGTGGTGTTTATCTTAATGGAACATGGAGTATAAGTACATGCAGTAATGACCGTGCTATAAGTGGCAACACAGCCACTTCCAATGGTGGTGGTATGTATATAAACGCTAGTGATAAAACTATCAATTCATACTTTACAGGAAATACAGCAAACAATGGTGGAGCTATCTACTCAGCGGTAAAATTTACATTCACTGGGGAAGCAGTTGAAAATACAGCCACAACAAACGGTGGTGCTATCTGCAATGACGGAGCGGGAACATCTATTAGTGGAACTATATATGGCAACACAGCAGATAGTAATGGTGGTGGTGTGTATAGCACAACGAGTTTGACCATTTCAGGAACAATTTCTAGCAACACAGCGACAAATGGAGATGGTGGCGGTGTCTATTGTGCAGGTGGAACAATTTCTGGCACTGTAGGTGAAAACAACAAAGCCAAAAACGGTGGTGGTGTGTATAGCGCAGGAGGATTGACTGTTTCTGGCACAGTCTACAAAAACATAGCAACCAGCAATGGTGGTGGTGTGTATGTAGATGGTAAATTTACTGCTTCTGGTGGAACAGTTTCTGAAAACACAGCAAGTGGTAAAGGCGGTGGCGTGTATATGAGTGGAGGAGATAGCAGAAAAATCACTCTTTCAGGTGGGGCGATAATTGCAAGTAATACTGGAGCTCATGCGGACAATGGCGAAGCTATTTGTAAAGATTTTGGATATGACGTAAAATATAATGGTGATAATGGAAGAACCAATGGTATATATGTCAATGGAAACTTGGGAACATTAAAATTATCAGATAAAACCAATAAACTCTGTGCAAATGGAGAGGGAGATTACTCATCAAATAATTTTGCCATAGTAGTCACAGGGACTCTTTCAACATTAACTATAAATTCTGGATATATTGCTGGGGCGGTATGGTTTGGTTATCATACATTAAAAACTGGCTTGGCATCGGAAGGGAAAATTAAAGGCAATGTAAATATCTATCCAAATAATTATCTAAAATATTATTACAATAGAGCTTGTTATGGAACCGTTTATGATTATAGTATTGAGTGGAGGTATACTAATTTCCTTTGGTGGGAAACGTGGTATACACAGACTTGGACAAATATTCAATATTATCACATAAGCACAATTGTTTGCAATGGTAGCGTTGAGCAATCTACTACTAATAATAAAATAGGATTCTTTGATTATACACAAACAGAAGGAACTTGCGATAGTAAAGTATTTGGGAAAACTGTTCTGAAATATTATTATGCAGTGGATAACAGTGTAAAGGCTAGCTTAGCAAATTGGGGAGGAAAAACTTCATCTTCAAGTTGGCCAAGTTATACTGCAAATAATTATTCTTCGCCAGGGAAAACAAGGAATTTCAAAACACTTCGCACATATGATAAAACCTTTTAATGACAATAATTTGTAATTATAAATAAAAATATTGAGATGTAACCTTTTCCCTTTGAAATTTTGTAATTTTGTGGTATAATATGTATTATGGAAGAACAAGTTATTGAGAAATTGATTGGGGCTTTTATGTGCCTCCCAGGAGTGGGCAGAAAGACAGCACAACGCTATGCCTACTCCATACTGGGAGGGGATTATGATGTAGCAAGCAATCTCGCACAATGCATTATGGTAGCCAAAGAGCAGGTGAAGTTTTGCAAGGTGTGTGGTGGCTTTGCAACAGAAGAAGTTTGCTCTATTTGTAAAAATCGCAAGAGTGGAATTATCTGTGTGGTAAAAGAGCCAAAAGACATTGCTAGTATGGAAAAGGTAAAAAACTTTGACTGCGTTTATCATGTTTTGCATGGTTGTATCAGCCCATTGGAAAATAAGGGGCCTGAGGACATTCGCATAAAGGAATTGCTAGGTCGAGTGAATGCCGGTGGAGTGGACGAAGTGGTGGTTGCTACCAATCCAGATGTGGAAGGTGAAGCAACAGCAATGTATATTGCTCGCTTGCTAAAACCATTGGGCATAAAAGTTACTCGAATTGCTCAGGGGATTTCTATGGGGAGTGACTTGGAATATGCAGACGAAGTAACCCTTTCACGTGCAATAGAAGCCAGGCGAGAATTGTAATTTCAAACAAAAAAAAGAATATTATCTTGCAAACTAAATTTCCCAAAATTATGAGTTTTAGTTTGTGATTGATAGTATTCTTTTTTTATTTGCCATTGATAGTCTTTGAATAAATTTGCCTATTTATCTGTCATTTCCAAAATTTTGTTAAAACAAAAAACCTAAAAAACACAAGCAAAAAATGCCTATTGTTCGAGTTATGAGATTGGTAACAAGGAAAAAACGGAAATTCATTCCACAAGCCCCAGCAACAATACATAAAATGTCATCAGGGAACAGTGGCAAAAGCATCATAACAAAAAAAGCCCACTTGCCACGAAGTAGAAGTTTGCAAAATTCCTCCCCTCTTTCTTTGCCCACAATCCAATATATTAGTTTACTTCCAAATACTCTGCCAAAGATATATGCAACTATACTGCCAAGAAGTATCGCCAGCAAACTTATGCCAAAAGCAATCCATGGACCAAAACAAATAACACCAACTATGGTGCTAACAGAGGCTGGCATAGGTATTATGCTCACTTGCAAAAACTGCATAACAGCAAACACTGCATAAGACCAAAAGCCAGCAGACGAGAGGATAACCTTTAACTCTGCTACATTGGAAAATTTGCCAATCCAACCAGTGTTTTTGAACAAATAATACAACCCAACAAAGAACCCTATGCTCAGCAAAAAAGTTACAGTTAATTTGACCATAGCCACAACAAAATCTTTGCAATGATTAGTTTTTACATTTTCCATAGTTTATGTTTATGCAGAGAATGTTGTGTTATCCACATTTGTTTGTTTTTTGTGGATAAATAAACCCCAAAACACACTGTTTTAGGGCTTTTTAGCGATTATAATTTTTATATTTCCATAAGGTTATTGGTTGAAAATTTTGCTCCACAGGTAATGTCCAAGCCTAATCTTTTTAGACAGTCTTCATCAGTTTTGTTTAGAATGTGTGTAGAGTGTGCCTGAGCGTGTTCTAGATCCTTTATATACTTGCAGGCTTCCTTTGCACTTGGATTAAGATTGGCAGAAATGTAAAGTGCTGTTAGGACATCGTTAAGGGACAAGGTGCTATTTTCGGAATGTAGAATGTCTTTTTTCAGTGTAAGAATTGGTTCGAGCACTTGTGCAGAAATTAACTCATTTCTATCCTCTATGCCAGAAAGTGTTTTTAGTGCATTGAGAACAACACTGGCACTTGCACTGAGGATAGATGTCCTTCTGCCAACAACTACTTGACCGTCATTTAACTCTATCGCTACACTAGGTTGATGACAAAGTTTTTCTTTTTCCTCTGCTGGTTTTACGCATTTCCTATCATATACTGCAAGGCTCAGTTCGTTCATTAACAATTTTATTCTTTCTGCCTCAGTTTTTGATGAGCCTTTTCTCTTGATGTTTACAAGGGATTTTAGATATCTCCTAATTATTTCTTGCTTTGCACTTTCTCTTGCCACTTCATCATCAAAAATACAGTCGGCTATGGTGTTTATGCCCATATCTGTTGGGGATAAATATATGTCTTTGCCCGCTATTTTTCTTATTATATTCCTAACCACAGGGAAGGCTTCCAAATCTCTGTTGTAACTAACAGCCACTTTGCCATAATTTTCCAGATGATAAAAATCAATCTGATTTACATCTTTTAGGTCTGCTGTTGCTGCTTCGTAAGCAAGATTTACAGGGTGTTTTAATGGGAGATTCCATACTGGGAATTTCTCAAATTTCACATATCCTGCTTTAACTTTCCGCTTGTATTCATGATAAAGTTGGCTCATACAGGTCGCCAGTTTTCCACTACCTGGGCCTGGGGCAGTGATTACAACTAAGGGCTTGCTTGTTTGAATATATGGGTTTTTGCCATATCCTTCATCGCTGACTATTGTATCCACATCTGCAGGATATCCTTTTGTTGGATAATGCAAATATACTTTTTCGCCCAGAGATTCTAACTTTGCCTTAAATAACAAAGCACTTGGTTGTTCTGCAAAAAGTGTAATAACAAAAGCGCTTACAAGCAGTCCTCGTTTGCGAAAAATATTGGTTAGTCGCAACACTTCCATATCATATGTTATTCCGTTGTCTGACCTAATTTTATTCTTTTCAATATCATTAGCGTTTATAACGAAAATAATTTCACATTCCTTCTTAAAGTTATCTAGCAATTTTATTTGAACATTTGGGTCAAATCCAGGCAAAACTCTAGAGGCGTGCATATCGTCAAACAATTTCCCACCAAACTCCATATATAGCTTGTTGTCAAACTGTTTCATTCTTTCCCTTATGAGTTTGCTTTGCAGACTTAGATATTTTTCGTCATCAAAACATATTTTATTTGCCATTTTTCCTCCAAAAATCTGTTATATAGTTGTAAAACCAAAAGCATAAACCTTGCTATCTTAATAACAATCAGCAACGACTTTTATTATCCTTTCATAATAAACCATAGCAATAAAGCATTTGTTATTTATTAGTTTTTCAACATAATCTGAATAATTGTAACATTTTTTTTGACTTTTCACCAAATAATTTTTGCATATCAGACAAAAATATGCAAAGACTATTGTTAGGAGGAAAATTATGAGCAGAACATACAAACCAGGGGAAGTTGCCCCAGAAAGTGGAAATTATTGTGCTTTTGACGAACAAGGAAGAAATGGTGGTTGTTGCTATCTTGAGAAAGGACAACGTTTTCCAGCAACTCAACACAGCGGAAGTTATTATATGAAGGAAGATTAACCAACAGGTTTCAGCCTTGATGGTTACCCCAGCGTATAGTGTTGTAAAAATGCAAGTATAAACTTGCATTTTTTGTTGTATTTTATATTAGTTATTTTCGTTCATTGGTGTGCCACAATTTACGCAGTAGGTGTTTTTGTAGTCATTGTCGTGGTTGCAGTTGGGGCATTTTTTGGTAAGTTTTGTTCCGCATTTGGAGCAGAAAGAGTTGTCCTTCACAATTAAAGTGCCACAATTTGGACAATTGCCGCCAACTGTTTTGTTAATAAAGTTGGATGAGTGTCCTGTTATAGCAATTCTAAGCCCAAGAGAAGTTAGCGTCCCTCCGATAGCAAGAATAAAGAAACAAGGAATCAATATAAAAAAGGGAAGTAGAATCTCTGTTGGAAAGGAGAGCGACAGCGACATATCTTTCGCTGAATCCATCATAGATTGGGTATAATTTATCACGCCTTTTACTAAAAAAACAAAACAGGTTATTACTGCAATTATGCCAATAACAAGCATTGGAATGCCAAAACAAAGCATTTTTTCCCTTAATTTATGGGATTCTTCACTGTTAGTAACAATATTTACATCAGAATTGAGTTCATTTATCCTATTTCTTAAACTGTTAAACATATATTCCTCTTAATTTAGTCTAGCATATAAATGCATTTTATCAAAGAAAATAACTTAATTTTATTTTTTTGAAAAATTTTTGTTTAATAAATAAAGCAGTAATAACTTTGTAATTGCATAAGGTTAATAATACAAATAAAGGGGTTATTTGGTTGCTATAAAAATTTTTTAATGTTAAAATAATTTATGGGGAGAGTATATGAATTGGCTTTCAAACAAAACCGTAATTGTCACTGGAGCGTCTAGTGGGATAGGGCAGAATATCTGTTGCGTTTTAGTCGAAAAATATAACTGTAAAATAATAGGAATTGCAAGAAATATAGAAAAATTACATTCTACAGAAGCAATTTTAACTGCTAAAGAAAACTTTATTCCTTATCCAATGGATGTGTCAATAGAGAGTAATTGGGTTGAATTGAAAAGTTATCTCGAAAAAAATAATATTCAAATTGATGTGTTAATCAACTGTGCAGGGACGATGCCACCTTTTGAAAGTGGGAAAGATATTGATAATGAGAGTTTTCAAAGAGTATTTGCAGTAAATTTTTATTCTGCAACGTATTCAGCAAAACAACTACTGCCTTTGCTTATGAAATCTAATAATCCTGCTATACTAAACGTTTCCAGCATCTCTGCATTATCTGTATTCCCCGGAACAAGTGCATATTCTGCCAGCAAATCGGCACTGAAAACATTTAGTGAGATATTGCATAGCGAGTTAAAAGGTAAAGTTTTTGTTTCTACTGTTTTGCCTGGCTTTGTCAAAACAAATTTATTTTCCTCAAAGGATAACAACAGAGATGTATTTTTTGAGGAAGATAGATCTTTTGTAAACAAATTTAGTATGTCTGCCGAAAGAATGGCAAAGAAAATTGTAAGGGTATTGGCTAGAAGGAAGGCTCGCGCAATCATTGGCCTTGACGCAAAGTTATTAAATTTTTTATACAAGATTATGCCACAAAAAACAGGTAATTTGTTAATGAAAATTATGAAGAAAAGCAAACTAAAGTCTTTTTCAGAAATTTTTGAAGATAAAGATGTGGTTTGAGAAAATTGTTTTGATAAAAACATATATGACAATCCAAAAAAATGTTGCTTATCATATATCGTGTATTAGTAGGTTTATGTGTTTATGGTAAAAAGATAAAGTAGATAAAAACAAATAAAGATAATTACTGGAATATGCATAATAAAAGGAAAATGTAAAATATAAAAGGTTAGAAAAATGGAAGTAAAAGTTACAAAAATTCAGAATAATTCAAAAAATTGTATCGTGTGTGGTTTGGACAACTCGTTGGGCTTGAAAGCACATTTTTATGAAACAGAAAATGGTTGCGTAATTGCAGTGTGTGAAGGTAAGGAGGAACATCAAAGTTATCCAAACAGAATGCATGGTGGCGTTATATGTGCATTGCTAGATGAAACTGTGGGAAGAGCAATACAAATTGGCAATCCTCAGGCATGGGGTGTTACGGGAGATTTGAAGATTAAATACAGAAAGCCTGTTCCACTTGGTGAAAAAATCTTTTGCGTAGGCAAGGTTACAAGGGATTCATCTCGTATTTTTATTGCAAAGGGTTTTGTGGAAGATGAAGAAGGCAATCTATTAGCCGAGTGTGAGGCAACATACTTCAAGGCGTCAGTAAACACTATTACGGGAACTAATGATTTTGAACAAACAGAGTGGTTTTTCGATGAAAAAACTCCACAATATACATCATTTGATATTAAAAATATGAATTTTTTTGATAAAGTTTAATAGCCTATTAAATAATATAAAATTGGTATTAAAGAGGTTGGCGTTAGGAAATAGATTACATAAAAAAATACTTAATAATAAAATCAGGCTAAATTTTGGCTTGATTTTTTATTGTAATATTTGACTAAAATGGTATACATTGTTAAAATATTTTTATGGAAAATAATATTATTTCAACCACTACAAAAGGGGTTAATTATCAAAAGATAAGAGTTTTTTTGGAGTCGCCTTGGGCAGTGGCAGTTATGTGTGCTTTGTGCTTTTTGTCCTGGATATTTAGACTGGAAGGACTGACATTTTTTATTTTGATTGCAGTCTGTTTTGTTACATTTATATTTTGTGACAGTCTAAATCTTGTTTTTTGTGCCGTTTTTGCTCTGCCATTTTTCTCAAGGTTTAATCCTATTATAATACTGTTTGTCAATTTATTGGCAATTATATATTATTTTTGGAAACATCGTGGCAAGGGTATTTTATCAAAAAAGACTAACTCTTCTAACCAAACAGATGTCAAAATTTATCGTTTGGGTAATTTATTCTTTCCGCTAATAATCGCTGATGTAGCATTTATCTTGGCAGGCTGTTGTGGGTATTTTGATGCAAATAGGTTATTCAAAATAATACTTACTTGTGTAGCAACTCATTTTCTTTATTTTATTGCAATAAATTGTTCAAAAAACCTTGCTGATTATTTGCTAAAAAGCATAATAATATTGGCATTCTCCGCCATTTCACAATTTGTTTTCCTTTGTTTATGCACCTCATCTCCCATTTCTGCTATATTAAGTAGAGAGGTGCAGTGGATATCTTCAATCAGTATCAATCATTGTGCTTTGCTTGCAGGCTTGGGTATTTTTGCTTGTTTTTATATTTTTGAAAACACGCATAAACAGTGGCAAATAGCAATATATATCTTGGTTGTAATTTATTTGTTTGTGGGTATGTTATTAACAAATTGCAGAGCAGTATTTTTAAGTGTAATACCTATCCTGTTGTTCATTGTTTACAAACTATTTGCAAAGCATGGCAAAAGAAAATATTTTTGGTGGGGTGTTGGTTGTTTAGCTTTGATTGCTCTATTATTGATTTTGATATCTGAAGCGATAAGAAATTTTGTTTTTGATATTGTTCTTCGTGGACTTTCTGGCAGTGGTAGAGAAGAATTGTGGCCTTGGTGTTGGGACAAGTTTATATCCTCTCCTATTTTTGGTATTGGTTTTATGACAGATGTTATTCCACCTAGCACAGTTGGTTATATTGTAGCCTGCCACAATACTATTTTGCAATGGCTCACATCAACGGGTATTGTAGGGACGATACTTGTGATTCCTTTTTACATTCAAAAATATTGGACATTCTTCTGCGGAAATCGTAATGCAAATTTCTTTGCCTACCTAAAGGGAAAGTTGAATGATAAAAAAAGCAAAACAAATATACAAAAAAAATTGGCGAACTTCACATGGGAGATAAATGATAGATCGCTAGGAAATATGCAACAAGTAGAAAATATAAATAACAAAAAATCTTCAACAAAATTTTTTATTTTTTGTATGATTATGGCAATAGCGATACAGGGTATGCTTAGTTGTGTTGCGACCATTCTTTTCGGTTTCTTTGTGCTACAAATTATTCTGGTTTCATCTGTAGAAAATGAAAATTTAGGAATTGACTAAAATAAGATAGCAATTTTGCTTGATAAAAATGCACAAAAAGGTTAGAATTCTATTATTGAGTTATTTGAAGGAGAAATGTGTGATGAAAGATACAGAAGAACTTTCTGCAAAGGAAATAAACAAAATGTTTTATGAAAGAATTGAAGTGTCCAGGAGGCTGGAGTCTGGCTTTAAGTTTAGCTTATTATTTTTATGTGTAAGTGTTGTGGTGTTCTTCTGTCTTATTCATCAGATAGTTTATTCAGAGATTTTAAGGCTAGTTATTGAAATAAATTCTGCAGGGAAAGAGTCAATAGGTAATAACTTATTGATGCTTACTTATGCAAAGTATGTTTCTGCTTGTATTTTGGTTGGGCTGGTTGTTGCTATGTTTTGTCTGTTCACTATTGCACGCAACACCAATTCAAAATTTCCAGAGAGGAAGTCAAAAGTTTATAAGGCTCTGTTTATTGTGTCATTGATAGCATCTATTTTTATTACCACATTTGCCACTCTTGATTGTTTGTATAGAGTTCTATTTATGCAGATATCCGAATCCCTTACTACACTGCGTTCTGCATATTTGTGGTTTGGTGGCAATGCATTGGCAGTTGGCGGAACATGGCTTGCATTTATAAATAGTTACAAGGTAAATAAGATTATGTCTGCCAAAAAACTTGGAGCCTTTACAGGAGAGATCTAAAATATTGTAGATTGTCTGTTAGCCTTTTGTCTTGTGGGTTTTGCAATAGTGCAAGGGAACAATATTTGTAAGCCTCTTCTGGCATATTAAGGTAGTGTGAACACAATGATAATAGGTCATATGCTGTTTCGTCCCAACATTCTGGAGAAGAAATATATGTAAGATTGCGGGCAGTTATGTCTAGCATTGCTTTCAAAGTTATATAACAGTCAAAATATTTTTTTTGGTTATACAGCAATTTTGCCAAAGCCAAATAACCTTCTCGTGTGGTTGGGCTTTCACAAATTGATTTTTTATAAAATTGTTTAGCAAGAGATTGTTTGTTTTGATAAAGATAGCAATCACCAATATATCTATAACTAGCACTTCTTTCTTCCTTCCACGTTGCAGTAGGTAGATTGAGGTGCTTTTTGAAATATCTTATTGCAGAAGGGTAATCTCCTGCAAACATATATTCTCGTGCAAGATAATGAGTGTTTCGATCGCTTTCTGGGTGTTCTGCAACACTTAACTTTAGCAAGTCTAAATATTGCCCTCTACTTTTGGTGTCATCTGGAAAATGTCGCAAAACTATATTTTCGCAATGACAAATTTCATTTTCTGTTATTTCTTTATCACATTCCAAGACTTCATGCACTGGATATACCCATTTGAAATGATGCCTTGAGTGAGTCTTTTGATACAAAAAAGTTATGCCATCTTTTCCATTTGGCAAAACATTCCAAACATATGTATAATTTGCCTGCAAATGTTTTCCTTTTTGCCAAGACCCTTCCAACTTATTCCTCCAACCTTTTTCAAAAATTTCATCAAGGTCTGTGCAAACACATACATCACAATCATCTGGGACAAGTTGCAAACTCCTATTTCTTGCCACATCAAATCGCCAAGGGGATATTATTTCTGTTTTCACATTTGCTCCCAGTTTTGATAGAATGGATACCGTATTATCTGAACTCCCAGTATCCAGCACATATATTCCATCTGCTTCGCTCATACTATTCATCCATCTTTCAGCAAACTTTTCTTCATTTTTGCATATAGCATAAACACATATTTTCACTTTTTTTACCTCCTATTTCTATATGAAAAACAAAGTAATTTGTTGAAAATTAAAAATTTTTTATATAAAAGCACAAAAAAAACAAAATCATTTTGAACTTTTTTCATTTTGTCGTATATTATTAGTGTTAAATTAAAAAATATATATAGGAGTTTACTATGGATAGTTCGATTGTTGGATATATAATATTAGGTCTTATGGGATTTTTTATATTGAGCTCTATGTTGTTTGGCATAAAAAGGGGCTTTGGCAAAACCACCTTTAGACTAATATGGCTACTGGCAACTGGTGCTCTTTTGTGGATATTCACACCAACAATAACCAACTGGCTAAAAAACTTTGACATTTCGTCATTTGGGATAAATATAAATGGCCCTGTGAACAAGTTAAGTGATATTGGTGTAAATATTCTCAATTCACTAAACTTAGATGAAGCAATAGCACAGAGCGAATCAATCAAAACATTTGCTGAAAATTTCCCTACAATGATACTTAATGTCGTAGTTTTTGTGTTGGGGTTTTGGCTACTTAAAATCTTGCTTTATCCATTGTGGGTAATGTTTGCATCAAGATTTTTTGATAAGAAAAAGAGGAAACTAAAAGAATACAAACGCAAAGTAAAAAACTTGAAAAAACGTGGTGTGCCTGTAGATGATGACGATATACCAGAAAACCTGGTCGTTACAGGTAAAAACAGGTTTGCCGGTGCATTGGTAGGTATAGTGGCTGGGCTTGTATTGTGTGTAGTTACACTTAATCCAATCATTGGCCTTAATTCTATATATCAAAAGGCAAATGCAAACCTTGTTACGCAAAATGAGGCTGGAGAAGAAGTTCCTTATTTGCCAACGGTTATTGACCCAGAAACCCAGAAATATCTCAATAGTTATCAAGGGTCTTATGCGTTTGAAGTCGCCACTTACACAGGTGTAGAATATATGTCTAATATGTTGTTTAATAGCCTTGCGACTGTAGAAGTTAGCGGAGAAAAGATTTATCTTTCAAGCGAGGTAGACAATGGCATAAGCTTATATAACAAATATACTGCACTCTCAAGTTTCCTAGAAAACACATCTACTTGCGACAAAGATTCTGTTTCTGATGCACTTAGCAACATAAAGGAAATGCTTTTTTCGCTTAATGAAAGCAAACTTATAAGCACAATTGGCAATGATCTTTTGCCATTCTTTGTGGACAAATATTTTGCTAACAATGACGATTTTAAGCTTGTTATTCAAGGTCAAGATTATGCTACTTTGTTGAAACAAGCATATAAAAATGCCACTGCAGAAAACCCACTTAAAATAGACTCATTTATGCCTCAACTAGAAGCTGTGGTAGATATAGCAACCTTGCTCAATGACAATGGCATTTTGGTGCCAATAATCAAGGGAGAAATATCTTCTGCCGAGCAAGTTATAACTTTGCTAGTCAACAATAATGTTAACCCAAAGACATTTAGTTCGGCTTTGGCAGAAAACTTGTTCAAGGTAGATTTGCTCTCGGGAGAATTCCCAAAACTATTAGATTCAACAGTCCAAATGCTCTTTGAAAGTATGGGAATTATCGGCTTTGAGAGTTCACAGAAGATTACAACAACATCTCTAAAACAAGACCTAAAAGATATTTTGGAAAATGTTGTAACATATTTCAAACTGGACAATAAAAAGGTAAATGGTTCATTTGCAACAGAAGAAGATGCTTGCAATGCTTATGGTGCTTTGGGCAAAGTAGTTGATGTGGCTCGTCAAAGGCTTTTGTCGGATTCTAGTTATCAGGGATTGTTGGACTTTGTCAAAGATATGGCAACAGAACTGCTTGGCGAAGAATTGGCTGTTGGGGAAGAAAGTAAATTTTCTGCCATATTAAACTCTCTGGAAGATATCACCATAGAGCATAGTTGGGAGAAGGAATTGCGATCCATTGCTCCACTTATCAACACTGTTATGCAAGTTATGAGTGAAGACCCAACTTTTAGGTTAGAATCAATATTTGCATCTAATTATTCAGAGGACGAAAATGGCCCAACAACAAGGATAGGTGTTGCACTTCAAAAAGCAATCGATGCAAAATCTGTGTTGATAACTAACTACAACATAAAAGAAGTATTGAGTGGATTGATAGATTCTTTAAGCGACACTTCAATCACAGAATATCTAAATATGGTTGTGGATACCAAAATGGTGGAGGAAGTCGCAACGGATATAACTCTTAAGGAATATATCCTAGGTCAAATATGGACTGGCGAAAAATCAACAGGCAAGAGTGAGATAAAAAACTGGGGAAATGAGCTTAAATATTCGCTCGATGTATTGAGAAAAGCAACAACAACCTTGTCAAACTTTGACAAAGAAGCACTAAAAAATCCAGAAAATACTTCCTTTGAAACTTTGGGCGAAGCGATAGACAAAGCAATGGAAGTAGTAAACGGAGAGAAAAATACCCATCTTTTTGTGGAAAACAAAATTCTGCGTGCCTTGATAAATAACTTTTTGGAAAAAAATCTTTTGGCAAAACCAGGAGAAGCAGAAAGTGAAATAGACAAAATTATGGCAGTAGAAGTCAACCCAACAACAAGACTTACTGTTAAGGAAAGTGTGCTTAACAACATTTACAATGAGGACAATGGCGAAAGCAGTGTAACTTCTTGGAAAACAGAACTTGGCAAGTTGAAATCATTGTTTGCAACAGACTTTGCCACAAGCGACCTTGTGCAAATGGGTGAAATGCTAGACAATGTGATGGGCAGTAAAATTTTTGGCGAAGCAGAAGTAAGAGCAGTGGTTGGCTATTATATAGATAGAGAGTCTGCAACCTTTGTAAATGGCAACGAAGAAAAAGAGAATTTGATTAACTTAATAAAAAATAATATTCCTTATGTAACCTCTTACGAAAAGGAAATTCTTAACCTAACAAATCTTATGAACACAGTTAATAAAACAGATTGGGAAGGAACAATTGAATTGTCTGCAGAGCAAGTGAAGTTTAGTGCAATAGGTAGGCAGTTTGACTTGCTAACTGGCAAGAAAACTGACAGATTGGAATCGGAAACAACCACCCAAAGCAGCCTTTTGACCAATGAAGTTATTAAGGAGTTCTTGAAATACTTTATAAAAGATTCTTCATCTTCGTTGGACAGCGACCTTAAAGTGATAGTTGTTGGCAACGAAGAATATGCTGGGATTTGTGCCAATGTGGATAATGTTACTTGCTATCAAACAGAGTTTGAAAATTTGATAAAACTTGTTGAGATTGCAAAAGATTCTTCCAAAACCTTGGTGGAAATTGGCAAAACAATAGATAATATTAAGTCTTCTTCCGTCCTTATCCCAACTATTTTGAATGATGTAGTAGTTTATTATGTTAATAAAAATGTTCCAGCGGACTATAATGTTGCCAAAAATATCATAAAAGCAAAACTAGAAAGCACTACTAATCCAGTGCAAATAGAGTCTTATGAAAGAGAATTTGGCTATATGGCTCAAATTAAAGACTTTGCAAGCCAAAACCCAATAAAACTGGTAAGAAAGGAAACTGACCCAGAAAATGCCATCATTGCAGGGGAAGTATTCAATAGCATAACAGCAACTCCTAACGCAAGTGTTATTATTACAAAAGATGTAATAGCAGAAGTTATAAATGTTGTTATTAACAAGCAACTTGCGACATACACTACTATGGCAGACGACTTGAAAGAAATACTAAATACCATTGGTTCTAATGCGGTAGGTATAGTTGATTATGAAATGGAATTTGGCCATCTTGATAGTATGTTAACTGATATGAACAGCAATGTTATCGAAATCGACAAAATTGGCAAAAAACTAGACAAAGCAGAAAGCGACAACAGTGTGTTGTTTAACAAATCTATTATAGGACAATTGATTGGTTATTTCTTTGACCAAAAAATGTCTAGTTATGTGGCAGACACTTCACAATATAATGATATTGCAACATCAATAAAAACAAAGGCTCTTTCGGTAGTAGATTTGGAGGAAACTGGCAAGTATGAAAGTATGTTTGCAGAGGTTATTTCTCTTAAGGCTAAACTTGACGAAATGCAAGAAGTAACGACATACGAAGGGTTCCAGACTAGTGCTACAACAATCGGACAAAATCTAGACAGCATAGAGAAGATGCAAAAAATTGCCGATAAAGAAGTGGCAAAAGACATTGCAACTATAGTATTTGATAAATTAAAAGAAGTTGCAGAAGTTAAACTTCCAGCATCATCTGATCCAGAGCATAAAGGGGGTAGTGCAAGGGTAGAAGAAATAATAAATGGTGAGAAGTATCATTTTGAAAGTTATGCAACAGACAACCCACAAGGCACTTATAGCGGAGATAAATATTACAAAGACTTGATGGGAGAAATAAAAACTGCACTAGACAATATAGCTACACTTGTTCCTTAATAATCATTTCTGCAAGGCTAAATAGTAAATAATGTTTACATTATGCCAAAAAGATATAGTTGTAAATATCTTAATTGTAAGTGTATTTACAATAGTGTATTCACAACAGCATTTTTATAGTAAAGTTTTACAATATCTAGTCGATACAAAACAAAAAACACACCTTATACTTAGGTGTGTTTTTTGTTGATTGTATTTGTTGCAATCTTTACAATATTAGTATTCACAGTTCTTTGGTGTCCTTGGGAATGGCAATACATCTCGAATGTTTTGCATACCAGTTACATACATAACAAATCTATCAAATCCCATACCAAACCCGCTATGCTTTACACTGCCAAATTTGCGAAGGTTGAGATACCACCAATAATCTTTTTCATTTAGTCCAAGTTCGTGGATTCTGTTTAGCAAAACGTCATACCTTTCTTCTCTTTCGCTTGCTCCACACAATTCTCCAATGCCTGGCACTAGCAAGTCTGTTGCTTTGACTGTCTTGTTGTCGTCATTCAGTTTCATATAGAAAGCCTTTATTTCTTTTGGATAATCATAAACAAATACTGGCCTACCATAAATATTTTGAGTGAGATATTTCTCGTGTTCTGTCTGGATATCATCACCCCATTTTACAGGGAATTCAAAGTTTTTGTTGTTTTTGGAAAGAATTTCTATTGCTTCTGTGTAGGTTACTCTAGCAAACTCGCTGTCTGCAACGTTGTGAAGTTTGTCCAAAAGTCCTTTTTCTACGAACTTATCAAAGAATTCCAACTCGTCATGACAGCGGTCAAACAAGTGGTTGATTACATATTTTATCATTTTTTCCATAAGGTCCATATCATCAAAGAGTTCATAAAATGCCACTTCTGGTTCTATGTGCCAAAATTCGTTGACGTGTTTTACTGTGTTGCTGTTTTCTGCCCTAAATGATGGGCCAAAGGTATAAATTTTGCCCATTGACAACGCAAATGCCTCGCCTTCCAACTGGCATGATGGCGAAAGGAATACCTTTTTTGCAAAAAGTTCGTCTTTTGGGTCAAGTTTTTTGCCTGCATAAATATCCTGCGTGCTAACCTTAAACAATTCTCCAGCCCCTTCACAGTCGGAAGATGTTAGTATTGGGGCATGAACATACACAAATCCTTCCTTGTGGAAAAATTCGTGCAAAGCAAATGAACTTTCACTCCTCACCCTAAACACTGCGTTAAAAAGGTTCGTTCTTGGTCTAAGATAGGCTTGCTCTCTCAAAAACTCCATCGAGTGCCCTTTCTTTTGCAGAGGATAGTCTGTGTCTGTCTTACAGATTATATCTATACTGTCAGCCTGAATTTCAAATGGTTGTTTGTTGTTTGGAGTTTCTAGCAAAGTCCCTGTGCAAGTTATGCTGGAGCCTGCGTTAAGTTTTGCAACTTCACTGTAGTTTGCAATCTTTTCTGGAGTGAATACGATTTGCACTCCCTTAAAACTTGTGCCGTCATTTAGGTCAATAAATCCAAAATTTTTACTATCTCTGACACTTCTTACCCAGCCACCAATCTTTACGGTCTTGCCAGCATATTTTGTTGTTTCTTTGTGTAATTTCTTAATTTCTAGTATTTTCATATTTGCCTTCTTTTGCCTTATGGCCATTTTGATACAACTTAAAGGTTTTTCAACCTTCTAAATATTGTCCGATGTATTTTAGCATATATTTTTTAATTTGAAAATAATTTTTTGTTATTTATTTGCCATATTTTATGTTGTTACTATGTATATAATAATTAATATCCTAAATAACAAATAAAATAGCAATTTGGAGAAAGGGGTAGGGCTATAGTTTCTATCGGCGTAAAATAATTGTTTTTATATAGAGTTACAGTTTTTATTTGGGTCGCTATAAAAAAAATATAAAGCAAAAGTTTGTAATGCTTTTATTAAAAAAATGGGATAAAAAGAGATGAAAAAATGGTCAAAATTGCAAACACTCGGCAGAGTGTCCGTATATTTGTGGAAAAATGCCGAAAAAAAAGAGAAATTTTTCAAAAAAGTTGTTGACAGTAAATTTTCCTTATGGTATTCTTGCCTTGTCGTTACCGCAAAGGTTACGAACGTGCTACGGCACGACAACAGCACCATCACAACTGCATATTTATTTTGTATGAGAAGACAAATATCGAGTTAATTTTTTTACTTTGAAGTTTAAGAATTAAAACGCAAATTTTTCAACATAAAATTATCTGCTAAATTTATTTAGTAAATATGTTTTTCTGTTGGAAACGTGTAATATGTATTTTCAATTAAATCGAACCGATTTGAATGTAAATTCAATTTACGCTGAGTAATATAACAAGAACATTGTCAAACGATTTTATCATAATGCTTTAGAAATAAAGTTACTGATGTTGATCAAATAGATCAAGCTACAAAGAGCATATAGTGGATGCCTTGGCACTAGGCGCCGATGAAGGACGCGATAAGCTGCGAAAAGCCACGGGGAGTCGCAAATAGACTTTGATCCGTGGGTGTCCGAATGTGGGAACACACTAGAGTTAATCCTCTAGTATCATAACAGGAATACATACTGTTATGAAGGGAACCCGGAGAACTGAAACATCTTAGTACCCGGAGGAAGAGAAAGTAAATCAACGATTACCTAAGTAGTGGTGAGCGAAAGGGTATGAGCCCAAACCATTTGAAGAAATTTGAGTGGGGTTAGGACCTTATAAGAGCATGGATATTGTTAGCTGAACATTTTTGGAAAGTTAGACAAAACAGGGTGACAGTCCCGTAAGCGAAAACAATAAACACTCGAAGGAATCCAGAGTAGCACAGGACACGAGGAATCCGGTGTGAATGCGGGAGGACCATCTCCTAAGGCTAAATACGACCTAGTGACCGATAGTGGATTAGTACCGTGAGGGAAAGGTGAAAAGAACCCCGGAAGGGGAGTGAAATAGAAACTGAAACTGTATGCTTACAAGCAGAGAGAGCACTACTAAGAGTGTGATCTCGTACTTTTTGTAGAACGGGCCGGCGAGTTACGGTGTGTAGCGAGGTTAAGTGATTAAGTCACGGAGCCGAAGCGAAAGCGAGTCTGAATAGGGCGACATTTAGTTGCATGCTGTAGACCCGAAACCAGGCGATCTATCCTTGAGCAGGTTGAAGCAGGGGTAAAACCTTGTGGAGGACCGAACCCACGTCTGTTGAAATATACGGGGATGACTTGAGGATAGCGGAGAAATTCCAATCGAGCTTGGAGATAGCTGGTTCTCCTCGAAATAGCTTTAGGGCTAGCCTCTATGTAAAGATAGTTGGGGGTAGAGCACTGAATAGACTAGGGCGGGTCAAACTGTACCGAATCTTATCAAACTGCGAATACCAACGTATTGATAGTAGGGAGTCAGTCGGTGTGAGATAAGTTTCATCGTCAAAAGGGAAACAGCCCAGACCTACAACTAAGGTCCCAAAGTGTAAGTTAAGTGGTAAAGGATGTCTTATTGCTAAAACAACCAGGATGTTGGCTCAGAAGCAGCCACTCATTCAAAGAGTGCGTAATAGCTCACTGGTCGAGTGATAGGGCGCCGAAAATTC
>CAMENR010000002.1 GCA_945928645.1 uncultured Clostridia bacterium | reverse complement strand
ACTTAATTTCTACACAAAAAGGGTTGCTAATGAATTTATGCTTGCTTTTTGGAAATGTATTTGGTTGGAAAGCATTCTTTAACATTGTATAAGTTAGTATTATTTTATAAATATAAGCTAAACATTTAGTGTAGTCCTAACTCTAAGTTGTATTATTATATTTAGCGAAGACTACATGAACAGGAGAAAAAACTAAGTGAAAGATGAATTGATAACAGTTATAGTTCCAGTATATAAAGTTGAAAAATATTTAGATAGATGCGTGCAGTCCATTGTTGATCAAACATATACAAATTTAGAAATTATTTTGGTTGATGACGGTTCTCCAGACAACTGCCCCAAAATGTGCGATGAATGGGCAAAAAAGGACAAAAGAATTAAAGTAATCCATAAACAAAACGGGGGTTTGTCTGATGCAAGAAATGCAGGACTGGAGAAAGCCAAAGGTAAATATGTTGGCTTTGTGGATTCAGATGACTATATATCTCCAATAATGTATGAAAAACTATACAAATGCATCATAGATAATCAAGCAGATATGGCAATGTGTGGATTTTCTACAGTTGATGAAAAAGGAAAGGTTACATACATCAATGAATTAAACCTACCAAATTGTAATTGCAATAATATCGCAAAGTTTTATGTAAATACAGGTTATGTAAAAAAAGAAGATGTGTCAGAAACAGATAATATCATGGGTTCTGTTTGGAGATGTTTATACAAATGGGAAATTGTTAAAGAACACAGATTTGAGTTTGGCATGTTTTGTGAAGATATTTTATTTAACCTACCTTTAGTGGCAAATAAAGTAAAAATTGCAACGATAACAGAAAATTTATACTTTTATTTTCAAAGAGAAGGTAGTATTATTCATACATACAATGATGAAAAAATAGAAAAAGAGTTGGTTTTTATAAAAAGGTTTATTCAACTTATTTCCCCCTTGATTGATGAAGAAACTCTTGGTGCGTATAAATTTTTTACTTATAATAAAGTCTTGAATGAGTATATACAATTTAGAGAAAAAGGTTGTTTAGAAAGATTTAAGCAAGACGATTTTTTGCAGAGTTTGAATAATAAATTTAATTATAAAAGCAGGCAGAAAAAAACTAAAAGAGTGCTAAAAAAATTTGCAAATTGGTTAACTTACAAAAAGATGTTTTGGATATATGGTGTTTTTTATAAGTTGTATGTGAAGATAAAGAAGAGGTAATATATGAAAAAAATTATGTTAGTCTTTGGGACTAGACCAGAGGCAATAAAAATGTGTCCATTGGTTAAAGAATTAAAGAAAAGGAAAAACATAAAAACAATAGTTTGTGTTACCGGTCAACATCGAGAAATGTTAGATCAAGTCCTTAGAGCATTTAATGTTGTTCCTGATTATGATCTTCAGATAATGAAAGAAAAACAAGATTTATTTGATGTTACTGTAAATATTTTGACTAAAATTAAAAATGTATTAAGAAAAGAATCTCCAGATGTGTGTTTGGTTCATGGTGATACATCTACGACTTTTGCAACTGCTCTGGCATGTTTTTATTTACATATAGCCATAGGGCATGTTGAGGCTGGATTAAGGACATATAACTTAAACTCCCCTTGGCCGGAAGAGTTTAATAGACATGCAGTTAGCATTGTTGCAAAATATAACTTTTGCCCAACCACACTTTCAAGGGACAATTTGATAAGAGAAGGAATAAACCCAAAAACAATATATATTACTGGAAACACTGCTATTGATGCTCTTAAAACAACAGTTTCAGAAGAATATAATAATAAGTATCTTGAATGGGCGAAGAACAGCCGATTAATTATGTTAACTGCGCATAGGAGAGAAAATATTGGAGAACCTATGATACATATGTTTAGGGCAATCAAAAGGATCGTTGATGAATTTGATGATGTTAAGGTAATATACCCTATTCATATGAACCCACTTGTTCGAGAAATAGCAAATAATGTATTAGGTGGTGAAGAACGCATAAAAATAATAGAACCACTGGAGGTTATTGATTTCCATAATTTCCTTGCAAGGAGTTTTATGATTTTAACAGATAGTGGTGGTATTCAGGAGGAAGCTCCTTCATTGGGTAAACCAGTGCTGGTTATGAGGGATACAACGGAACGCCCAGAAGGAATCAAAGCGGGGACCTTAAAACTCGTAGGAACGGATGAAGGAACGATTTATAAAAATATTAAAATTCTCTTAGAAAATGATGATGAATACAAAAAAATGAGTAGGGCTCAAAATCCGTATGGCGATGGGACTGCTTGCAAACAAATAGCAAATATTTTAGAAGGAGATAATATCTGTTAAATGATACCAAAGATTATTCATTATGTTTGGGTCGGAGGAAAGCCTCTTACACCTTTGGCAAAGAAATGTATAAAGAGTTGGAAAAAATTTTGTCCAAATTATAAAATAATCCAATGGGATGAGTCAAATTTTGATATTGGTCAAAATCAATATTGTAAGGAAGCCTATGAAAACAAAAAGTGGGCTTTTGTATCTGATTATATTCGCATAAAAGTTTTGAAAGATTATGGTGGAATATATATGGATACAGATGTTGAAGTTGTAAAACCATTAGAACCTTTTTTAGAAAACAAAGCATTTTCTGGATATGAGGACGACTGCCACATTCCAACAGGGATAATTGCAAGTGAAAAAGATGGTAAATGGGTAACTGAATTACTAAAAGATTATGACAATAAAAAATTTGTTAAAGAAGATGGAAGCCTTAACCTCGAGACAAATGTTGCTCAAATAACAAGGACTACACTAAAAATGTATCCAAAAACAACCCTAAACAACAAATATACTGACTGTGGTGATGTAGTTTTTTATCCAAAAGATTATTTTTGCCCAATAGACTACCCTACACTTAAAAAGAAGTGTACACAAAATACAGCGACAATCCATTGGTTTGCAGGTAGTTGGGTTGATCCAAAACTGAAAAGAAGAAATAAAATAAGAAAATTCTTGAATACCATATCCTTTGGCCTGTTTGATAAATTTTTGGCTTTACGCAGAAAATGGAAAAATAAAAAAAGAAATACAAAATAGAAAATTCTTCTCAAAAAATAGGATCTTATATACATAAAATGACAAGAGCGCAAAATGTAAAGAAAAACTTAATTTTTAATGTTGTGAAATATGTGGCAACTCTGTTGCTACAGTTTATTTTGCGCACTGTGCTTATTTATTATATGGGTGCCGAATATTTGGGTTTGAATGGTTTGTTTTCCAACATATTCAGTTTTCTAAACCTTGCAGAGCTTGGTATTGGGAGTGCTATTGTCTTTAGCATGTATAAGCCCATTGCAGAAAATGATATAGAAAAGATAAAAGCGCTTCAAAATCTATATAAAAAATTCTATTTAATAATTTCATTGGTTGTTGGAATAATAGGCTTAATATTAACTCCGTTTATTCCCTTCTTTATGAATGGTGGAGTTGAAGCAAATATCAATATATACATATTATACATTATGTATCTCTGCTACACATTAGTAGGATATTGGTCGGCGCACAAAAGGTCACTGCTGTTTGCATATCAACGAAATGATGTAGAGAACAAAATAAAAACAATTTGTATGTTTTTTATGACAATTTTACAAATTGTTGTGCTTGTTTTATTCCGTAATTATTATGTATATTTTTCTATAAGCATATTATTTGCTGTTATAGAATGTTCCACAATACACATTTCAGCAAATAAACTATTTCCAAGAATAAATGGCAAGTCTATCCCTCTTGATGATAAAACAAAAAAGGAAATCAAAAAGAATATTACAGCACTTAGTATGCACAAAATTGGCAGTGCTGTGGTGTTCTCTACTGATAATATTTTGATTTCAACTTTCTTTGGGTTAACTGTTTTGGGAGTATATTCCAACTATAGCCTAATAATTACTACGATTATCACTTTTTTTTCATTAATAGCAAACGCTATTCAGGCCAGTGTAGGAGATTTGATCGCAACCACAGATGTGGAATATGTTTATGAGAGATACAAAAAGGTTAGATTTATTTTTGCTTATCTTTCAGCACTAACAACAATCTGTCTTGCAACATTGTTTCAACCATTTATTCTAAAATGGACTGGAGATTCAGCTTACTTGCTTGCAATTTCTTCAGTTATGCTCTCTTGTGGAAGTTATTATATAAACAGAATGAGAACTCCAGTTTGGATTTTTAAGGACTCTGCAGGTTTATTTTGGCAAGGTAGATGGAGTCCAATTGTAGAGTCTATCGTAAACCTTGGAGTGTCTATTGGTTGTGCCTTTTTGTGTGGTATAAATGGAATCTTTATTGGGACAATAGTAAGCACTCTAGTTGCTCCATTTTGGGTTGAACCTTGCGTTTTGTATAAACATTATTTCAAAAAAAGTCCAAAAAAATATTTTTTGAGATGCTTATTAGACTTTGCAATTATGGCAACTTGTGGGGTTGTTTGTTATTTTGTTTGTTCCCTTATCCCATCTAGCGATTGGCTCCTTTTAGCAATAAAATTTGTTGTATGCTTTGTTTTGGCAAATGCTCTCTTGATATTGGCATATCTCCCAACTGGAGAAGTATTAGATTGCATTAAATTTATCAAAAATTCTTTTTTTAATAAGTAGTAAATTGTATAATACTTCTTAACTCATTTAGCAGAGCAAATAATGTGTTAAAAGCCACATACTATGTTATGATATCACTTGACTTTTTAATGTAAAAAAAATATACTGATAGAGCAATTATATTACAAATTATATCCTCGTTTTGAAAAATCTTATAAGATAAGAGAGTCAAAAGTTAATCCAAGCCAAAACCTTTTGGCTTGTGATTATGCGTCTGTAGCGCAATTGGATAGAGCATCGGTCTTCGGAACCGAGGGTTGGGGGTTCGAGCCCCTCCAGACGCACCATATACAAAATGAACCTTGATATGTGATTGAGGTTCTTTTTATATCATAGATTGTATAGTCAAAGTTCTTATCAAGGAAGTAGCAAAAAAAATTGAAGGTTCTTCTATATCATAGGTTGCATAGTAAAAGTTCTATGAATAATTGTAATAAAATTGATGTGATTGATTTGTAAAACAACTTCATTATGTAATTGATTTATAAGATAATTTCATTAAACATTTGACTTGTAAAACAATTTGGTTAATGTTTGATTTGTAAAACGATTTTGTTAAGTATTTTATTTGTAAAACAATTTAACTAAATAGTAGATTTGTAAAATAATTTCATTTAGTTTTTTATGGACTAATTTTATGTTTGTGATATAATTGATTTATGAGGATAGATATGAAAACAAAAGTTGAGAAATTAACAAAAAAATTTTGTGATGAATGTGTGGAGATTATAAGGAAAGGTGGAATTGTATCCTTCCCCACAGAAACAGTTTATGGATTGGGGGCTGACGCAACCAATGCAGAGGCAGTAAGAAGTATTTTTGAAGTAAAGGGGCGACCACAAGATAACCCACTCATTGTTCACTTGGCAGACAGAAGTCAAATAGAAAAATATGCTGTAATCTCAAATGATATAGAAAGGTTGATTATTAAAAAATGTATGCCTGGACCTATAAGTTTGATTCTACAAAAAAAGGAAGCCATTAGCAATGTTGTAACCTGTGGCCTAACAACTGTTGCAATAAGAATACCCATAAACAAAATTGCAAGAAAATTTATTAGGTCAACCAAATTGCCCATTTGTGCTCCTAGCGCAAACACCTCAAAACGCCCAAGCCCAACAAGAGCAAAAGATGTGCTAGCTGATATGGATGGTAAAATCCCTGCCATAATAGATGGTGGCAGTTGCAAAATTGGAGTGGAAAGCACAGTATGCAAGGTGGAAAATAATATTGTTTATATTTTGCGTCCGGGTAAACTTTCTGCGCGAAGGCTTACAAAAATATTGAAAGTCCCTGTGGTAGACAAATTAACTTCTAGCCAAAACAGTGTTGCAGAGAGTCCTGGGACAAAATACACACATTATTGCCCAAAATGTGAAATGATTTTGATAAAAAATGACATACTAAAAAACATTCAATCACTGTATAAAAAATTTGCAGAGCAAGGAAAGAAAGTTATAGTTTTATGTTCAAAAGAAACAGCAAAAAACATTGAAGGAATGGATAAAGTTGTTTTGGGCAAAATATCTGAAGATGCCTGTAAAAATATTTTCAAAACCCTTAGAAATGTTGAGAATGATTATGATGTTATATTGGCAGAATTTATTGCCAAGGGGGATATGCAAGAAGCCCTGTTCAATCGTATGATAAAATCTGCTAGTGGGAAAATGGTATAGCATAGAAAAAGCAAATCTTATAGACTTGCTTTTTATTTTTTCGACTTATAATTCGGCTTGCAGTCCGACTATTCGTAATAATGATAATCGCTAGGAATATTCTCGTAAAGATACTTTGCAATATTATATAATTTGAATAAATTATTTTTTGCCGAACATCTGGTTATCTATCAAGGTGTATTATATTTTTGCCCTTTAATATTAGATGTAATTGATCTTTGCTTTTTACCGACTAGATAGTCGAGTATTGAATTATTTAGCAGAAAATTACACTTATGCTGAGGCTGGAGTGGTTATTGATAGATCATAATGGTAATCATAATTGTTAATATCTATATTTGGGACACCAATCACTACAAAATAACTTACTGCGACTTCGTTGCCTCCTGTTACACTAATATTCTTGTTGAACTGCCCCTCATCACTGTTTTCGTCATCTGCATAACCACTATACACAACTTTTTGGTAAGTTATTGTGTTGCCATCATCGTCTGTTGTTGTTTCTTCCTTGCAACTGAATAGCATCATAAATGCGTCAACCTTTTCTATACTGCCATCAGTTTTGTTTTGTCTGTAGAAGTTGGATGTAAAAGTTCTATTGCCTGTTTTGTTGCTAAAATGCACTTGCTTGACTATATATGGCTGATAGACAACTCCACTTTCTATATTGGCACTATTCCCTATTATTTGAGGGGGAGCACTAAATGCTTGTTTCATTTTTTCCGCAAGGGTCCCGCTTTGCTCTAACAGGCTAAAACCTTTATCTCCCAGTTCTAGAGAGCCTGTTTCCCATGGGCATAATTTTTTTCTCCAGAATCTAAGGTTGATACTGTCGTCGTAATTGCTATTGCCACTTTCATCTTTTTTTGCTATAAATTTTACAATGCAATTTACATCGGATATTCCGTCAATAGCAGAACCTTCTAGTGCTTTTATTAGGGCTTGAATAGATACATATGGCGTTTCGTTTACGATCATCCAATCACTGTTGGCTTGATAGTATTGGATAGTGTAGAAGTCTTTATAGTTGTCAGTTAGTTCTATTGTGCAGTTCTTGTCCAAAACGACTATTCCTCCAGACAATAGGTCGGTTACTTCTCTATCTGATGTGCTGTCATCATTGTCATCAAGATAAAAGCTTTCTCCTGACCAATAATATTCTTTTCCATCGTTTTTGACAACCGCAATAGGAGCGCTTGTTCCTTTTTTGTTGGCCTTTATTAAGTCTTCTAGTGTTTCCGCTTCAAATCTCACTGGGCTGATTTCCATAGTCTGCGTTGCAGTAATGTTATACATTCCTCTGCTATCTCCATCTGACGCCGAAATCTCACTTGAGGAATATGTCTTGGCAGAACTGCCCTCATACAAAATAACACTGGAGAAGAATTTTGTTATGTCATAGTTGCTATGATGCAACAAAGATACCTTAATAGTGTATATTCCCTTAGACAATATCAATGTTGGGCCACTCTCACTAATTGGCAGAGTCAATTCACTAGCCCCAGATAGCAACCTAACAACCAAAACTATATCGCTAGGAGGGTTTGATGAGAAGTTGATTTCATTGCCGTCTTGACTGACCACCGTTCGCACATTAAGCCCTGCAACATTACTGCTAGAGGTGATAATATTGATATCTTTTAATGTGAAAGATTTGTTGGAATATTCTCGAGATTCCACTTCTATCTTTACACTCAAATCTATTTTGTTTATCCTAAAACTACTCTCCCAAGGGGTATCACTCTCTGGTTTTAGGTCATCTGAACTGGAATAATTGCTACCATTTATGGATATGTAATATCTTACTTTGTAGTTTTCACCTGGAACTATTGGAATCCTATCCATCTTCACATCGTTTTCGCTATAAACAAACCCAACCAAGCCTATTTCGTTGCCCAACTTATCTATAATTTTCACAGCATAGTGATAGTCTGTTTTGCTACTATCATAATACTCCACTGTAACTTCCTCGCTACCATTGTAGAACACTTTTTTGTTGTCTAATTGCAATTTGTTCAAAGATGCGTAGCCTCTATACTCAAGAGCATGATACACTTCGTATCCGGAATAATAATACCCCGTTATCCCTGTTGGTTCGCTGAAATATTCTCTAGTAATCTCTCTCCTTTGCACAGATAACTTTCTTGTTGTTTCTGCTGGGGAAAAATCTTCTTTATCACCCTTAAATGTTACTACAAACTTAAGGTCAACACCACCATTTTCGCAAGTCATAACATATTTTACCCAATCTGAATTATCCTTGACCAACTCAACATCTTCATTTAGCACTTTTACATAGATTTTTAGGTCATACTGTGATTCTGTTAGGTCAATCTTAAACATACCTTTTGATGTGCTTTGTGCTGTTTCATCTCCATATCTTATTAGGTTATACAACTCCAATGGCGAAATGTTTGGATTGTAGGTTATCTCTCTGGTAACCACCGTAATCTCACCAGAATACGCTGGCTTTTGGATAGAATAATAATAATCGCCTGTGCCATAATAATTTGATGTTTCTGAGCCATATGTCAACTTTAACAAATATTTCCCTACATACACAGGGATAGTGCTTTGCCCAACCTTATCTTCGTGTGGATTAACCATAAGGTCTATGGTGTAATCTTTCGTTTCTTCGTCATATTGGAAAAATCTTGCAGTAAAATCTTTGTTGTTAATTGAAAATATCTCTGTATCTATCAAATTTCCATCTTTATCAAATTTTTTGGCTTTGATATTTTCAAAGAATGAGGTTATTCTCTCTCCTGTAAAGGCATAGGAGTTGATTGCTGGAAATTCTATCTCTGCTATACAAGGAAGCACATCGAATTCAAATGTTTCTTCCTTATAAAAGTTATCCGTTATTGCCTTGACCTTTACTCTATATGTTCCAACAGCAAGCCTTGTGTCTGTGCCCCAGTTGTCTACTGCAACATATTGCAAAGACTCACCAATATTTGGGACTACAGAACATTCAAATGGTATTTTACTATTGTTTACTAGGTCAAATTCTGTGCCATAGTAAAATTCTGTTTTGTTGAATGAAATGCTTAAATCCCCATTCTTTTTTATTTCATACAAATAGGCTACACTACAAGGAGATTCATTGCGAGTTATTACATAATTGCTTACACTAGAAGAAATAGTTGCAACGCAAAGATATGCTCCTGCCCCCAGAGGTGAAGAATTGGATACACCCACTTGCACTGCTTTTGATCCGTTGATAATAGCATAGATTATTCCATCTATATCCTTTAATTCGTAAGACACTTCACTGGTTGCACTGGCAACAGAATCTGGCGACATAAGTTGAGGATTATCCTTGTCTAGCGTTCCACCGGTATAATTATATACATTAAGCATAATGTCCACACCGTCAACACTTTCCGCCTTTAGTTTGATATATCTATAAGCAATGTTGTATGGCACATCATCACCTATATCAAAGGTTGGGGTTATTACACAATTTTTGGTTGTTCCATTGTATATCAAATTTTCTGGCAACTGCGCAGTTCCACCAGTAAGTGTTACATTTCTTGGAACAATTCTAAGAGTTGCATGAACAGTTGCAGTGTTGTAATTTGTATTGTCTGGTTGCACAGTCAGTATGTAAGGATATTCCCCTACATCAAGTGTAGAAATATCAGAACTTCCCTCAACTATCCTATAATTATTGCTATCAAACATTTTCAAAACTGCTTCTGTTGTGGTGCTGTTTTCGTTGTATGTAAACACATATTTTGTTTCACCATTTTCTATATACTCAGTCTTCAGTTTTGGCATTGCATTTGAACCATATGTCAAATCATTTTCAAACTGCACATATTCCGTTGCTATGTCTATGTCGGCCTTGGTTATTGTAAGACAACCTACCTCTTGCAAACTAATAACATATTGACCAACTGTCTGTGGCAGTGAAGAAAATTCTATGAGGTCTGTTCCTTCTGTGTAATTTATCAGCAACTTGTGGCTTGCATCCACCTTTGGCACTACACTATAACTGCCAACATTGACTGGTTTTTCTGATAATTCATTTCCCTTTTCATCCATATATACAAACTGAATAACACTTCTACTGTCTATCGAATAATTGTCATTGGTGCAAATTATCTCAAACAAATCTGATACAGCGCTTCCATTGTAAGCCACGCTAACTGCACTGGTTGTTTTCCCCTTTTCTACCACTCGTAATTCTATTAGCGACTTCATAAAGTAATAGGCAACCTTTTGTCCCAAAGTCCACTCGTAACAATCTGTAACGTCTTCCGAATTCAACAATATTTGCAATCCTGTAATATCTTCCTTGCTAGCAAGATAATAGTTGTCCTCCCCGTCCGTCAAATTGACAGTGGCCGAAATTGTCACATTGCCCACACTCTGCCTTAGTCTTAGTTGAGAATTATTTAATGTTACATTATTAAGTGGTGTTGTGTTTTTATCTGCATTGGATATAGGCATAATATCTAACACAGTAACCTTGGCATTGACTGTGTAAGTTGCGTCATTGGACAAAGTCATATTGTAGTTATCCGAACTGCATACAAATGTTCCAGCAACAATATTATAACTTCCAACTTTGTAATAACTGTTTTTGACGACATTTACACCATCTTTTTGCAATGCAAAATTGCCTGTAAATGTTGGGGCCGTGGTCAAATTCTCATCAAAAGGCAAAGATTTATCTATCTCATAAGAATACTGATTGAGCGAAATATCCGAGCCATAACTAACAACTGGAGATACCGGAGTAACAGTTATATTTCTTGGCAAAATTTGCAAATAACAACTATCCAACACCAGCGAATAGTTTTCTCCCAAGGAAGCATCACCTACAGAAAGTGGATAAACATCTACTATCTCGCTGTCCTTACCATACTTTAATCTGCTAAGATTCCCTGAGGAAACATTTTCTGTCACTGTTTCTACCGTTTTGAATCTAAACACTGGATCGCTTTGCCCATATTTTTTGTAAACAACTGGATAACTCTTTCCTTCCACCTCGACACTTTCTGCAGAGTCCAAAACTATGTGAATTTCCTTTTGCAAAATTTCATAATAGTAAGTTTTTGAGGAATCAAAGCACAATTCATAATGTTCCATTCCTGCATTCACAGCAACACTTTTGTCCAACATAATTTTATATTTGCCACAGTCTTTCATTTCATCTGCAAGCACTTCTCCACTGGACAAGATTTTTACATATTTGCCATCTTCCTGCAATGTCAAAAGGTGGGCATTTTGAGGCAAAACATCAGAAATTGTTTCGTCGTTTACAAAATTTCCACTAACCACATATGAAGTGTAAAAGCCTTCCAAATCTGCAGGGGCATTGCCATCATATGTCTTAGTTGCATCATAGCCTTCGCTGTAATAAG
Source organism: uncultured Clostridia bacterium (assembly GCA_945928645.1). Classification (GTDB taxonomy): domain Bacteria; phylum Bacillota; class Clostridia; order Christensenellales; family UBA1242; genus UBA7862. The sequence continues at coordinate 82,816 of CAMENR010000002.1, read as the reverse complement.
GTTTAATATATGGAATAACGGTCAATATTTCTCTTTTAGTGGTTAGATAACTATCTAGCACTGTAACTCTATAGTTTTCCTTCTTAGAAGATGCCCCCTCCAAGAAGAATTCTCTAAGAGAAACCTTAAATTTTTTGTAAATATTTTTATCCGAATTGCCCACCTCGTCCAGCCTCAGTGTTAGTCCCATTTTGTCTTCACCAATCAAAGACATCTTGCCATCCTTAAAAACTTCGGAACATTGTTTGTTCTGGGCAACAACCCTGCCTGCAACTGTCAGACTTTCTACTGTTTTTAGCACATACCCGCTATCCACTCCTACAATGTCTGTTGCTTTGTAGTATTCATTAAGCAAATCGCCAAATTTTATTACAACCTCTGCAGGTAGCACCTCATAAACTATTCGTGAACTGCTCAATTTTGCATCTTCACACAAAGTAAAATTGTAATTTTTGTTTTTGGTATTGTCCACCGCATAATAATATGTGCCTGCAGGTGCAAACATATTTTTCTCGCCAAGTGAAGATGTTGCATTATAACTTACAAACACAAAAGGAATAATTTCTTTTTCATCTACCACTCCGTTTGAATAACTCCCAAGGTAAAAGTCGCTTTCATCTTCCTCTCCATAAACTTTTTGTCTGCTCTGAGGAGTAACTTCAATTTCTCGTGGAGAAATTTTTAATCTGCCATCAACGACACTCTCCAGTTGAAGATTTACACTGCAAATAAAGTTGGAGGAAAGGTCATATTGCGATATAGAACTCTCCTGCCACAACACAGGATACTGATTGAAACTATTCTTTTCTATCAATCTATTCCCCATTTTTACAACGACATTTCCAGTGGAGATATTTGATTTGTATACGACAATACTGCTACTAATTTCTGCCAATCCCTCAAATGAATTTTCATTTTGTGCATATTGCAAATAATCAAAAAGTTGATAATCCACAACTTCAATATTATCCCCATAGACAACATTCTTGTCCAAAACCTTTATAACCACTCTGCGAGGAGATATAGTGTGAAGCCCCTCAATATATTCAAATTTATAATTTTTTTCATTTTGTTCACTACTAAAACTTATCTTAGCATCAACAATATAGTTGCCCACACCGCTCGAAAGTTTTGCATGGGAAACAAAAACATATTTGCCAATTTCCAAATCGCTATCATTGCCTATTCCAAAAAGTGAAGTCCCTGTTTGATAGTCTATATTTTGTTCCGAAGCATACACCCCCTCAAAACTTTCATCGCCATACACACTGGCTATTGTTGGGGCTTTCACCTGTGTAGGTATAACCGCTGGCTTAATATGAACATTTAGACTGCAAACTTCTTGTTGACTGGTTTTTTGGATACATTGAACGATGTAATCGCCCACATTTAATATTTCTGTTGTTTCTAGATAAGATTTTTTCCCATTTGTTTCAACAATTTCATAATACTTTAATTCAAAACTACTTGTCATATTGCTTGGCACAAATGATGAAGCACTTTCACTTTCTAGGAGATTAACACCCTGATATGTAATATTGATATCAGATTGGCTATAAGTTGGCAATTTGGTTTCTGAAACATATACCTTTATAGATGCATATATCACACTACCGTCAGAGTTCTTGTATTGAGCCGATACCTCAGCCATTCCTTCCGATTTTGCAGACAGTGCGCCAGTGGAAGTAATAGTTGCCACATCACTTGGAGTGCATCGCCATGTTAGGTCTTCAACAGAATAATCTGATGGAAACAATACTGCTTGCACCTGGTAGGGTTTGCTTCTTTTGACCACTGTCCAACTATTTTTGCTATTATTCAAAACATCTTGTCCCGAAAGACTAAGCGAAATAGTTTGCAAATTTGCCTTTCCACAAGCAGTAAGCATAAATACTGACGCAAACAAAAGAGGAACAATAAACAAAAAACTCAACAACTTTTTTTTCATTTCTTCACCATTATCCAAAATTTTTGTTATTTTTGCATTGTATGTAAAGTCTTATAATTAAAATAATTATATAATATATTCTTTATCTTTCAAAACAAAAAATTCATTTTTGCACACAAATTCATTTTTTTGTGTAACTATTGCCCCTGTAAAACAAAGACAAAAATTGTATTGTTGTAAAAAAATGTTTGAAAAATTTGAATTGGGGTGTATAATACCAATATAATGGAGGAAGTATGAGGGCAGTTGTTCAGCGATGCACCAGTGCAAGTGTGGCAGTAGATGGCAAGATTGTAGGACAAATTGACAAGGGTTTTGTCTGCTTTGTTGGAGTTAAAAAAAATGATGACATCAAAGACCTTGACTACCTTGTCCGTAAGGTATGTGGACTGCGAATATTTTGTGATGAAAATGACAAAATGAATCTTGCACCAAAAGACGTGGGGGCAGAAATGCTTGTAATAAGCAACTTTACTCTCTATGCAAACACCTCTCATGGTTTTAGACCAGATTTTTTCGAAAGTATGCCTCCGCAAGAGGCTAAATCTATGTTTGACCAATTTATATCAAAGTGCCAAGACCAAGGCACTTTTCAAAAAATAAATAGCGGAATTTTTGGGGCAGAAATGTATGTTGATGTGCAAAACGATGGTCCAATAACAATAATAATTGACTCTGCTGACCAAAAAAGATAATTGCTAATTTCCGCTAATTATGTGTTATATATAAAATATAATCCATAAAAAAGATAAATAAATTGTTTGCAAGACATTGCCAATTTTTATTTGCACTTGTAAACATAATATAGGAGAAAATAAATGAAAGAAAAAAGACTTATTACATCAGCATTGACTTATGTAAACAATATTCCTCATGTAGGGCACATAGTAGGTTGCCATTTGCCAGCAGATATTTTTGCAAGATACTGCCGAAGTTTTGGCTATGATACTACATTTGTAGGGGGATCAGATATGCACGGGACACCTAGCCTTGTAACTGCACAAGAAGTAGGGTTGCCTGTGGAAGTTTTGACCGAAAGACTTCATCAAATTCACAAGGAAATTTATGAAAAATTGGAAATAAGTTATGATATTTATTCCAATACTCATACAGATATACACAAGGAAGTTACCACCGATTTCTTCCTAACACTAAATAAAAATGGATACATTTCACAAGGCGAAGCAGAAGTGTATTATTGTGAGCATTGCAAGATGTTTTTGCCAGATAGATATGTGGTAGGCACTTGCCCAAGATGTGGCTATGAACACGCAAACGGTGACCAATGTGAAAAATGCGATAGCCTTTTGACATCACTAGAAAATGCAAGATGCAAAACTTGTGGCAAACCTGCAACTCTAAAAAAGACAAAACATATCTTCCTAAGACTAGACAAAGGGACAAAGATGTTGGACAAATACATTGAGAGCAAAAAAGATGTATGGCGTCCACATGTGTATGCAGAAGCAAAAAAATGGGTGCAGGAAGGACTTAAGGAAAGATGTATTTCCAGAGACAACAAATGGGGATTCCCTATCCCACTTGATGGATTTGAAAATAAAGTTTTCTATGTGTGGTTTGACGCTCCAATTGGTTATATCTCACTTACAAAGGAACTTAGTGAACAAAAATATCAAGACCTTTGGTGCAAAAAAGATGCAAAAATATATAATTTTGTTGGCAAAGATAATATCCAATTCCACACAGTATTCTTCCCAACAATGTTGCTAGAGAATGGCGAATACAACCTTGCACACAATGTCGTTGGACTAAACTTTTTGAATTTTGAAGGTCAAAAATTTAGCAAAAGCAAGAGAATTGGTGTATTCTGCAATTCCATTTTGGATAATTCTAACAAAATAGACATAGACACCCTGCGTGCATATCTTGCTACAATAATACCAGAAAACAGAGATACTGATTTTAAGTGGGAAGATTTCAAAAACAATTGTAACTCTGAACTTGTTGGCAAATTCGGAAATCTATTCAATCGCAGTCTTAATATGGTAAAAAGTTACTTTGGTGGCAGCCTCAATCTACCACTACCAGCAGAAAGTGAGTTGAATGACTTGGACAAAGAAATTCTGCAAGCAATAAAAGAATACCCACAAAAAATATCAGAAGCATTTGAAAAAGTAGAACTTCGTGAGGCATACAAATTGGTTATGAGTTATGCCACAATAGGCAATGGATATGTAGAAAAATCTGCTCCTTGGGCTTTGATGAAACAAGAAAAGTCAGCAGAAGCCCAAAAAGTTTTACGTCTAGCACTCAACCTTTGTGCCAGCCTTTGCGTAGTGGCATCTCCTTTTATACCACAAAAAGTTAAAACTCTTTGGCAAGATCAGTTGGCACTTCCTGGTGACCCAACCTTACCAGATTTTTGGCAAAATGCTTCAAAACTCAACATTCCTACCCCACATACAATTGGCACACCACAACCAATATTCGAAAGGTTTGATGACGCAAAATTAAAGGAACTGCGTGATTTTATGTCAACTCCATTTGATATTAAGGAATTTTTTGGCAAATAATATTTCTTATTTGAAAATTATGGTTTGTTATAGACAAAAAAAATGGCTCATACGAGTCATTTTTTTTATAAATATGTAAAAATAAACAATTTAATCCCACCCAAAACAATACTTCGCTTTGCTATTTATCAATATCCTATTAGCACCGCATTTTGTCTAAAAACAATAACAAACTAAATAGGCAGTTTATTTTGTATTATGTTCGATATGCAGAAGTTTATGAGCAATAGGACTATCTGCCTTTCCTAAAAAATTAGCATACAGGTCAATGATTGCTGGATTCTCGTGAGATTTGCGCACTGATTTCTTACCATCACTTTTTCTTAGTCCTTGTGCCCTTTTTGCAACTATCTCTTCTTTTTGTTCAGATGTAACGGTGCAAAGTGGCATTCCTGTTCCATTTACACAACCACCAGCGCACGCCATAACTTCTACAAAATCATAATGCTTTTTGCCGGAGGATATATTTCTCAACAACTCACCTGCCCCTGCAAGTCCACTTGCCACCGCTATATTTACTTGCTTGCCTGCAATAGTCACACATCCCTCTTTTACCCCATTTTTCCCTTTTTTTAGAAGAAAATCCATAGATTTTGTTTGTTGTTTTTTATCTTTGCTAATTGACTTTTGAGGTAAAAACTTGTCCTCCAATGTTCTTAGAGCAGATTCCATAACTCCCCCTGCTGTGCCAAAAATTACTCCTGCGCCAGAAGATATCCCGAGTGGCAAGTCAAATTGACCATCTTCCAACTCTAAAAGATTTATTCCTTTTGCTTTTAATATTTCCCCTACTTCCCTAACCGTTAGCACTGCGTCTGTGTAATAACATTTTTTGCCATTTTCATCAATAAAAGAGTCTGTTAGCCTTTCAAACTTTTTTGCCACGCATGGCATAATTGATACAAAATATATCTCGCTAGGTTTGAGGTTTAGTTTGCTTGCATAATATGTTTTTGCAATAGTTGACGTCATTTCCTGTGGGGATTTGCAAGAAGAAATATTATCTCTGAATTGTGGAAAAACCTTTTGCACAAACTTTACCCATGCAGGACAACAAGATGTAAAGAAGGTTGAATTTTTTACTTTTTCATCATTGCTTGTCCACTTTTTTTGCATAAATTGTGCAAACTCTTCCGCCTCCTCCATAATCGTTAAGTCTGCACCAAAGTCTATGTCAAAAATATCATCAAAACCCAAAAGTTTTAATGCTGTCACAATCTTTCTCTCAACATTTTTCCCCACTTCCCCACCAAACATCTCGCCAATAGACACCCTTACACTTGGTGCAAATGCTACAATCATACGTTTATCTTTTTTAGCCAGATGTCCTAGGACTTCTTCTATTTGGTCTATATTATTTGTTTTTTCTAATTGTTTGTTATCAGTCATTCCTATTCCTTTTTGATGTTTTGATTGTCAATTTCGTGATGATGTTTTGCCATTTCGGGTGCAGTCATACCATTGTGATGGCAAAATTTGTGGCAACAAGGATAGCCTTCTCCACTTTTCCCCCATTGGCCATATAGCAAAATTGTGTTAGTCCCAATTTCTTTTGCTGGCTGAATATCATAATATTCACTGTCGCCTACCACTACCACTTGGTTGGCAGAAATTCCCTCATCAGAGATAATGTCCAAAATATCTGGCTTCTTGGAAAAGTCTTTTGGGTCAAATTTGTTTTGAATAATCTTCTTAAAATATGACGTATCAATACCCATTTTTTCACAAAAGTATTTTACAACACTTTCACTTGAGTTGGATAGTATATATAGGTTATATTTTTTTGAAAGACTATTCAAAAAATCATTGGAAAGGGTCTTTGTTTTGGACCAATCTGCATCAAAAATAAAGGTGGAAGATAGTTCTCTAAAATCTTTGGTTGAAAAGGGCATATTTTCTGCAGAGAAAAGCCTTAATAACTTCTCAAAAAATCTCCCTTTTGTGTCATAAAGCCCATATTTGTTCATAAGAGATTCCCTTTCTTCATCTGGCAAAAAGGAAAGAAAGCCCTCAACTTTTTTTAGGACAACATCTCGCCAATCTTGTTTGCACTCTATATTGTCATAAAGAGTATTGTCAAAGTCGAAAATTATAACTTTTAGATTTGGGATGTTAAAATCCTCAATAGATAATTTGTCAAATAAAATTTTTGTATCCATATAATTATTATACACAATTTGTGAAAAAAAGGAAAATACTTTGAAGCGTTTAACAAATTTTACAAAATATGATATAATATATCTGGTGAAAAATGAAAATATCTAGTGATGGAATTATAAATGGAAAAATTTTGGATAAATATGGCAAACGTGGGAGCGAACAACGTTTTGGTATGCCTACTCTATCCTTACCTATAAAAATTGAAGAAGCCCCAAAAGACACTATCAGTTTTGTGGTGATATTCGATGATCCAGACTCCCTGCCTGTATGCAATTTTGTTTGGATTCATTGGCTGGTTGCCAACCTGCACAGAAATTATCTCAACGAAGGGGACAGCGAAAACTGCTATGACTTTGTTCAAGGCAAAAACAGTTGGAACGACAACAGTTATGGCGGTCCTTGCCCACCAGACAAGCCACACAAATATAGACTAACAGTGTATGCCCTAAACAGCGACCTAAACATTCGTGGCAACTTTACCAAGGCTCAACTGGATAGAGAAATGGCTGGCAAAGTGCTGGACAGCGCTACGATATATGGGATATATGACAACTAAAAACCACCAAATAACCTTGGTGGTTTTTTATTGTTTATAAATTTATATAGTCGCTTATAAAGCACGATATAAACGAGTTAATTGTATGCTTTTTTTACAATAAAACGGATTATCTAAAATAAAATTGCTTTCTTAAATAAATACTTATCATAAATAATTTTTTTCTTAAACAAATACCCTTCTTAAATAATTAACTTTTTTTTTAGATAAAGTATTTTTAGATAAACATTTTTTAGATAAATTTCTTTCTTAAATAAACATTTTTTCAATCATAAATATAATCTAACAAATCTATTAGTTGGATGAAACATTGATTTGACAAACTTTCTTTCTCATTGCAAAATAGTTTTTTTCGTCTATCGCACCACTGGAATGCAACCTTTCTAACCTTGCGAGATCCTCTATACCCTTTGGAGTGATATTGTAAGGGACACCATTTTGCCCTGGTATTATACTAACGCCTGACCTATTTGGATTTTGGGTAAAAGCCTGTGGGTTGAGGGGTTCGACGTTGTTGGTAACATATTGTGTTTGAAGATTTTGTCCTTGATAATATTGCTGACTTTGGTCATATTGATTGGCATAATTTTGATACTGCACATTGCCTTGCTCATCAACATATTGTCCACCATCATAATAATTGTAGTTGTTATTTTGCTGATTTTGGACATCACCTTGATATCCCTCTTGTGTTTGCTGATTTTCACCATTTCCCGACATAAACTCTTGGTAATCTACTTCTTCCTGATACTTTCTTTTTGCCTTAAAGAAACTAACCTCTGGTATAAGATAAAGCAAGAATGCAATAAAAGCAAGAACACCACTAAGTATTGTGGTAAACTTTGGAACAAAAGTAATATATGAGTTGACTGCCTCAAAATACACAATGAGGGCTTGGTCATAAAAACTGCTTGCAAATACATACAGTAGATATACAAACACTATTATCTTTAGGATAAGCATAAATCTACAAGTTTTGGAACATCTGGCATACTTTTCATCTGGTTTGTGGGCAATAGTAATCTCCTTAATCCCCCAAAACAGGCCAAAAAGAGAAGATGCCACCACAAAAATTGCTAATGCTTGTTGCACTATTTCGTAATCTATGCCAAAAGAACCGTTAAAGATAAGAGTTAATGGCATAATAAATATGGCAATGAAAACTCTATGAATAAGTTCTATGGTTGGATTTTCTGTAAGTTTTTGCAAAAATTCAATGGAGAAAACACCACCTAAATGCAAAACTGCGCACAAAAGAATTAACATCGAAAAGAGCAATGTGAAAATTCCAGATATCCTTGCACCGCCTTTTTTCATCTTTCCTCCCTCAAAGTTTGCGTTGTAGAGTGAATAAAAACAAATTTTATTTGTTTCACTGTCAATTTTGACCACAAACTTATATTTATATACTTATTATATTTATGTTGTAAAACAATGTCAAACAACTATTGCAACTTTTGGCTAAATTTTAGTCAAAAAACTTTGTATATATCCTAATAACAAAAAAATTGTTGACTTCATCAGCAATTTGTTTTATACTAGCATAGACCAATATAGAAAATGTGTAGGAGGCCAACATGAACAAAGATATTCAACCAAATTACCATGAAGTAGAAGTTATTTGCGCTTGTGGAGAAAAATTTAAGACCAAATCTACAAAACCTGGCGACACTATCAAAGTGGATATTTGTAGCAAATGTCACCCTTTCTTCACTGGGAAACAAAAAATTGTTGATGCCAGCGGAAAGGTAGAGAAATTTCAGAAAAAACATGGCTTGTAATTCAAGCCATTTTTTATTTTATTTTTAACAACTTTCCTGCCAATTGTTCTATATCTCCTGCCCCCAAAAATAGTATTATACTATTGGATATTTGCATAGATTTTATGTGTTTAAGAAATTGATTGAAGTTGAACACCCCTTGCACAGCAAACTTTGGATGAAGGCTTTCTATTTTGCTTTTTAGGCATTGGGCACTGCCTAGATAATCGTATTTTTCTCTTGCGGGATATGTCTGCAACAGAATTAGAGTGTCTAATCCATCAAAACATTTGGTAAAACTATCAATAAGACATTTGGTTCGAGAATAAGTATGTGGCTGAAAAACACATACTATTTTTTTGCCAAATACCTCCTTACAAGTGTTTATGGAGCAAGAGATTTCTGTAGGATGATGGGCATAATCCTGCACCACAATGTTGCTTGCAAAAAAACCCAGTTCTTCAAATCTTCTATGCACAGGCTCATAAGTCCTAATTGCAAGTTGAATAATATTGATATCAATCCCAAATCGTCTTGCAACTGCTATTGCCAAAAGAGCATTTTGAATATTGTATTTGCCATAAACATTGAGTTTGAGGTTGCAAATATAATCTTTCTTGCAATAAAGGTCAAAGGAATATTTTCCGTCATCACACAATGTTATATTTTGGGCATTAAGTCCTGTTTTTGCACCAACAAAATGCACTTTTCTTCCCCTTGGTGTAATATTTTTTTTGCAACTAGATGAGGCAAAACTCTCTTTTTTGGTCGCATTTACAAAATTATTGAATGACTTGTTTTCTCTTTCAAGCGAGCCAAAATAATCCACATGTTCAAACTCTATGTTTGTAATTACCGAAACAGTAGGTTTTAGTTGAAGAAAACTATCTCTAAATTCGCAGGCTTCTGTTATGAAATATCCATTAGAACCAATATGTAAATTTCCCCCTATTTGCGATTGATACCCCCCTATATGAACTGTTGGATTAAGACCTGCCACCATAAAAATATGTGCAATCATACTTGTAGTGGTTGTTTTGCCATGTGTTCCTGCCACAGCGATTACATTTTTGTATCCCTCACAAATTTTACCCAAGAACTCCGACCTTTCCATAGTTGGTATATTTTGGTTGTATGCTTCTACCAACTCGGGATTATCCTGACTAATTGCCCCGGAAAAAACAACTAAGTTGCAACCGATTATATTCCTACCCCTGTGCTTAGAATAAACCTTTATACCCCTCCTCTTTAAGCCTAAGATAATCTCCGAGTGGCTGTTGTCGCTACCACAAACATTGACTCCCTTGTTTTTGCAAAAAACTGCAAGAGCGCTCATACTAACCCCGCCTATCCCAACAAAAAAAATATTGTTATATTTTTCAAATATTTGAACCATAATATTAAATATGAAAAAGTATGTTAATTTGTTTGCTTTTTTTGTAAGTTTAATATAAACTTAAGTTAGCCAGTGAAAAATCACGGCAATAAAAAAGGAAGGTATGGGACTTTGAAGATTTCAGACATAAGAATTAGAATTATCAAAAAAGACGACACAAAACTTAAAGCAGTTGCTAGCATGACAATTGACGATTGTTTTGTTGTCCATGACATCAAGATTATCGAAAGCAACGAAGGCAATGGCGAATACTTTATCGCAATGCCAAGCAGAAAGACTCTTGATGGCGGTCATAAGGACATTGTTCATCCATTGGACACAGAAACAAGAGAACACATCAAATCTCTTATTCTTGCAGAATTTGATAAAGCAATCAAAGCAGAATAATAGTTTGGCTTAGTTTTGGACGAAAATATATACACTTTCGCTAAAATTTTATCTTGTAAAATAAAAATCCACGATATACTCGTGGATTTTTTATTATGTTAAATTCAACGGTCTTACACTCATTGCTAAAACATATAATAAATTCTTTGTATAATTTTCAACAAACCATTATTAACCGTTATTTGATTTTAATGTTGGATATTGACCTGCGTTAAGGTTCCAAATGTCGTGGACATTGCCTGTGCAACCAATATTTTTAGTAAATTCGGAGAAGTCTCCACCCTCACCTGTAATTTGCTCTTTGGTGAGCTTTGTTCCGATGTTTGAAGTTGTAACTGCGCCCGATTGCATATAGATATTACCGGTGTATTTACCTCCAACATACTTCCCTTGTAGATCTGCTGTGGTGGAGAAGGAAACTCCATTGCCTCCAAATTCTACCACTGCATAGTTGCCAATGATTTCTGCATTGTTGAAGATAAGCACTGCATAACCAGCACTTGCTGATACTTCCATACCAACAACTGACGAAATATCGCTATAACTACCAGTTGTTGTGCAAGCCTTTACTGTGCAAAGTACAAAACTATCCTTTACAAAACCATCTGCAATGCCAGCACTAAATCCGCCTGCATGGAAACCGTTTATTTCCAATCCACCATAGACCTTAGTTATATCGCCTGCAGAGAGTTTGGAAAGTTTGCCATAAGACAATCCTGCAAATCCACCTGCAAAGAAACCAGAAACTTTGGTTATTGTAGTGGAGCAGTTTTGAATGGAATATGCTGATGTTGTTCTGTCATCATAACCAACCAAACCTCCAGCCATACTTCCTGTGGCTATTATGGAAACATTCTTGTTGTTGTATGCAGACTTGCCATTGGTTGAAAAATCAAGATCTATACTTCCACCTTTTACTTTGGAGTTTGCTATTGTTCCGTTGGTGCTATTGCCACTTATGATAGCGCTGTTTTTGCCAACCAAACCACCAGCCATAACGTAATATTTTTCTGTAGTTTTGATAACTGGAAGCAAAACTTGTGCATTGTTTATAGCCCCATTATTTGCCCCAGAAACACCACCAAGAGAAAGATAATTGCCGGAAGTTGTTGGCAACTCGATGTCAAGTTGTTGAACTTGAACATTTGCTATGTTGCCATTATTTGTTCCACTTATACCTCCAACAAAAATGTTTGTCTTGAACAAAGTATTTTTGTTAGATTCGTTAATTGCCTTTTTGAATTCTACATTGCTTGCGTTGCAATACTCAACTGTTCCAAAGTTGTTGCCAACAATGCCACCTGCATAAGTTGCATTTAATTTGATTGAACTTACATTGTTGCTTCTGATGCCTTTGGTGATAATGGCATTGTTGTATCCAACTATACCACCAGCATACAAGAAGTAGCAATTGGAGAAATCTGCATTGGCAACATCAATATGTTGGATACCATAATTTTCGCTAGAAAGTGCTTTGCCTGCCACAGAGCCTATTGCCCTAGCACTTGCAACAACTGTCTTAACGGTGGTATTTTGCCAACCATTGCTATAATCTACACCTTCCCAGTTGCCAACAGGAATATATCCTTCAGAAAGATTAACTGAGAGGTCTTGTATTGCCACGCTTGAAATCATAGCACCTTCGTCAACACCACATATAACACCAACATATTGTGCTGGGTTGCCTGTAATGCTAACCTTGTCAAATGTCAACGAGCTGACTATTGCATTTTTGCCAAGATTTGCCACCAGCCCAACACTCTTGGTAGCTGATGTATCTGTGTTGGTTATAACAAGGTTTTTGATTATACAACCAGTAGAAGATGCAATAGTTTTGTCAAATCCCGCTGGGATTGGGTGATCTTCATCTCCCCAAGTCCAACCGATAACATCTGGGTCCATATCAATATAATATTTGCCTGTTTCTGCGTCAAATTCACCTTGAATATCAAGCCCAGTAACAGTTGTATATTTGCCGTTGCCAGCAAGTGCATCGTATAGTTCTTGTGCTGTTTTTACTGTGCTGTCTGTAACAATTTCTGGATTGTCTAGATAAGAAGATCCAACTGATGAAAAGATATTTAGCACTGGATAAATATATGATCCAGAATATTCCCAAACGGAATAGAAGTTCCAAGATCTTGTATCTTCTGCAGATGTAACATATGTTACAAAATTATTTTGAGAAGAGAATTGCTCGTTGGTAAGATATTTGTTTACAGTAGAATTAAGTGTTTCTCCTGTTAAAACTGCGTTGGAAATATTTTCGTTTCCCCCAAAGTAGTTACCAAGCGCTGATTTTTGAAGTTTTGTGGTATTTGTTTCGTTGTTGGTTGCTATAACACCTGCAATAGTTGCTGTGTTGGTATTGTCTTCGTCCAAACCACCAAAGAATGCATAACTGTCATAAAGTTTGTTGTTTGTGCTATAAGTGCCAACGATTCCACCGAATTGATTGGAATAATTTTTTAGAACTTTATCTTGTGTTGTCCTAAAATAACTTTCAGAAAGTTGACTTTCTTCCATCTTTCCGACTATTCCACCTAGGTTGGCAGAAGACTCTTGGTTGGTTTGTGGAAGGGTTATTGCACCTTCAAAACCACATCTGTCGATAATAGGGGAAATTGGATCTGTAGCTGTGGAGTCAACATACATATTGCCCACAACACCACCAAGATATTGCACTTTGTTTGCTACTTCAATAGAGCCAAATGTAAGGCAAGTGCGCACAGTCCCTTGGTTAAGTCCTGCCACAGCACCTACAGAAATTGCTTCGCTTACATTGATATTGAAGTTGGAAAGTATAAGATTTTTGACAGTTGCATTGTAAGCAATTTTGTCAAAAAAGCCAACAAACTTGTTTTCATAATTTTCTGCTTTTAAGGTGCTATCTGTGATATTCACATTGGAGATTGTGTAGAAGTTTCCGTCAAATGTTCCGGTAAAATTTTGGATAGGAGACCAGTTACCTTCTTCCACCACTTCTAGAGAGATGTTATCTCCTAGTCTGTAATTTTTGTCAGAAGTATATTTATTACCTTCTATTGAGGTATCTCCAATTTTCCTTAGTTGTGCTTCGGTAGTGATAACGTATGGATACTCTGCCGAACCATCACAAACAAGCACATCAATAACCAAGGTTGAATAACGTTTGTTGCTAGTTGTAACAATTATCTGACCTTGGCCTCCCTTTTTTGCCTCAAAATTGTTGCCCTCTGACCTAAAACTCAAAACATCTTCGTTTTGACTTGAAAAAGACAATGTTGTATCTTTCCCTTTGTGTTTGATCTCTATCAAACTGTTAGTTGTAATAAAATCTCCCTCTTCCACAACGATATACGAACTGCGAACATATATAACTTCGTTATCAGCAGAGAAATAGTAAATTGTAAGACCAAAACTTACAACAGCTATTGCAACCACAATAAACCACAAAAATTTTTTCATAATATCCCTCCATTTATTGAGTGTATTATATATCCTCGGTGGCCATTTGTCAATAGTCGGCCAAACTTTTGGCATTTTGACCAAAAAATGGGAGAAAGTTAATTCTCCCATCTTTTGTTATTGCTTATTCCTTATGTCGTCTGCCTTTTTTGCTGACAAAGATTTAAGTTCTTTCTTAATTCTTTTCATTTGTTGCTTTTGGATAGTTTTTCTCATATTGCGTCTACTAATACGCACACTTATCAAAACTCCCGTTCCAACCAAGGCAACAACGCCCATAACGATGGCAACTATAACAAGAGTCTGCGCTCCATCTGGGGGCAAAACTGTAAATCTTAATACTTCGGTTGCAAAATAATTGTCACCATTAAATACAATCTCCACCTCATAATCGCCTTGCTCTATCACACTGCTGACAATACTTCCGTTTTTGCGGAATATCAGTGTATAATCTGGCAAAGTTCCACCAACAAATTGGCTCATATCAAACAGCACAGAAATCTTATCATTAAGTCTTGCTCCTGTTTGCCTTAGCACTCCTTCCACTGCCAAGGTATAACCACTAATTTCTTTCTGCAACACAGTAAACTTCTTGATCAAAGTGTAGTCATTTTGTTCAAACTCACTGTCAAAGATATAGTTGCCCATTAGTTTGTCTAGTTTTGACTGATTGAGGAAGAATTTTATAGTGTATTCTCCAGCATTGGTTGTCGTGCCTAGCGAAACTCTGTTGTTATTTTTGTCAAATACACCCAAAGTATAATCGCCTTTATTCAGATTTTCTATACCCGACACTACTATGCCAGTATTCATTGGGTCAATGTCGCCATATACTACCTCAACGTCATTTTCTATCTCCAACGAAATGTTAGAACGATATATCTTTAGCCAAGTAGTAGGTTGATAATCGCCAAAATTGAAGTTGTTGCAAGAGCCACGTGTGAACACTGCATATACCTTATAGTAGTATGTGTAGTCTTCAAAATCACCATGAGCATCAAGCACATCTGTAGGAAGCAATTCTTTTCTAGATCCAGACATCCTATATGGATTGCCTTGTGCATCTAACTGCCACAATTCGTATTCATAGAATACATCATTTATATCAAAGCTTTGTCCATACTGTGCCAGGAATTCCTCTGAGAATTGCACACCCTCAAGTCTTGATAACGTTGGAATATTTTGATAATTCAACACTTGTTCTGCTTCGTCGCTTTCTTCTCCTGTTGGGAAGGTTACCACAGAACTTGGATTGTCTATGTTTATTTGCTCCAACTTAACAAAAACAGACAATTCTATGCTATTTTGCTGAGCAATAATACCTCTCCATTCACTATCAAATGTAAAGACGATTTGTTTGGTGTATAGTGAGCCGTTTTCTAAAAGAAGAATTTGATTGTTTGGATGTTCTGCACTGTTTAGCCACTCTGCATTGCCCACTACTTGTATTAGTTCCGAACGATAAACATCCCAATACTCCATACGAACAGCCACATCATTTCCATTGACATTAAGTGCATCACCATTTTGCCTTAACACTGCTTTATCTCCGTTTGGAAGAGTTATCAACGAGTCTTGTGAATCCTCCTCTGTGAGATAATAAGTATAACTTGGTGCAACTAAGTTGATAGTGATTGTCATTCTTTCTGCCAAACTTTCGCCATATGTTTGATAGTTAGGGTCATCTACCAGTTGACCATTTTCATCAAGGATTTTGCCATGATATATCAACTCTACTGTATTTGCTCCAATATACAATTTCTGCTCTGGAGTTTTGAAACTAAATCCTTGTGGCAAAGAAATGTTAAGAGTCTGAATATCAAGATCCTTGCCTGCTTTGTATAATGTGTCTTGAATTATTTCCAATTCCGTCACTACCTCTGGGGTTAATACTTCATCTCTGCTGTATTTCCCTTGCATCACATAGATTGTCG
The DNA here is from genome assembly GCA_945928645.1 of uncultured Clostridia bacterium. GTDB lineage: Bacteria > Bacillota > Clostridia > Christensenellales > UBA1242 > UBA7862. The sequence continues at coordinate 66,694 of CAMENR010000002.1, read as the reverse complement.
CTGTGGTTGTAACCGAGTTATAGTTTTGTTTGTTTCCATACACTGCAGTCAAGAAACCACCATCTTTGAGTGCTTTGTTGTCAAGGGCTTGTTGTGGGTTGTAAATCATTTCAAGCACAATACCCTCGCTAGAGGCAACTATCTTTTCATTCCATCCGTCCAAATATACTCCATTTTGCTTTATACTCCAAGGCCAAGTAGTTTGATTGAAGAATGTCAAATCCTTGTAGTATGAATCTGGATAGTAATTAAGATAGAATATTTTAGCAAAATTTTCTGGATTTAGTGAGCCTCGGACAACACATACTTTGACAGAGAAGTCATATGTGCCAAACAAACTTTCTTCTCCTATATATGACACTTGAAGAATGTAAGTTTTGCAAGGTTCACTCAACTCTGATTCTGTCGCATTGGTAATTTTGTCTGATGTTTTGAAGAATTTGTCCGCTTCTCCCTCCTTCCAAACATAACCAATAGGAAGGGTTACATTCTCTAAGACAAGGCCAAAGAAGTAAGGGACACGATAAAGTGTAGAAAAATCACCATAAAGTTCTGCGTTTTTGTCGGAATAAACCTTTTGTATTATGCTTTGCTTGTCTTGTTCGGTAAACGTTCCTTTTTCTACCACAAAATCTACTTGTATGATCACATCAGAATATTCTTCTGGGTTTTCATTGTAGTATGCAGAATACGATTGCAAACCAACTGAAGTAATACTTTCGCTACCATTTACCCATTGTAATTTTGCACCAGTAGCAAGCGTTGTTGCATACAACGTTAGGTCGTCTAGCACAAGACCCCTTGTATAAACAATATTAGTGCTTCCACCTTTTGAAACAATAACATTTACTTCTGTAGGAGAATATGCCTTGATAATTACAAATTGTGTATATGCCAAGCCAGCGAAATCTCCATCAAATCTTATTGTTACTGTCGCTATGCCATAATCTGCATTGTTGATATAAGACAATGTGTAGTTGGCAACACCCAAATCAGAATATTCTGGAAGTTCCAACCATTCCTCATTGCCCATCTTGTCAACATAGCGGAATTTAAGCAAGCCATCACAATAATCTGTGGTGAATACTGGTGTTGATGGTGTTGATGATTTTACTTGGTCACGAATATTTGGAATGATAAATTCACTCTCTACATATTTCTTTGGAGTAATTTGGAAAGTAGCCGACTGCATACTATCATAAAAGTTTTGGGACAACTTGAAGTTGACTGTTGCTGTGCCTACATGGATATTGTCTTGATATTGACTTACATATCCATACAAAGAGGAATTGAGTGAATTGTATATTCTCAAAACTTCTTTGTTGTTAACTATTACTTCAAAATAAGAATCTGTGATAGAAATTTCATCAGATGTTCTGTCATCTAGTTCTATCTGCTTGCCTGTAAATGTTTCGTTTCTGATACCTGCAACTGTATTATTTTTGATAATAACACTATTTATAGCCCTTGGCAAAATAACAAAGTTTCCTGCTTTCTCTCCGGTAAAGTTGCCAATACCTCTTATCCATATAGTTGCATTGCCTGCATTTATGTTGTTTTCGTAACGAGCAATCTCAAAGTCGCCTGAGGTTGATGAAACATATTTTAGGTTATACAAATTGCCACCCACCATCATAGTAACAGAAAGTTTGCTTGAAGAAAGTTCTATTGCAGTGCCATAATTGTATGTTGGAGAATCAATAATTTCAAAAGTAATATCCTCACTTGAAATATTCTTTGGCAAAATGCTAAATGTTATCTCTGTAGAGCCAGTAAAGTTGTGAGCTCCACTGCCAGATACTGCCCCTACTTTAACCGTTGCTGTGCCAACATTTTTGTTGTCTATGTATGACAGAGTATAATCACTATCTAGCACCAATGTTTGTTGTGCAAATGTTACTGGATAATCTTTGCCAATGTAAGTCCCTGTGTATGTTTCGGAAGTAAAGAAGTTGTGGTCAAATGTCGCCTCGGAGATATTCCTTCTGGCAATATTAAACTCCAACTCAAACTCTCCTGCAAACACATCGCTTGCACTTCCTGTAAATCTTACCTTTATCTTGCCTTTGTTTTCACTAGTATAATTGCCCAATCCGTCAAGACTTGTAGCATTGATGTTCTCGCTAGTCGCTTCAAAATATCCCCCTGTGGCAAGTGCAAAATCGTTGATTGTAAATGTATATTCCTTGCTATAAGATGTTTCTTTTAGTTTCATCTTAATCATCAATGGAGAAATCTTAATTTCGCTACCAGTATAGATAAGTTCTGGGAATTGATAACTTACATCTTCTTCTGTTAAGGCTATCTTTGCTATTCCATAAGTTTTGGAAAGGTTACCTACATAATTTCCTTTGAATATCACTGTTGCTGTTGGCATACTGCTAGATATCATATTGCCATAAATATCGTGAGAAATCTTTTGACAATTTGAATATATCACTTGATAATCTTCTCCAGCAGTCAACATTTCCCCATTATCTGAAATGCTAAGTTGAGGTCTTGTATCACCCATATTGTATCTATACAAATACAATGTGCTAACCGCTAGTGTTGGAGTTGGCAATTCTATCAAAATGTCATCACTTGACGAAACATCTTTTGGGCTGATTTCAAATTGTTTGGATACACTTCCCTTAAAGTTTGATGTCCCGATTGCTTCAAACACCACAGTTGCAATACCTGCGTTGGTGTTGTCTGCGTAACTCTTTATCGTAAAGTTGCCTTGTCCTGTCAAATTGTCAAATAGCATTAGTGTTTCTTGATGGGTGCCACAAACAAACTTCAATTCAAAATCGCTGGCAAGAAGAGTTGTTGATTCGTTTTTGCCTTGATATTGCTTTTCTGAAATCAAGTTGAACACAAATTCTTCTGGATAAAGGGACATATCTCTTTGGATAATATCAAATGTTAGTCTAACTTCACCACTAGATGAATAGTTGTTTCCCCCGGCAATTACTATGGTCTTTGTTCCAACATTTATTTTGTCTGATGTGTCAAAATATTGCAAGTAGTAGTCTACCCCATAAGACAACTTGTTATTGTTATTTTTCAAGCCAACACTGCCATCTGAATTCTTAAATATCAGATTTTCCAGTCTTACCTCAAATCCAGTGTATTCTACATCTGCAATGGTTACTCCTTGAAGAACATTCGAAATGTCCATAGGAGAAATATCAAATGAAAGATATGCTGTGCCAGTAAAGTTGCCATACCCCGTAACGTATAATACGTTAACAGAGTTTACATCTACGCAACCTTTCAAAACCCCTACATAATAATCCCCATTTGAGTTGATTGTTGCGCATTTTTGCAATGCTACGCTACTATCTCCTACAAGAAGGCTTAGAGTGAGTGTTGGGATAATCACATTGCCAGAATATGTTGCTTCTGCATTAAACTTGTATGCTGTAATATCGTCATCAATAGTTACCTTTTGGATATAATTATCCAACTTAATTCTGCCACTAGATGATGCTTCTGCCCCTTCGGCAATCCACTTGTCCAAAGCCACTTGAATATCCAGAGGGTCAATGCTGAAGAATGAGTAGATTGAACCAGTGTAGTTGTTCTGCCCTGTAACTTTTACAAATGCAGAACCCACATTGACTGCATAATCGCTTTCTATTGGATTGTCAATAATTCTTGACAAGTAATTCAACTTGAAGTTAGGCAGGTCGTTGTTGCCTGTATTTATTTGCGTTATCCTTCTATATTCCACCGAACCGTCTTCTAGCACAAATTTTTGATAAACAGCCACTGCCTTATTCTGCACTGCACCTGTGTATGTGGCATTGGAAAGGTTTGGAGAAATAGAAGTCATAGTATCTTGCAAATCTTCCGTTTGATCCACCACAAAGAAAAGTCCTTCTTTTATTTCTTTTGGCAAAATTTCAAAAGTCTTTTCCAAAGTTCCTGTGAAGTTTCCGCTGAGGGTTATACTAATAGTTGGCTTAGCAGATTCATTGGTTGGAACATTGATATTGTTTGAATACCCAAACTCTCTGCTTGTCCAATCTGCCATTACTAGAGGATAGGAATTTTGTCCAACTACAAAGGATATTCCCTCTACATTTGGTCTAATCTCCTCCCCAGAATATTCAAAGGACGAACTGTCAAATGTTACAACAAATTTGTTGTTATTTTCTTGCGTTACCTCCAGTGGAGTGATCACAAATTGCACCACCTTCGAACCACTAAAGTTGCCTTTGCCAGTTGCAGTTATGCTACCACTAAACACTGGGATCCCATGTTCGTTATAAACAACATTGACATTTTCGCCCAAAGAAGCATAGTCATAGTCATCAGCAGTAAGAATATAAGGGTTAAGAGTCGCTGTTATATCATCTCTTATTGGAGTTATCTTCGTGCCTGTGAAAGTTTGAGACTCTATTTCAAACGATACATCTGCCAAACTTCTTTGCTTAATTGTAAATATTTTTGTAACACTGCCAGAGAAGTTTGTTCCATCCTTTGCTGATATAACAACTTCATGAGAACCTGCATTTGCATGAGTTGCATTATAAGTGAAGTTAAAGTCACTGGAAATATCAATATTATTTTGCCATACAAAACTTCCATCGACATAAGTTTTGCCATTTCTCTTTATAGCAATCGATGGCGACAAGTTGTATCCTGTATAGACAAGACTGCTATCGTTGACGTCGATTGTTACAAGATTATTGTTTTCGATACTCATTTTGACAATATTGTAGGCTAGATAAACTGTGCCAGTGTAGTTTTGATTTGGATAGTCGCCAGTTATATTAACTCTGATGCAATAACTACCCACATTAACAGGGTTGCCACCATAATCGGAAATTGCAGTTTGATCGCCTTTAAGATAAGTGTAATTGGCATCAAATGTAAGAGTTTTGGAAGGGTTATTAAGTTTGATAAAGCTAATAACAGGTTTGATTGCCCCACCATTATAAACAAATTGGTTGCCTGTAGATGTTTCACCACTCAAGGTTAATTCATACTCTCCAATATAACTTGTGTCAATTGTTTTTGGCTTAATCTTAAATGTCAAAACAATCCTACCAGTTAAATTGTTTTTGCCTGTGATAGTAAGAGTTGCAGTTCCTGCATTGGTATTTGAATTATGAGAAGCCGTAAGATTGCCTAAATCAATATAGTTGGTATTTGTGCTGTTTTGAATATAAATTCGACTTGAAAGATTTTTTTCAATAGCACTTCCATTGTAAGTTTCTTCGCTAGTTAGGTATTCATCAAATACCAAAGTTTTGTTCATAACTCCATAATACAATCCCGTTGTGCCTAGTTGCTTGTATGTTGTTTGGTCAAGGTTAAGTGCTTCAATTGTAAATGTCTTTTCAAATGAAATTGGATCTGGTCCATTAACACCAGAAGTGTATGCGCTATCTTTTGGAATTCCATTTGTATCTACCCCGATTGCAACATAAATCTTTCCTGTGCCGGCATTGGTAGTGTCTTCCATTCTCATAATGTGATAATCAGTAAACAACTTCCCTTTTACATACACTATGATATCACTATCCGCAATGACTTTTTCTGTGGTGTCATAAACATACTTGTATTTGAATTGAACCTTTACATCTTCAGTCCCAACCATTTGACTCAACACCCACACTGCACCCGTATCAGAAGTAATATTGTAATTGTCGTGAACAAATGAAATAGTTACTATGCCTGCATTTTTGCCTGGATTTAGGCTGGAAATGTTATTCACCACAGGGGTAATAAAGCCTTCTAACTCTGATTTATCTCCTTCCAACACACCAGAACCATCAAAAATATCTACCCCAGTCCAATCCCCTTCTGTCCCCAATGCAGAACTTGGATAAGATGTTTTACCGCTATTAACACTATAATAGTTGTATGGAATAGCACTACCTTCTTTGATAAACTGAATATTGTTATCACCATAGTTTATCTTAGCATCTGGAGTGTGTAGAAGAACAGTTTTCTTTTCTACCACAATTTTTGCTTTTGGTGAAGTTGCCTCGTTATAACTGGTTGTTCCTTTATCATCTGTCTGATTTCCACCTTGTTTGTAGCCCATTATATAAGTTGTTCCAGTGCTGAGTAGAGTAACTTCTACCTTAACATAGCCACCATTCCCTATATTTGCAACTTTTGCTTTTTCACTTTCAGTAAGACTATTATAATAATTAACATAGTATGTGTAGAAAGCATCGTTGGTTTCCATTTTTACAACAGAAATTGAACAAACAATTCCATTGGCTTCTTTAGTTGTTTCACCTGATGTCAAACTGGTTGTTATTGCACTATCTCTACCATGAAGTTTTACACCAAAAGTATTTTCATCCAACAATACTCCACCCAAAACATAAAGAGTAATTTTGTCTCCATACACCAAAGCACCACCACTTTCATTTTTCAAAGGTAGATTGTCACTTACTTTATGATAACTAATAGTATCTCCCGAACCTACCGCATAATACATTGCCAATGGATCGGTTTGTGCTTTGTTTTTTGGGATAAAGTCGTTGGAATCAACTGTCATATTAGTAACCGATGCATAGTCATAATAATTTGTTGTGCTGAATATATCTGGATTGTATGTTATGGTTGGATGATATTGTGCATCTGCCTCTTCTGTGTAGGAAAAGACTGCAAACATCAAATTTTTGTCATCGGTGTCATTTACTACCAGCAGATTGAACAAATCATATACCTTATACCCATCAAAAGATCCGTCAGATAGTGCTGATTTTGTGCTAAGTGTTTGATTATTTAATACTTTATCCCCATTCTTCAATGTAACTGTGCCACTTGGGTAAACAAAAGTATTGTCTTGACCTACGTCAAGTGTTTTATTGGCAGAGTTCACAACTACTAGCACTTTTGTTGTTTTATCTTCTGCGGTTGCTCCAACTTTTAGGTCGCCCATTTTGAGAGGAACAACTGTAATAGTTGGGGTGTATTTTGATGTTTCATATCTAAAGGTGTTAATAGATGAAGTGTCCAAAGAATAATTATTTTCTGCCAATTTACCATTCAGTTTGGCTGTTATCATAAACTTGCCTGCATGAGTGAGATATTGATTGACATCATCATCTTCTATTATTTGCCAATAAGCAGAATCTACATTCAAGAAAGTCTCTTCCTTGCTGTATTTATAACTATATGTCAATGGAGAAGATATCTCGCTACTCAATCCCGATACTACTGGAGCTGGGTTCTTTAATGTGCCATCAAAAGTATAAGCATTGGCGATTGGTTCACCATCTGTATATATATTTTCTCCTATTTTCCAACCAGTTATACTAATCGTCTTTTTCATCACAACAAATTTGCATGAACCTTCACCTTCTCTAAGAGTATAGTTCCCTGCAATTACTGGATTGTCAGGAGAAACCAATGTAATAACTACACTTTGCCAAACTTCATTGTTCTCATTAACATTTTTAAGTAACACATAAGAATTTGATTCTCTTGACTCTACAATAATTTGAGAGGTAGCGTCTAGGTTGTCCGTAACATAAGAATAGTTGTAATGTGGGAGCAGGTAGTTTTTATCTTTTTCCACAACATCATTAAAACTTACACTAAAGGATATGTCTGCGCCTGTATAAGTTGTTTTAATTGATCTACTACCCTCATCAATAGTGAAACTTCCAAATGGGAATTGGATTGTTATTTCTTTTGGCTTGATTGTCCATGTTCTTGACCTTTCGCTAGTGACAACAGAATCTAGGGTATAGTTGTTTTTGCTTAGATCCCCCTCCAAGTCAACTATTGTAATTTTATAACTGCCTGCATTTACTGCTCTATCCACTGTTGCGCCTGAACTTGTCAGAGTAAGAGTAGTTTTGACTGAAACATTATCTCCTTCCATTACATTTAATGAAGGTATGAAGGCTATCTCCTCTCCAGAATAAGTTGCACTAAATCCTCCTGTTGTTTCAATCAATACACCTTTATTCCAAGAGATTTCCACTGCTCTCTTTGCTATAGTCCACAGTTGATATGCTTTGGTTGAGTCTATTTGGTAGTTATTGGCTGAAGTTCCACGAAGAGATGTAACCCTTGCAGTATAGTTGCCTGCATTGGTGGCAGTGCTGTCGGTGTAAGAAGCTATGCTGACATCATCTCCTTCTTTCTTGTTGCTTACTGTTGCACTAAAGGAGTGTTGTTGCTTGTCATATACTACATACCAAACTCCTGCGCTGTCGGTATTCCAGCCTTCTCCATCGCCACTCCAATTAAATTCTGCAACCTTGCGTGAAATCGTCCAGTTGTATCTGTCTTGAGGAATAGCCAAAACATAGTTGTTTGAAACTCCCTGCTTGTCATAGAGCCTAAACGACAAGGTGTATATTCCTGCATTTATACATCTGTTGTAAATACCTATTATATTTGCTCTAATTTCACTTTCAGAGGAACCTGCATCTATAGTAAAATCATCGGCGACAATATGCATATTTCCATCGTTATCCACATAGGAAATCACTGGCACTAGGAACAAGTTGCTGTTCATATCGCTAAGAATAGCAGAATATTGTGAATCTGTCATAGACGCAGATTTTGAAATAAGATCCAACCCTGCGTCACCGTCCTTGTTTGCACCAAAGTAATAGTGAGCATTGCCGTCATAAACCATTGAAGCCCCGTTGTTTTTGTAAGATGTAAATGATACGCTTCTCTTGGTTATCTGCCAGGAAACAATGGCGTTGTCTTCGTCTAATATTTGATAGTTTGAGTTGATGTTTTCAAAAGCCTCTTTGTTTACCTGAACACCATATACCCCAACATAAATAGGATCTCCTGACAAAGGTCTATTGCTACTATCATAAAATATTAGGCTAACACTGCTTGTATCTATGCTGTTGCCATATACTCCAGTCAAACTTAGGGTTGGTCTTAGCGCTGTTGCGCAATACATAAGCGAAAGATTGGACCAATTGGCTCTGACACTCTTCCTCGAAATTTTCCATTCCAAATACCCAACCCCCAGGGTGTCTTCTAGCAAATAATAGTCGTTGTCCCCTATTGCAACACTACATCTATATGACCCTACATTGATTATATTGCCTGACTGCACTTTTTCATACACACTACCATTCCTAAAGGAATATTCCAATGTGAGTGTTGGACTGTCTATCCCTGCTATCAAATTGCTAAATGTTGGCACAAAATATCTAGGTGTGTTGGCATATTGAACAGACCAAATTTCTTCTGTCTTGTCCACAATAGTGTTGCTGTTGTTTGGTGTCCAATTTACTATCAATTTGCGTTTTACTATTCGCCAATTTACTATAGAATTGGTTGAGCCTTCGACTGTGTAGTTGCTGTTGTTAAGTTCTTTTACTCTGGCTGTGTAATAGCCTTCAGTTAGAATATCTCTTGCAATGTTGGTTGTATTTCCATCTCTATAATAACTTGCAACACCAACACTATCCTTAACTCCATCACGAGTTACTATCCCTTGTATTTCTTGAACATTTATTGTTATATCTGCCCCTGTAAACTCAAACTCAGTTTTCTCTGGCCACACAAAAGTTACAGGTTTTGCTTTTATACTCCACCTTACCTTTACACTGACTTGTTGTTGGAATGTTTCCTTGCCATCTACAACTAGCAGTGAGCCCAAGGCATAATTGCCATTGATCAAGGTAACAGTGGCATCATAAGAGCCTGCATTGGTCTTTTTGTTGTTTTCTACCTTAAAGTCTACATTGATAGTAAGTTCTTTGCCCGACAAATCCCTTAACTTGACATATGCTGTTTTTTCTGTCCCATCATATTGTGGAGGAACTGTAGAGCCACCTTCATTGTAGAATCTTGCAACACACCAGTCATCTTCACTATAATTGTTGTTGTCGTCAAGAATTTTAGTTATAACAATTTGTGCAGGATTTACTGTTACTGTAAATCGCTTGTTGTCTGGCATAGCAAAGTTAGACTTGCCTCCGCTATCTGCGATAGACATAATCTCTATAAAGTAAGTCCCTGCATTTATAAAGTAACTAGAATTTATAAATTCTGTAGAACTTCTAAGTTCATTCAAAAGTCCTATTGTAATAGTTCTGTTGTTGCTGGTTCCCACTTCGCCAAATTTCACTGTTACTTGTTCTCTTCCATCAAAGGTAAAACTTTCGCTATTAGCAATGCTATAGTAAACATAATAGGCTGTGCTTCCATTGGAATTGTAATTCTTTTGATAATTTGCAACACTTGTTACTTTAACATCATCACGATCAAACCAATCTAATTGCAATTTGAGTTGAACAATATCCCAATTGGAAATATCACTGTCTTTTACAATATAGTTTGTGCAAGGAGTATTGTCGTTGTTATACAATTCAAACTTAGCACTGTATTTGCCCACATTGATAATGTTGACACCATCTAGGATTGGTTCTCCACTTGCATTGTAGCCATTGTAATATTTTGGCACTATCTTAACGATATCTCCAGCAAAAAGTGCTGAACTAAATTCTGCAGAATTGATATGTGCCTTGCCATCATAAGTGAATGAGTTTCCAGTTGTAAATTGTAGCGAAATTTCCTTTGCTTTTATGCTCCACTGTCCCTGTTTGCTATCATTGGATACTACATAGTTTGTTATTCCACCGCCTTTTTTGACGATAGTTGCTGTGGCAATGTAATTGCCTACATCTCTGGCTGAGTAAATGCCACCATACACCAATTCAAAGTCACCAACTCTGTCATCTCCTCTTAGTTGCTCTTGAGGTATTGTTGCGCTGTAAATTATGGTATTTCCATTGTATTCTATAGGAGTTTCTGCCCATTCTATAGTAACTTCTTTTTGAGTGATTTCCCATGTAATTCTTTTATTTGAAACATCTGCTGGTAGAGAATAATATATGGCGTGTTCGCTAGTTAAACTGTCGCCCACAAATGCATAATATCTGCTAGCATTTTTGATAAATGTTCCGTCTAATGCGGAGGTTTCCCCTTGCCTAAAATATGACGCACTGGCAGAAACATTGTTGTAAGTTACCCCGTCTACTGTTACAAATCCGTCAAGGACTACCACTGGATAGAACGTTTTGCCACTATACTCTTGGCTAACAGCGACTGTTTCCCCACTGCTTTCGTATATAGTTGGGTCCATAACTCCATCAGAGTAAAAATTCCATTTGACAGATAATTGTTTTCTAACAATATGCCAATTAACTGTTTTTTCCATTTCGTAAATACCATCCGAACCAAATGTGTAGTTGGTTGATGTAATGGTCATAACCCCACTATAGCCAACTTCGTCTGTTTCGTTGATATCCACAGCTACAAAACCCTCACTGAAATCTATTATACTTTCTATAGAGTCAATAATAAGCACATTGCTAATATTTGGTCTATATGTCTGTAGTGTTCCTGTCCATTGCATATTGCTATTTGAGGTATCAACATTCAGTGTTCGAGGATACACAGTCCATATGTTGTATTCCTTGTCCAGTCTATAATTGTAAGACAATTCAGTTGGCAAGGTGGCATATGTTATATACACATCAGCATTTACAACTTTTTCTATTGAAGCATATCCATTGTCTATGTAATATCTAACATCAGTATGATATCCTTCCTCTGATTCCACATCTTCCACTGCAGAATACGTCCTGTAAATATACCCAACTGCATTTTCAATGGTCATTGTTTTTTGCAGTCCGTCATATACATTGAGAAGACTTCCCCAATTGCCAACCCATTTGTCTTCTACCTGCAACACTTGTCTGTTCACTACAACTGTAAGAGTATAACTATATGCCGACGCCATATCAAAATCCGACTCTTCCGAAACAAAGTTGATAGTTATTGTATATATTCCTGCTTGTGTTACAGAATCTGCTACATTAGGATTAAATAGTTCGATGTAAGATTTTCTTTCACTATCCAATACACCAGCATTGTTGGATGATACTGCATAGGTAAAAATCTGCTCAAGGACTGCTCCATTGTTCAATCTACCATTAACAGACAGCGTAACCTTTAGCCCTTCTCTTACCGCGCCTCCCGTTCCGTTGGCGCAATTTATAAATGTTGCACCCACAGCCAACTTGCCACCATCTCTGTAGAAGAAGTCGTCCGAAACAACCATACTATTTGTTTCGCTATCAAAGTAGGTGTTGTTCACTTGTATAATTTTGTTGTTTTCTTCGCCATCTAAATAGGTATATTGATAATTTGTTGAACTCTCTCCAATATATCCAATTATCCAATCGGAAACAACTGCTTGTGTTCTGGTAATTGCCCAATTTTTCTCTATATCGACACAAGAATAATTTTGGTTGCCTTCTCCAATATCACTTTCATTTGTATAGTCGTTAACTTGGCTAATAGTTGTTCTAAATGTCCCTATATCTCCAACATATCCTATGCTAGACAACTTAGGTGTGCTATTTGTTATGTCTTCAAGGACAATTACATCTCCATTTGCATATCCATTGTATTTGATGACAATGTCTTCAGAAACCTCTTCTCCAAGATGTTTGGTAGTAAGTTTAAACCTTATATTGTCCTCTCCAATATTATCAAAAACTGGCAAAACAACAAATGTATAACCGCTGATATTTTGAATAGCATTGGTGTAATCTCCTACTATCCTAAACAGGCTTTCTCCTATTTGTTGTGCATAAACCCATTTTTGAACACTTATATTTAGTTGCGTTATTCTCCATTCTCTATCTAAATTGTTTATAAGTTGATAATCAAAATTGCCAAAGTAATCATAGTTGTCCGAATCTGTTTTTCCTACCTCGCCACTAGCAGCAATCTCTGCTCCTATATCAACAAGATAATCACCACTATTAAGAGCATTGATGTTTGTTTTGTATTCTTTGTCCTTCACAGTCCCTATTGGTTGAATATGCGTGTATAAATTTTCGCCATAAGGCAACATCAAACTTTCTGTCCCATCAGATATATTTCCGTTGATTTTGCTTATCCAAAGATTGTATTCACTATCACCTGTTACCGTTTTTGCAATTCCATCGTTATAAATTGGATTGATGTCGTGATGTGCATAAGTAAAGTTTTTATCTTTCAACGACAATTCAATCTGTGCTTGGGTTATTTTAATATTATCAATAGAGATTGTATTGCTTCTAGTTTCTACACTTTCATCATTAGCGCCCTTGCCTGTTACAGTTACTAACACTCCTATTCTACCCGAAAATGCATGCTTTATCACTAATTCGTCAGGGTGACCAGACAGTGTAGGGTTTTTGAAATCTATTTGCGTATTGCTGGCGTTATAATAAACCCATTGATAAGAGTAATTATAATTATCCTCTTCGTTGATGTTGTTGTCATTTTTGTTTTGAATGTTTACTTTCAGTTTAATCATATTGCCATAAGGCACAGAATATCCGTCTGTAGCATTAAATTCTTCACCGACTTGATTGCCTTGTTCGTCCAAAACATAACCTTTAACGTCAAATATAGGTGTTGCCAGTGTCCACCAGGCATATATATTTCTACCGATACGGACTTGAGTATTCAAATTCAATCCAAAACCTACGTTGTCTACATATCTAAACTCTTTAATTGCCTGCCCAGCATAGTCAAATCTTTGTTCCTTTTCTCCCTTTTCTACATAAGAAATCTTACGGAGATCAGCCGAGTCGATGTTTGCACTATAAGTATTGCCATAGGTTGTAGTTATTCTTACCCATTCGTTTTCTGTAACAACATCACTGCTTTGATTATTTTCGTTGCTGGTTGGGAGAGTAACTTCTTTTGATTTCAAAATAAGAATTTCCACCTCTCCACCATTTTCCACCAACTTCCATGTTGATGTGTCAACCGTAGGTTCGTTGGTCACTGGATCTTTTGGAGCATATATATCGCTCACTTCTTTGTGAGTTGTTATAACTGCAATCTTATTGCCTGTATATGCCTTATACACATTCTCATTGGCCCCATTTTCCACTACTACCAACACTTTGCCTATATCACTAACAACAACCAATCTGTCAGATTCGCCTTTGGTTGTTAAATAAACAGTCATACTGGACTTATCCGAAACCATACTCTTTTGCCTAATATATGGGTCAAGATATTCTGCCTCTGTGGAAGTAGGTGCAGAAACCAACACAACTTGACCGTTTATTTCTATAGCTGGGAAATTACCTTCTGCACTGTCGGACGTTTTGCCATTATTCAGGGTCATCATTTCGCCAGTGCCTGCTAATATAATAGAAATATTATTGCCTGTTGCACCACTAATAAGATTGTTGTTGGATAATTTTAATCCCACAACCTTTATCATAGAGCAAGAATAAATTGCTGTTGCAGAGGAAGACATATTGTTGCTAATCTGTGTTTCATCTCCACTTTGGCTTGCGTCAAATTGAACACTGCCAGAAAGCACTGCAATAGCCCCACCATATATTTGAGATTTGTTATAAGAAAGAATAGATTTAGTTATTGCAAATTTTGCTGTTTCAACTTCTTCTTGGAAGATTGCTCCTCCATAGCCATATCTATCTCCAGCAATTTTTGTTGCTATATTGGCAAGGTTGTATTGTATCCTTGTATTTCCACTTATACTTAATGTTCCATTATTTACAATAGCGCCACCATTTCTCGCCATATTCTTTTGGATAGTCGAATTGGATATAGATGTTGTTCCGTTATTTGTGATAGCGCCACCATTATTTATATTTTCTGCATTCTCTAATATTACGCCTTCTTCTACTGTAAGAGACGCTTTATCACCCACTTCTATCATACTGCTAGTTGCTTTTATGCCCGAGTTGTATGCTCTATCAAAACTATTTAGGTAATATGGATTGTTGTAATTTGGATTGCTTGTGTTGATAGTCCACACTGCACCACCATCAATGGTTATTTCGCCAGAAATATTAAGACTGGAGTTTTCGCCTGTTACCTTTACAATTGCCTCACTAAATCCAGCAAAACGAGTTATGATTATTCTGTCTGATCCTCTTGACCATATTGTGTTTGAGGTGTTAACTTCATAGGTAGCATTTACATAAATCTTGCCACCGTTAGCCAAAGCCCCAAAAGCACTTTCCATATTTTGATGATAATATATTGGTTCGCCACTACTATTTTTGTTGTCAGGGCTAATAACGTTTTTATCTCCTAAACGAGTTGTAAAGGTATCATCTACATAGAATTCTCCATTGTAATACAAGTTTTCTGCATAGACAAAGACATCTATTGTGTAAGTAATTGACGAATATGCCGAGTATGTGTTTTCGTCTGGAACAAATCTAACTGTGCACTTATTTATGCCAATTGTGTTGAACAAAGTGCTACTTTCACCCCATTCAAACTTACCACCTATTGTTATGCTATGATTATCTTTGTCAACCACTTTGCCACCCACCAGCCATGTATCCAAATATGACTTAGAAAGAGGCTCTTGTGCATTGTAATAAATTGTTGTTTGAAGTGTAGGTGCCTCAAGCACTTCCACTTCTTTTGCTCCAATAACAATGCTTCTGCAATCTACAGAACTCTTTTTTGAACTGTCAGTTTTTAGGCTAAACCTAAAATACACATAAGACTTACCTGACAACACAGGTTCGTAACTACTTGTCCAAATGACATTGTCCAAAGCTTCATTGGTTAGATTGCTTGTAGAACTCTGATAATACGATATGTCGTATTTATTTGCATCATTGCTATCCATAAAATCTAGAGAGATTGAATGATACGCACCGTCATACTGACCATAATAATCGCTGGCAACATATTCAATTTTGTTGGTATCAATTTGCTTGGTAGAATGCCCCAACATAAAGTGAGAATTTTCTCCCATTGTTGGATTGTCATCTTTGGAAAACAAATTGCCATCTACTATATGGCTAGAAGCAAATACACTATAACGATTGTCATCGCTTGAGAAATATTGCAAATTCTTTGTATCTATAGAACTAGACCCTATAGAACTAACCCCAGCAACTACTTTTACATAGTCATAATTGGTTGAAGTAGCCAATTCTTGAGCACTAATACCCACTGTCGAGCCAGCCAAAAGATCTCCGTCCAGTCTAATTGGATATGCTTTTTTGATGATATTATCACATTTTACATTTACATTCAAACTGCTTGTTTCTGAATCGTTGGTGTTGTTGAAAATATAAGGTGTATCTTTGATTGTCAACTTGTCTGTTCCACCACCCACAGCACCTTTTTTAGATCTATTGCCTGTAATTTGACCACCTGAAATCTCTACCACAGCCGAAGAAGTTTCTTCGCTGATATAAACAATGCACTTGTCGGCAGAGTTTCCGCTGATAATGCCATCGCTCATAACAAGAGTGCCCGTAACAGAAATGATATTATTATTGCTTGTATTGTTATAAATCTTAACATTGCCAGCAATAGTTGTTGTGCCACTAAGAGATAGAATGTTTGCACTGCTATTGTGATTGTAAATGACACCACCTAACAGGTTGAGTGATGCTCCGTAGTTGTAAATAGCGCAACCATCGGCACTAGATGCGTCATTGTTTGAGAAAACACCGTCTGTAATAGTTGTTTGTGAACTACCTGCCAGATACAAGCCACCACCCGTTTCCATATTATTTTTGTAAAAATATCCACCTGAAATTTTTAACACGCAACTATCAACATAAATTGTTCCACCGCCATAGCCATTGCCATTTTGCACAAAATCTCCACCAAAAATATTGATTTCTGATGTTCCGCCTGCATATAGGACTGCACCAAAAGGTTTTATCTTTAAGAAATCTACTTCCCCAAGAGAATAACATTGATTGCCTGTGTTGGATAAATAATTCTCTGCAAATTTTGCACCTTCATAGATATCTACTTTTGCATTGTATGCGCCAATAACTCCACCTGCCAGACCTTTGTTGCCCTCAAACATACCGCCATATATAGCAACATTGCTATTTTTTGCAAATATTGCACCACCAATACCATTAAAATCTCCTGTGGAGTAGGTAAAGTTTGATACAAAAAGTCCGTCATAAACTTCTACATTGCCCTCAGAGTAAATCACTGAACCAAAGCAAGCCGAGTTGCTTTCAAATGTTCCACCAAACACTTGCAATGTTGTGCCACGGTCAACTTTGATTGCCCCACCAATAGACGCTACAGTACCATCTGACTGAACAACATTGTGTTCAAATGTTCCTCCATTGATTACTGCAGACCCATATTGCAAATCTACCACAGAACCATTGCTTGCATTGTTGTAGAAAATACCATCATTTATCTCTACATAAGCATCTTCGCCTAAATTTTCTATTACTCCGCTGGTGTTTCCATGGAAAGAGCCAGCGTTTATAACCACTTTTCCATAGTTGCTTATTGCAGGGCATATGCTAGTATTACGTATAGTTGTTCCGTTGTTTATTTCAATATATCCCTCATTGTATATAGAAGCAGAAATCAACTCACTGGCAGAAATAATCATTGTGCCATAATTCTTTATTGCATAATACCCTGCTCTGCTCCCAGCAGTGAGTGTTAAGTTGTCTATTATCAATGTTCCTCGGTTTACAAACAAAACTGCTAGTTTTCTTGCACCCAAATTTCCATAATTGATATCGGCAATAACATCAGTAACTTTCACTACAACATTTTCATACACCTCATACATTACAAGTCCGTCTGTAGCATAAGTATTTACTGGATTTATCTTGACACGAGATAACTTATAATTTCTATCACTTCTGTTGAATACTTCTGGTTTATTTATTTCTGTGGTTGTGTATGAAGCATTTTCATTCCCCACAACAAGAGTGGTTGTATCTCCGCTCTGCAAGTTAAACTTCTTGCCTAATGAAACGAAAATATTTGTGTAGTTGTCAACTGTTAGTGTATTCCCTATTATTGTAGCAATAATTGTGCCATTGGTTACTTTGTCTAGTGCAAGGTTTACTGTGGAATCTGCTGAAAGATTTTTTAGAGTAAGGTTAGACTCGCTTTCAGCATTATCACTATTTCTTACTACACTCAATTTGCCCAATATTTGCACTTTGCCAGACAAAATAATATTCACTTTTGAGTTAGTAACACTGGTCAAGTCCTCTGTAGTCTGTTGACTATAATTTATTGCCACTTCCTCGTTGTTGTTGACTTCTATCAAACTATCAGAAATTGATATTATGCCACCGACTAATTGTCCTGCATCCATCCAAATTTGTGAACCAGAGTTTGTGCTAATTGTTCCACCTGAAAGGTTGTAGATATTGTTGTTAGATAATACAGAGTTGGAAACATACAGTTCACTATCCTTAATATTAAATCCTGATAATCCAGCAGACCTTACTTCTATGTTACCGGCACTTCCTTGTGCATAGTTGCTGGAAACATAACTGCTTAGCAAACTCAATCTCTTTGCAGTGTATATCGCCCCACCAAGAATTGTTGCACTGCAGTTTTCTATACCGTTATTAACCACTTGAACATTGTTTAACACAATGTCGTATGCGTAAATTGCTGCACCATTGCCTGCATTAACAATATTTCCCACAAGCTCACAGTTGGTAAGCAAACTCTGTTTGGTTGTGTCTTGCTCATTTAATTCTACGTATAGACCTCCACCCATACTGCCACTACTTTTTGCTATATTCTGCGAAATAGATAATCCATTGGCAACAAAACTGGTTTTTGCGTATATTCCACCACCATTTTCTTCTGCAGTATTGCCATACACTGCGATTGCTCCCACACGACCAAGACCAAATTGTGTTTCGCAACTAGCAAGATAAATACCACCGCCTAGTTCTGCAGAATTGTATTTTATCTCTGCTTGATAAATTTTTGGCACTTGCCCAAAATAAGCACCACCACCAAGACCTGAATCGACTATTGCATTATCTTGAATTGCCTTGTTGGATACAATGTTTATATTGCTTATTATTATTTTGTCCCCTACGCAATACAATCCACCACCATTTTGAGCGGAACATTCCACAATTTCTGCATCATAAATTGTTACGTTTGCGTCACTATCCACATACAAGCCACCACCAAGTGTTGCCGAGCAGTTTTTGATGAATATATCATAAATTACCACAGTAGAAGTTTCCATTACAGACAAACCACCACCGTTGCCCGTTGTAATACTATCCAAAATCTCTCCACCATAAATTGTAAGTGTAGCGCCCGCTTTCACTGCAACAGCAGAGTCAGAACCGTTGTGATTTTGAATAGTTACACCACTATATATTGCTCTAGATCCGGAATCTACCAAAATGATATTTTCTGGATTAGGATTCGCTTCTCCTGTAACAAAACTATCCCCTGCGCCATCAATTATGATTTTTCCTGTCATATTTTTTGAGCCTAATGTAGAATTTTTGAACATAACTTCATTAAAACCATTTGCTCTAACAAACTTGACAGTCTTATTGTCCACAGAAATTGATTCATTTTCTATTGTTTTTTCAAGATAAATCACTCCTCCGTCACTCATTTTGCTGATAATATCAGACAAAGATGTCCCCACATTTGTTTCACCACGGAAGAAGCCCCCAGCCTTGTAAGTCAATTGGTCATAACCGTTCACCTTGACCAACATTTCAAATTCCACTGGGGCGAACAAACTGGTGTTAGTTGGGGTAAACACAACAGTAAGCAACTGATATCCTGCGGTTGTCCTTGCAGTCTTTGTGCCATCTTTCCAACTAAATGTTCCTGCGATGGAGTTGCCACCAAACTCTGCTCTCCCTTGTGTCAAGTGCGCAGTGTCCAAAGTGTGCCCCACAAACAAATCGTCAACTTGAGGAAGTTTTTCTATTGTCAGTTGCCCCTCGGCAGTGAGTTTGATGACGCTTTCTATTTCTGTTCTCTTATTTGTATCTTGCTCAACAATCACATTTACAATGTAATAACTCCCTGCAGAACCCTTTACCTTGTCTGTTGGGAAATCTTTTTCTGAGAGATGAGTTTTGTCGTCATAAGAAACAAATTCGTAAGTTATTCTCTCACCAAACTTACAACCACTGTCACTAAGTGTATAGTCTAATTTTGTGCCATTTTTATAGACCTGCACCAGTGAATATGGCAATTCTTCGATATTTCCTTCAAAAAAGTTAACCGAATCATTAAAATCTGACACAATAATAGTAGTTGTTGTGTTGCTTATCACTGTGGCAGAGATTGCGCCTGTTTCAACACCCTTTGTAAAAGAGTAACTCAAAGCGATGTTGGAATTGCTATCTGGCACAAAACATTGCACATCTCCAGCATTCATATAATATTTATTTTGGGATAAGGCCTGAACAACTCTTTTATCTGTATCAGCAGAAAGCCCAATTTTTGAACCTTTGGACAATGGCCCAATAAGGAAAATGTAACCATTTTCGTGTTTAACATTTGTTTTACCTTCACCATCATCATAGATATTTATTAACCCTGACAGATATAGGTAAGCGCCATTCAAAATAATATTTGCTTCGCTGGAAGAAGAAACCTCTACATCATGCAAATAGACCTTGCCACCAACAAGATATAATGCAGTGCCTGTTGCATCGCTAAAAGTGGTTGAATTGAAGGTAATAATATCACTTGAAGAACTCCCCTCTGTGTAAACAAATGCGCCATTTGTTGCTGTTGCATTTTGAAACTGGCAATCAAAGACATCTACACTAGAATTTGCACAATTGATATACAACACTCCACCTTTAGAAATAGCGGAATTTGCTATGTTATCCACTGTAGAACCAAAAGAACAATTATTCAATTTTAGGTAGCCGTCATTCATATACAGCACACCGCCATTGTTTGCCTTAAAGTCACCAAATTTTACATTGTTTATGTAGAATGAATACTTTGTCAAACTTTCTGATGTGAGGTAAATTGCTCCACCGTAAGATATTGTTTTGGTGTTGTCGCCCACAAAGTTTTCTATATCCGACAGGCTCAAATTGCCTTGGGAGAATATTGTTCCACCACGAGAATCTTCTTCGCTTGTGCAGATATTTTTGCTAAAAGATACTCCCTCTGCAACAAGACTACCAAGGTTGTAGATTGCACCACCTTCATATATTGCCTGGTTGCCTACAAAACAACAACCTGAGAGTATTGCCCCTGTGTTTTTGGAGATGTAAATTGCACCACCCTTTGAGGCCATATTTCCTGAGAATTTAGTTTTGTCATCAAGTATTTTCAATGCTTGGGAAGAAGAGGAACTGATGAATATTGCACCACCATTTCCACTGGCTGTATTTCCTTGGAATGTAGAACTGATCACTGTAAGAACTTCTGCCCTTATTGCACCAGCATTGGCAGTGGAAGTGTTGTTTACGAACTGGCAATTTTTTACTGTTAACTCCTTTGTAGAATACACTGCACCGTCTGAACTTGTATTGTTTATAAACACACAACCATCTAATGTAAGTTTTACATCAGTATCTCTGGAATCTACACGCACTGCACTACCGCTAGCGCCTTTGCAAGATTCGAATTCACATCCTGCAATGGTGTAAGAATAACCCTTTCCGGAGATGAATATACCAGCACAATCGCCATTTACTGCATTGTCCCTAAACACACAATTTTGAATGATGTTGTTGGAGTTGGTTACCTTCAAGATGCCATTTACTGTGCTAGATTTTATTTCGTTGGATTCAAAAAGAGTGTCCGAAATCATATAAGTCATATCGTCAGCAAATTGCAAAATATCTTTTGCAAAAGTGTTACCAACAAATCTTCCGTTTGAAAGAGAAAATTTTATGCCTTTACTTATTTTTACACCATAACCATCGTTTGATGTAGAATATTGAGAATAGCAAGTATTGTTGACAAATTCTATGTTGTCAAAGTTTACCTCACCAACTCCATCCAGTGTGATAAGGCTACTGTTTACTGCCAAAACTGTGCCAGAAATTGTTGCATCCTTAATGAAAATATTACTATTATTTGCATACAAAATTGCACCATTTATATCCCTATTCAAAGAAGCACTTTGCGATGTGCAATTTGACGAAAACTCTACATTTTCCATTGATACTTCTGCGCCATTTGCATACACAACACCACCATTGTCTGCATAGTTGGAGGTAAATACTCCGTCATAGATTGTTGCCTTTACATTACCATCAAAACTCATTGCACCACCAAGAGGACTTTCTTCTTGCGCACACACATTAGACACAATTATTCCTTCAAAAGTTGCCTCTGCACTGGCATAGCCTTGGAAGTCCACCACCACTCCACCTTTGGAGGCTGTTGTATAATCCTTTATTGTCAAATCTTTAACGTTAATATCACAACTAAAGGCATTTGCTTCACTATCTTCTTTGGATTTAATTACCACCACTCCATCTGATGCAACACCTGTGATATTTGCACCAGATAGTTCTGTGTTTTCAATATTAACACTTTGCGCTTTTGCTATGTAAATAACTCCTTCTCCTGTTGCCCTGCAAGATAAGAATTTATTTCCCTTGCTTCCGCCGAGGATTTCTACACCGTTAGCAACATTTACGTATATTGCACCACCGTTCACTGCATACAAATCTTGAAAATCACATTCTTCCACTTTGAATTGATTATTTGATGAATCTATATACAATGCACCACCATTTCCGCCAGAACCACCACCAACAAATGAAGCATCTTTGATATTTAATGTCGTTTTGGAGTAGATTGCACCACCGTTTTTTGATGATGTATTTGATTCAAAAATTATTGGGCAAATATAGCCATTGATTTCATTTTGAGTAAATTCTGCTTCTTGGGTTAAATAAATCGCTCCACCATTTACTGCGCTGTTGTTTTTGAAAATAATTTTTTCGTCTTCATTTACATCTCCAGCATCATTAGTTGTTGCAGTGATTTTAAGAGTTGCAGTGTTTACATATATTGCACCACCATAACCACTTAAATCACTTTCTTCTGCACCAGCAAATGCACCGTTGGATTCAAGAACACTGTTTGACAATGTAACACTGCCACCATTAACTGCGATAGCGCCACCATTTCTTGCTTTGTTACCAACCAACTTTACATTGTTTAGCACCAAAGCGCTATTTTCAGAAAAGATAGCACCACCATCTTCTTCTGCTCCTATATTGCAGTTGTAAACAGTTACATTGTCTATTGTTGCAGAGGCAACATTGCTGACATAAATACCACGAGCATTGGTTTCTGTGGTGTCCAACCAACCAATATTGCTATCTTTGATAACAAGTGAGGAAGCGCCTGCTACTGCAATTATGTTGCCAGAGCAACTATTTGCCTCAACCTTACTAAATGTTATATTTTTAACTTTTTCAAAACTGAACGCTCTGCCTCCACCAGTTATGTTGCAATCGGTAACTGCAAAGGAATTTTCTGTATTGCTATCATTTCCTATTACGACAATATTGTCAAAAGTTGTTGGATTGTCAATGTTGATATTGTTAAGGTTTCCTGTTGTTGTAGCAGACAATTCAATAGAAATTACTCTAGCAACTTCAGTTCCTGCTGTTTGCCTTTTGATTATGTTGTTGACAAAAGAAAGATTGCTCATCTGCAAGTTACTTTGCTGTCCTGTGATTTTTATAACATTGTTCACACAGTTGTAGTTATTCGAAAATTCGATATCTTGCAAATCAACAAAACAACCATCTATATAGAAAATTCTGCCAGAGTTATTAGCAAAATTTATGTTTTTTGCTGTTATACTTCCGCTAGAAATATCTATCACATTGTTAGCAATGTTTTCTTCAAATATCGTATTGGAAGGAATTTCAAAATCCGTTTTATCAGGTTTGATATTAAAGTAAACGTCTGCACTAACAAAAGATAAAATAGAATCATTTTCTGAAACATTGTTTGCAAAATAGTTTTCGCCAGAAAATGTTATAGTTGAATTATCTCCTGTTTTTGTGGAAGAGATTGTTTTCCCACCAAAGTCAACAAAGGAGCAATTTTCAAAGGAAATATTAACACAATCCTCAAAACGTATCCCTGCAACTTTTTCATAGCCTACAAAAGAGCAATTTCTAAATTTTACATTTTGAAGCCCGGAGATTGTAAGCATTGTGTTATTTGCTCCATTGGCAACAAAATTTTGACTTGCTTTGAATGTAAAACCATCAAAGGCAAATGGACTACCCCAAGAGGTATCCGACTCTGTTACTGGACTTACAAAGACAAAAGTATAAGCCTTGTTATCATCTGTGCTCTTATAGAAGTTATCACCTGTCAAAGCGATTGACCCATTATCCACCAATGCTTGTGTTTCTATGTATAGAGGGTGAGTGTTGTCATCATAAGGACCATCTCCAAAAATAATCTCTTCTTGCGTTACACCTAGCAAAGAGCCTTGTGATTGAAAACTCTCTATGGTTGCATACGACTTTTGATATGCAAAAAAATTTGGCGACAACATTATCCCGCCCATAATCGCCACAATACCCAAAAGTGACGAACAGACACCTTGCATAAATTTTCGGCTCAAATTTTTCATAACCATAACCTCTTGGCATATGCCACTAAATTGTTGGCTAAGATTGTTATCCAAAAAAATGCACAATACAACAATCTTATTACAACTATGATTATATTATATATTATGGGCCAAAATTTAACAAATATTTTACCACAAAAAATATACAAAAAATAATATTTTTGTTTGAATTTTAGTTGACAAATTTATTTTTGCATATTTTTGCTCTACAAAAGACATTTAGCGATTATATTTTTATAAAAAAATTAAAAAAAATAGGCAATTTCTTACCTATTTTTTTCAAAATTTTGATACACAAAATATTTGTTTGCTAGCACAAAAATGATTATTTTAGTTTGTAAAGATAAACTTTTTGCGATTTTTTGAGTAGGAACATCATTATTGCTGTAGCCAAAATCATTGCAATTGCACCCAAAATGACTACCCAAGTTGATTCTTCTGACTGATTGTTTGTAGCAAATGGAATGTTATTCTCCTCTACAGACTGAATGGTCGAGCCAGCAATTTCTTCGCCGGAAGACAGCAATACAATTCCACCATCAGCCTTATAAACTCCAGCACCCAGCGACTCTGATTTGTTGGATAAAATTTGTGTAGAACCCAACGACAATTTGCCACCATTTTCCACATACACTCCACCGCCATTGGTTGTTGCATAATTCTGTGTAATATATCCCCCAACAAGATTTGCCGACCCACCATTTGCCACATAAATCCCTGCGCCAAAGGCACTTGCATTGTTGTAAATTCTTCCACCAGAAACCATTAGTTTTCCTTTGGAATACACAAATCCACCCTTGCCAGAGCCGACTGCTGTGTTGTTGTAAAACTCGCCTGCCATTATATTCATTGAGCCCTCATTATATATTGCCCCACCTTGACTGTTTGAAGAAGATAGTGCCTTGTTGTTGTATATTTTGCACCCTTGCAGAATGAGCGTTCCAAGATTGCAAATTACTCCAAATTTGGAAGATGATTCAGTTGACAAATATTCAAAGTTGCGAACCACCACATTATCTCCCAAACTGAGTGTTCCACCAACAACAAATGCAGGGAAATTTACTTTGTTTATCTCATTTCCGTCAAACACAATTTCTACATTTTGTCCAGCAATATACAATGTATTATCCGCCGAAATTTCTATCATTGCAAAGTCTTTATCTGTTTTTTGTCTTACAAAATTCACCCTCTTTGTTGCAACAATATTTTCCGAAGTGTTTACAACATATGTATCCATAAAGACAATAGTTCCGTTATCGTTGAGCAACGACAATGCACCTGAGATATTAGTTACCCCGTCCAGTTTTACACTGCCCTCGCTGTCTGCAAAAAAGCCATTTTTTGTGCTATTAAAATAATACACCTTGTCATAGACCACATTGACATACATTGTAGAAATTAGGTTGCTTGCATTTTCATACAAATCAGACTGTTTTGGAGTAAATTTGCACTCGTAATAACCTGATTTTTCTATATTTTCTCCCGAAACAAGACTCCAAATTCCTGCGATTGCCTGCCCACTGCTACCTATCACATTGCCTGCTTGAATTATCTTAAATGTATTGATTTTTTTGGCGGTCATAGTAGCCTGTGGAGTGGAAATTATATACAAATATTCTCCAACAACATTTACAATAACATCACCACCAAGCCCATCGCCCAGAGTTATCTCCTCCTCGCCATCTTTTACTGTTTTAATAAGGAATTTTATTGTTTGATTTCCCTTTTGAGTGATTTTTATTCTTCCGCTTTTTTCTTCCCCATACAATTCTCCTGATTTGGATTGGAAGACAATCTCCACTATTTCCACTTCTTTTAGTTCCTCACCATTTTTTACATAGGCCTTAAAGTAACTTTTGTCCAATGTAAAACCATCTTTTGGCATTTGAGAATAGGTCAATATTATATCACTCTTTGGGGTATAATAAGTTGTTCCAACGGTTACTTGGTAATAATAATCTGTTGTTTCCGTAGTAATTGCTTTTTTATACACTCTGTTGTCGCTGTCAGAATAGCACAAAAAGTGTGATTTGCTATCGCTAAACAACTTGTTTACGTCAGCACTCTCTATAGGATATCCTCCATTGGTTGCAACAACGTTCCCGCTGGCAAGCGAAATGCCTATGCTACTTCCTTCTAGCAACCCACCTTCAAGAACTAGCAAATTTTCACCAGCGAGCAAAAGGTTGCTTTCATTGCTTGATGTTGTATTACCAACAATATTTACTTTGGAGTTTCTTGTGATATATAATTTTGCACCAGTTGAAACATATATCGCACCACCATTATTAGAAGTGTTTTCTTTCGCTTC
Source organism: uncultured Clostridia bacterium (assembly GCA_945928645.1). Classification (GTDB taxonomy): domain Bacteria; phylum Bacillota; class Clostridia; order Christensenellales; family UBA1242; genus UBA7862. The sequence continues at coordinate 40,007 of CAMENR010000002.1, read as the reverse complement.
AAATATTCCAGTAAGTCTTACATTGCAATATTGTTCAACAAACACTGCACCGCCAAAAGACTCAGAACTATTTGCTTTGTTAGAAAGACCCTTCAAGAAATAACTATCCAAAATTTCTATATTTGCATTCACTCCATTTTCAATAGATTTAACCTTCAGACCACCATTCTTTTCGTTTGCATAGAAATAGCAGTTTGCCACTACTGCATATTTTACTTGTAGCAACAAACCTCCGTCTTTGTTGTTGTCAAAAGTGCAGTTTTCTACCCAAACATTTGGAGTGATTATTGTTACACTGTTTTCATTTCCACTAGCATTTCCGTTTGTGAATGAACAATCAACCAGCCTTGCGCTACCTTTATTGTTATTATAATAAAGGTTGGACAAAACACCATTTGTTCCGTTATCTGTAAACGAACATCCAGCCATTTCTAGCAAGACGCCTGCGGAATATACAGTGCCTTTGTTTGTATCTTTACTTCCTGCAAAACTGTTGTTATCAAAAAGACAATTTTGCATAATGCAACTTCCTCCGTCAAGGACAATTGCACTGGCTTCTTCATTTGAAGAAATATTTTCAAACTTACACTCATATATGTTGGCATAGCAATTTGACAATTTTACGGTGTTATTTGTTTTGGCTTCTGAACCTACTATCTTTCCTATAAAGTTGCAATATTGCAAATCTACTACACCACCAGTTGAAAATATTGCCCCACCTACTCCAGCATTGTTCCCTTGGAAAGAGGTATTGATTATCTCAAAAGAGATATTTTCTGTATACAATCCACCACCAAAGGTGTTTGTTGTTGAACTAAAATTGTTGCCAGAAATAGTTGCATCAGAGATATACAGTTGACCTTTGGCATAAACGCCTGCACCGTAATATTTTTCTGTATTTCCTCCCCCACTTGCTACATTTATTGTGTTGTTCAAAATATTTGAATCAATACCTATTATAAGAGAACTATTGTTGTTGGCAAATATTCCACCGCCACTTTTTGTTGCCGAATTGCCAGAAATAGTTGCATGTTGCACTACAACATCACCGTTTGCAAATAATCCACCACCATATTGGGCAGAACAATCTGTTATATTGCATTGAGAGTATGTTGAGTCTAATTTAAGTTTACCCGAAATCAGAGCACAAGCCCCGTCTTCGACATATATTGCACCACCATTACCTGTTGCAGAACAACTAGCAATACTGCCAGCAAAAGACAAATCCCCACCGTTTGCAACATATATTGCACCGCCATTACCTGTTACAGAGCAATTGCTAATGTTTATCTCGTCAAAAGATGCCTTGCCATTTATCACAGCAACGCTACCATTTACCCCCGACAAATAGGATATTTGCCCACCTTTTGCTTTTAGTGTTCCGTTGTTTTGAACCCAAATAAGTCCCTCTGTATTGGCTATTTTATTGCCTGCTGTTCCGTTGGCAATAACATTATTTAGATAAACTACACTCCCCTCTGCAACCACCAAAACTGTGCCATAATGAGCAAGATTTTTATCGCCATTTTGACCAAAAGTGCAGTCGTTTATTGCCACCTCACAATCAGCAACCTTTATCACATCGCCTTCATAATTTTCCATAGTGTTAACAAAACCGATATTGCCACTAAAGGTGCAGTTTTGCAGTGTTCCAGAGCCTAGTCCTTGCCCATTATTTCCGTTGGCTGTTCCAACAAAGTTGAGTATTGCACCGCCATTTTTATTGTTGATAAAGTTACCATTTGTTATAGTTATATCAATATTCTTGGTTGCCTGAATTACACCAACAGACGAGGAAATGTTCCCCTCAAACATAATGTTTGAAATCTCTACTTTATCACTTGCCACAAACTCTTTATCTGCAATGCTATACTTTTGATGTTGATTGTCAAAATATATTACAGAACCACTAAATGCTTGATTGCCATTTATCTTTATGTTCTTCATTTTTACAGGAGAATAGGCATATATACCACCACCATAATTCTTTGCGGAATTATTTTGAATTATTACAGAATACTGCGACTCTCCTTGTTTGTCTTCACCCACAATTTCTAGCATAGAGCCTTTTGCAAACACACTGTTGACACCATGAGTTAAAGCGCTGCTTGAATAAATCGCTCCGCCTTGCACAGCACTATTGTCATAAAACTCTGCTCTAACAATCTTTGCATACATAGGCAATGCATAATAAGAATAGTCACCAGTGCTTAATTCTGTTGGATAATTAGAGAATTTGACCTTCTGCTCACTGTTTTCAAAGAGGATTGCACCGCCATTACCATAGGTTGCACTATCGTCATTAACATTTTTTGCAACGTTGTTTGTAAATTTTCCACCGTCAATTATCGCCACACCATGTGCGTTGATTGCTCCACCGTGAGTTGCTTCATTTCCGTCAAACAATGCTACTAAATCACTACTGTCTTTGTTGTCTATTTCTAGGCAATTGGAAGTATACACCCCACCACCATAAATTGCACTATTAGAAATAAATTTTGCTTGTCCATTTTCTGTGGATATGTTGTTGCTATCACAGCCAGCACTTGCACTACCACTTAATATTTTGACACAATCACCCCAAATAACACCACCATAAGAATAAGTATCTCCAACGACAACTGCCGAATTGGACTCATAATGTCCACCATTTATCACAACACAAGGAGTAGTGTGCTGGCATTGTGTAATGTATTGAACCCCCGTTGTTTGTGTATTGCCATAAGAGCAAACAGCACCACCTTTTGCAGTTTGATTTTCACCATTAGTTATTACTTTGTTGTTTTTGGCATAAACGTCTGTCAAAGTCAAAAGAGATTTGTTGGCAAGCACAGCACCTCCGCCTGCAACACATTCCCCACTTCCGTCTAAATTAACAATGTTGTCCACAAAAGTGGTTTTTGAAATATCCACATTGCAGGTATAACTTTGACTGGTGATATATATAGCACCTCCTCCAACATAGGTTGTTGAATTGTCATTTTTTGTAACCCTTACGCTGTTACCACTGAAAAAGCTATTTTCTATCTTGCCCGAGCTATCCTTAATAATTACTGCACCACCAGAAGACACTGATTCGTTGTTGACAAATTGACAATTTTTTAGCAAATTTCCATCGGTTGGATTAACATTGCTTATTTCCAAAACTCCCTCTGTTGCAAATAATACATCTCCCGCATTGCCATTGTTTTTGGCAATAAAATTGTCTATTGAAAATGCTGTCGTGTTTGCCTCTTTCCTAGTCCCATTTATTGCAAACAATGCTCCTGCTTGAGTAGATATATTTGAGATGTTTGCTTTGTCATTTTCATCTATCAAATCTCCACCCAATGTTAAATTACTTATAATTATTGCATCTTCTTCCTTTAGGTCAAACTTTGCAACACCATATTTTGTAGATTTGTTCTTTGTAAATGTTGCATTTGATATCTCAACGGACACATTGGCAGAGTTATCTCTATGTTGAACAACCAATGCACCAGCAACACTCCTTGCATTGCTCTGCTCTGTAGGCTCATCTTGGCTTGTTGCCTCATTGCCACTAAATGTGCAGTTAATAACTCTAAAGTTGCCCGACATCTCAGTATTCTGTGCTTGATAAAATGCCAGTCCACCACAATATACCCCCTTGTTATTGCTAAAGGAGCAATTATTAAATGTAACCTCATTATCGATATATTTCCCAACAACCAGCACTGCCCCATAACCATTGTCCGCACCGTTGTTGTCAAAGGAAATATTTGAGAAGATATATGAGCAATCACTTTTGCCATTGTCAGACACATAGATTGCACCAGCATAATTCTGACCGGCATCCTTGTTGTAGTTTTGGGTGAATAACCCTTTGTTTTCACTGCTATTCCCTTGCAAAGTTGGCGTTCCGTCTGCCATCAAATAACACCCATTAAGGAACAATGATGCAATAGAATTTTCGTTTTTCTCAAATTTGGGATTGATAATATTTACTTTGTAACCCTCTATATAAACAGCGGAAGATGAATAATATGTATTATCACCTTTAATATAACCTTTGTTATCGTGAATATGCAAAGTATCTGTAATTCTAAAGGTATTATTCCCTCCGCTAGAATCTTTTGCAAATATGCAAGAGGTTATTCCGTTTGCAATATTTCCTGACGCCTCAATACTCTTTACTTCAACACCACCAGAAACATAAAGAGCCCCTCCTTCAGTACTTCCAGTAGCCATATTGTTTGTAAGGATAAGTTTGTCTACATTCAACGTCCCCTCACAATACATTCCAGCACCTTTTTTTGCTTTGTTATTGGAGAGTTCTAGTATACTGTCTCCTGCACTGCTTATAGTCGATCCGACACCTACTGATATTCCACCCCCATTGCCAGATGAGTTGACAAAATTGATAACTTTACAATTATTGAATATAGAATTTGCGACATCTTTTATCCTTATCCCTGCAGTAGTCCTTGATTTGTTTTGTCCATCAAAGATAATATTTTCAAAAGTTACAGTTCCACTTGTTACGGTGATAAATGTTCCGTTTGCCGTATTTGAGTTAAAGACTACAGGATAATTAAATTTCAACTCTCTGTTGCTAAACTCTCTGTTCTCTAGGAATATCAATGTGGACATATTCCCAGTATCCACCCCCACATCATTGCCAGCCAACTTCTGTGCAACAGATAGGGGAACAGGTTCGCTGGTAGATCTTCCAGAGTTACTAGCCGAGCCACTTTCGCTTATGTAGATGTTGGGGTTGGTTACATCTTCTGGATTGATAAGATAGATATCCCCTTGAAAGATAAGGTAATAATCCATCACAAATTGCCCCGAAAGATAATTTATGCTGTTGCTTATAGGACTTTGTCCAGTCCCCAAAAATGAGGTTATCGGAACAAACGAAACAGTGTATGGGCAGTCGCTATCGGTGATATTCTTTTCGCCTACTTCGTAAGATTTTATTCCTGCTACAATAAATCCAGACACAGCAGAAACGGGTATAGTAGGCTGAGAATCTTTTGTATATGGATCATAGTTTTTCGTAGTTACCACAAAATTCTTGGCAGTAACACTGTAGTTCTTTCCTGTTATATCCGATTGCTTTATTTCAAGAGAACCACTTTCAATCGAGCCTATCCCACTTTCAGCAGTTGCAAACTGCAACAAATTTGGTATTGTTTCTGTATATCCAGCCACATTTACACTGCCACCCAACTCTAATGGAGTGCTAATGTTTAGCACCTCATTTGCTTCAATTTGCCCTACATTTGTATCTGCATAAAATTCAGATTTCTTAAGGCATATCACAGGCCTTACACCATAAACAGTAAATACAGATCCAGATTCAACATACCCATTTGCTCCATAACAAAAATTGCTTCCATCAGAATCCGACTGAGAAAACAGCCAAGATCCCCAAGTAGTTTCCCCTTGGTCCCCACAAGCCAAAGAGTATTGAGTTTTTGTTGCCAATTTTAAGTTGTTGTTTTGTATCTCTTCTGATGACAATAGCCCTACTCGCGCTTGAATACTTACTGATTTATGGGTAAAAAGTTTCAAACTCTCTGCTTTTCCCCCAAAAGCCATGGGTAAAAATGTTCGCTTGCTTTGGTAATATGTGTCTGTGTATGTAGTTGAGTCATTCTTAAGAGTAAGGTCAACACTTTCTATATCTGTTGTAAGAGAGCCTTTTGCATTAAGCCAAGCTTTCAAATTACTATTATCATAACGAGAACCAAATGAATAAAATAAATTGCTTGTATATTTCCATTGGTCGTAGTTGAGGGCATTGGAATCTATTATTTGACTAGACACTAGTGTTACACATTCATTACTATTTTCCAAATTAACACTCAATTGACTAGAATTAAACACCGTCCACTCTATAGGCTTTACTTCAAATAGAAATATCCCACTAGGACCAGTGCCTGTTTGCTCATATGCTTCGCTATCTACTACCTCGTTATCTAAAAACTTGTCATAACCGTGCATGGTTATCTCGCCATAATTAACATCACTTTTTGCTTTATCAAAATAATAGCCACTATCATTGACAAAGTATCTTCCCTCATTCTTTTTTAGCAAATAGTAGTTTCCAGGGTCCCAAATATAATCTCGTTCCGAGTTCATTCTTATTGAAGCTTCATCTGGGGTTTCAGCAACCCTCATTACCCACTTACCATTTTGAGTCTCTTTTGTTTTCCCAGTAAGATAAGTGGATATTTTATTAGGACTTTCAGGATTCCATGATGATGCTGTTTCATCAACCTCTACCCTATAATACTTGTTCAGCGCATCTACAACTCTGTTGTAGGCATAGAATTTTGACCCTGCAGGATATGTTACTTTGGTATTTGCATCGCCAGTGAATGTGTTTTCTATTACATCAACCAGCAAAGTATAATAGCCTGTTATGTAATCGTACGAAATTTTGTCTGTTTGGCAACTTCTTCTTGGTGTGAATTTGCCTACAGTGGTATAATGCCATTGATAATCATCGCCATATTCCACCTTTAGCAATTCTTCAATATATCCCTTAATGGTATTATGTGCCACTATGCTATTTTTGTTTACACCAACCTCCAAAGGTTTAACTGCGTTATAACTACCATTTGAATCTACAATTGTTAATTTTTCCCAACCAGTTTCTTCACTAACCTTGATAACCGAATCTTGTGGGTATTCACCAAAATACACTTTAGAGCCAGCAGTGAGAGATGTTGTGCTAGAAATGTTGGTTACATTTTTTGACAAAGCAAATGTCTCTTTTCTAAACAAACCAAAAAAGGACGGTGCACACACGCACAGCGCCATAAAACACAAACCCACTATTTTGCCCAAAAAATTCATTTTATTTTTTTTGAATTTTGTTATAAACATTTGGTTATCTCCTTTTAGACCTGCCAACCGACGATCTTGCAAATTACTCTTAACCTGCAGGATTAATCGCCCGACCAGTTATTCCCAAAAAGTTGCATAGCATATTATTGAATATAATATTACAATCTTATTATAATAGTATCTTCAATTTTTACCAAATAAATTACAATAGATTTTGACAAAAAAAGGATAAAAAATTTTTATATAATCCCAAAAAAAGCATAACATTTTTTGCAAAAAAAATAAATAATTTTTCTGTCAAAAAAATAAAAGATTAAAAAAATCAAAACAATGTTAGTTTGAAAGATAATTTGTATATGCCTAGCAAAAATGCGAGTTGTGTCATTTATACACAAAACAAAAAAGAGCCACAACGGACTCTTTTTCGTCTAAATAACAAAATTTTCGGAGTTCACAATGAACAAAAAATTATTCACAATGAACATAGCAATTGTCTTTGCAATTATTTAAGTAATTCTTTGAAAGATTTTCCAAACTTGAAGGTTGGAGCTTTGGTTGCAGGTATTTTGATTGCCTTCTTTGTTTGAGGGTTTACACCAGTTCTTTCTGCTCTTTCTTTAACTTTGAATGTGCCGAATCCTGCAAGGACTACTTCTTCTCCGTTTTTCAGAGCTTCTGCAACTGTGGATACAAATGCTTTGTATGCTTCATCTGCATCTTTTAGTGTGAAACCTGCTTTTGTTGCGATTGCGCTAACAATATCACCTTTGTTCATAAAATTCTTCTCCTTTAATATAAGATTTTCCTTAAAAGGTTACTTAATACTAGCATATTTTCCCACATTTTCCTAACATTTTTCAAAAATTTTTCACAAAAAGCCTTATTTATTTCTTTCTTTTGGATAATATGGGCGTTTTGTAGCACCTTTTATGCCAATATTTGACCAAAAATTGATATTTTATGCAAAAGTAAAGTCACATTTAACTGTTTTTCAATCAATAATGCCCTTTATCTCCGTCATTTAGGTAAAGAATACCCGCAGTATTTGGCCCACAATGAGAAGATATCACGCTGCCTGCTTGTGTATAGAGAACTTCCTTAAACTTTCCATATTTTTCCAACACTTCCTGCACAGATTTTTTCATTCCGTCAGTTATTGAGGAGTATGTTATCATAACTCTTGTATGGTCGGGGTTGTTAAATTCTCTTAAAATATCTTCCATATATTTTTTTACACAACTTTCCATACTGCCAATATATTTTTTGCCTACTTTGTTTGTTCCATCTGTAACTTTGATAGATGGTTTGATGTGCATAAGATTTGCGCCCAGCATACTTAACATACTACACCTGCCACCTTTATACAAAAACTTTAACTTCTCAATAATAAATGACGACTGCCCATAGTATGCTCTTTCACCCACCTTTTTTGCAATTTGTTCGGCTGTAAATTTGCCGGCGGATACAAGTTCGCTGGCATACATAGCAAGCAACCCACTGCCAGACGACAAAGTGCGTGAGTCGACCACATAGACGTGAGGGTTGTTTTGGCTTGCAAGCACTGCATTTGAGTAGCCAGAAGACAATTCTGCCCCAATGCCAATATGAACAACATCAAATCCTTGGTCGGTAAAACCTTTGAAGAAGTCCGCAAAGTCTTCTGGACTTCTTGCCCCTGTTTTAGGCAATTCTCCTGTCTTGTCAAAATGCCTGAATATGTCTTCTGGTTTTACATCAACTCCGTCGGTAAAACTTTTATCCCCAAGCATAACTACAAAAGGGAGAATTTTGATATTAAATCTCTCATATAATTCTGGGCTCAAATCAATTGTGCTGTCCGCTGTTATTTGAATTTTGTTTGCCATAACAATCTCCATTTATAAGATATTTTTAACACATTTTATATTTTTTGTCAAAATAATTGAACACTTTGTAACTTTTTATAATTAAAAAACTATATTTGATTGACTACTTACTAATTGTTTACATTTACATTTTATCCTAAATAGTTACTAAAATGACTATTTGGTCAAAATGGTTTTGGCTAAAAACTAAAAAAATCAACAAGAGATCGCACAATGACTCCTAATAAAGAATCATCGTAGGCATAATGTAACACCACCGTTCCACGCAAATCAGATGTTTTTATAAGCCCATATGCTTTGCTATCTGCGCTGTTTGCACGATTATCACCTGCTACATACACATATCCCTCTGGGACATAAATCTGAACCATCTCATATCCAAACTCATCTTGCTTTGAAACAGCATTTTTGAAAATATTAAACAATGCAGGATTGCTGACAAAATCTTTCATATATTTATAGTCCATATCGGTTGGATCTTTGATATAACTTTCGTCAAGTTTTGTTCCGTCAAGATAAAAACTATAATAATCATCATCAATGTTTTTCTTCAAAGTTAATGTCTGCCCACCTGTTGCAATTACTCTCTTAATTATCGTTTGAGAAGGAAGTTCCACTATAGCCACTTCCCCTAGTTTTGGCTGTCTAAAGCGAGAAACAATAATATGATCTCTGTAAGGGCTTCTGTCAATCTCCTCTTTGTCCATCACATCTGGTGCAAGAACATTGTATGTTGGTTGCATAGAAGGGCCAACAACTTCTGACTGATAGAAAAAAATATTGAAAGTTGTCATTATTAAGATAGACGAAATTAAAATAGTTGCCATCCAAACAGCAACTCTGTCCATCAAATCCCACTTACTTTTGTATAATCTATTAACCTTTGCAAGATTATAATTGCCAAATTTCATACTATTTATTATATTCTAATTTTACAACAAAATCAAATTATTATACAATTTTTTTTACCACATTAACTATTTTTATTTTGCTAAACTATAACTTTAACACAGAAAAGTTTTTTTATAAAAAAAATATGCTATAAAAAGTGGCTCTATCAAAAACTATGTTACAATAATACAAATATTTATAATTGATAAAAAAAAGATGAAATGCGGATATTGGCAAATATAAATCTAGATACAAAAACACCCATTGTTATGGAAAGATTCCCAATCAATGAGTGTTTTTTATTATGTATAAAGATAATATTTGGTAGCAATTTTACATAATTTATGTCTGTTATGCTTGTTGTATAGGTATAGTGTATGTTTGCACACCAAATTTAGTTTTGAGTTCTTCTGATAGGGAAGTTTCTTCCACAAAATTTGCAGTATATGTAGTATTACCCCCCTCATCTACAACACCTGATATATTAGATATTGTGTAGGTATAACTTCCACTACAAGTAGTGCCATTTAGTTCTCTTGTGCAATTTACTCTTGCGGTGCAAGTGGCTTTGGCGTCATCGCCAATACTCCAATCAAATGTAGCTTCTCCCCACTCGTGATCAAGCTTTGGACTACTTTCTACTATCACCATATTTTGAGGGAAAGCGATAGAGTTTTCAAAAGTTGCAGTGTATTTCTTTTCTCCACTTTGAAAACAGGTTTGTTGTTTTTCGGAATAAACAATAGGGCTGTTACTTGCTGATGTTTTGACAACCGTTTCGCTAAAATCAGCATTACAAGAAGTGCAAGTGTTGTGTGCTGTGCAAGAAGAATGGTCCTCTGCCCAAAGATAAGTCGCTGTGCCATACTGATGACCAGTAGCCGATGTTGAACCATATACTTTTTTTTCTTTTGAAGGAAATAATGTTTCATTGTCAAATGTGGCAGTATATATTGTATAATCCCCCTCTGTGCAAGTTGCATCATAATGTTGAGAGTCCACTCTTATAGAGTCCCCTTTCAAGATAGATTCGCAATCGTCATAACTACATGTTACAGTTGCACTGCAATAGGAGTAATCATCAGCCCAATCATACTGTATGTTGCCATAATCATAGTTGTGTTCTCTTTCTTTTGGTTTAGTAATCTCTTCCCTTGTGCTATTAAATGCATTGGTGAATACTTCATTTGTAAACTTTGGGTTGGTAAATTTAGTTATTTCATCTTGTCCACAACCCCATTCTTGAATTATTGTAGCGGTAATTTCTCTGTCTGCTGTGGAAATAGTTTCACTTTCATATTCTTCACAACGGATACAATTGCGAGTTGCGGTGCAAGTGTAAACAAACTCACCAGAAGAGGTGGTAATTTTTTCAAATTCAAATACCACATCACTGCTTTTGCCAAAATTGTGAGATAAAGGTGATATAGTAACCCAATTTGAAAATTTACAGACTGAACAGACACGATATTTTGCCCCAGCCTCTGTGCAAGTAGGTTCTTTTGATACCACATATTCTCCAAAGTCATGTTCCTCTCTGTCCATTATTTCACAACAATTTGAATGAGTGCATATATGAAAGTGTTCACCTGCTGTAGAACCCCAGTCAGAACCCGCTTTGTGCGTGTGAGAACACCCTGCAAGAAAAGTTACAGCAACCGTCACACAGAGCAACATTACGATATTTAGCAAGAAATTTTTCTTTTGCATTTTCATTTCCCCTTCTTAAAAAACTCCACGAGGGAGTTTTTTTTACTTTTGACTAAATATTTTACTTTTGACTAAATATTGAAATTGTATTGATATATTGATAGACAGGTTTTAGGTTGGCTTGAGCAGTGAAGTAGTATTTGTAAGAAAGACTGGTATAAGAACCGTCTAGAGAGTAGTTGTCTTTCATTACACCAAATGTTACCTCTTGTCTTTCGTCAGCATTTGTTACTTCAAAGAATAGATAATTATATTCAAAAGACAAATCCTTTTCTTCTACATAAATTGTTTGATTTTCATTGTATTGGAAGATAACAGTAAATTTTTCTGTGGTGTCATAATTTTTTGAAATTTTTTCTGATGATCCCGCCACATCTACATAATTTGCCTTTATTCCACTATTAGATTGGTTAGTAAACATTGCCACCAATGCTTTTTGTTCAAAACTCTCATTAAATGCTTTGTAGAAATCATTTAGCATTGCAGAACCATTTTGAGTAACATCCTGAATATTATCATAGGCACAATGTCCACCAAATTCTTTTGTGTTTTGATTGGTTATATATATAGAGTTTGGTTTTGCAATCACTGTGTTTTTGTTCACTGGCACAAGAGCCAAAATAAGTGTTGCAATAGCCAGCAATGCAACTATCCCTAACGATACTGAAATAATAATTTTCTTTTTCATAATATATTCCGTCCTTTAATATTTTGTATTTTTTTGACAAAAACAATTTCAATTTTTGTCGCCATTTTTCTTATTTATGTCTTCTGTCTCTCCTGACATACTGTTAACTACTTTTTCCCCTTCCACATTATTACCTTTTGCCTCAATACTTTTTATTTTGATTTTTTTACTATCAACATTGGTAGGCTTATTTAGGCTCTTTTGTTTTTCCGTTTTTGCTTTTGCATTCTTTGTAGTTGTGGATTTTGTTGATTTTTTATTGTCAGAATTTTTTTCTTTCTTCTCTGCAGACTTTGATGTTTTTTGTTTTGTTTGTTCTGTTTTGGCATATTTTTCTGCAAGTTTTTGTTTTAGTTCGTTTACTTTCTTCTCTGCAATGGCAATGATATTTTCAGAATCTTTTGCCACCTTTTCTATTTCCTCTGCAGAGAGAACACCACCTTTTTTCAATGCCTCAGCCGTTTTTACCCTTATTGATTGTTCTTTTCTCACTCTTTCAAGGTCAGCCTCTGCTCTCTCCAACTCTACACGCTCTTTGTTCCTTATGGCATCTTGTTCCATTTGAAGCAATATTTGTTTGGTAGTTTTGCCCTTCATAATCATCTCCACTTCGCCAAAGTAAATTGTTTCTTTTTCTAGCAGAACTTCCACCATCGTGTTCATTTGTTTTGCGTGTTTGGTTATTATTTCTTTGGCTCGAGAGTAGCACATATCAATAATTGATTTTATCTCGTTGTCAATTTCACTGGCAGTTTTTTCACTGTAGTTTAGTTGACTTTGATAATCTCTACCCAAAAACACCTCACTGCTAGAGCCTAGATTCACAGGTCCCAACTTTGCACTCATTCCCCATTCGGTAACCATTTTTCTCGCTAGTTTGGTTGCCCTTTCTATGTCGTTTTGAGCGCCTGTTGAGATGTCTTTGACCATTATTTCTTCTGCTGCTCTACCACCCAACATCATTGTAATATTGTCTATAAGTTTGTTATAGGACATATGACTTTCGTCGTTGTCCGGTCTGCTTATGGTATATCCGGCAGCCATTCCCCTTGCAATGATAGAAACTTCTTGCACTACATCACAATGTGTTAATACCTTGCCCACTATTGCATGACCACTTTCGTGGTAAGCAGTAATTCTCTTGTCCACAGGGGTTACAATTCTACTTCGTTTTTGAGGTCCCATAATAACCTTGTTTATGCCCTCTGTGATATCCGTCATTGTTATAGACTTTCTACTTTCCCTTGCTGTAAGAATTGCCGCCTCATTCAAGAGGTTTTCCAAGTCTGCACCAGTAAATCCACTGGTAAGTCTTGCAATGTTCTTAAAATCCACCGAACTATCTATTGGCTTGTTTCTTGCATGAATTTTGAGAATCATTTCTCTACCCTTTACATCTGGTGGCATAATGTATATTTGCCTATCAAATCTGCCTGGCCTTAACAATGCTGGGTCCAAAACATCTGCTCTGTTGGTTGCAGCGATAACAATTACACCCGTATTCCCCTCAAAACCGTCCATTTGAACTAGAAGTTGATTAAGCGTTTGTTCTCTTTCATCATTTCCACCGCCAAGTCCTGCGCCACGTTGTCTGCCCACAGCATCAATTTCGTCAATAAATACAATGCAAGGGGCTTCTTTTTTTGCTTGTTCAAACAGATCTCTAACTCGAGAAGCACCAACGCCCACAAACATCTCCACAAAATCACTTCCGCTTATGGAGAAGAATGGGACATTGCTCTCGCCAGCGATTGCCTTTGCCAGCAAAGTTTTACCAGTCCCTGGTTGACCAACTAGAAGGATGCCCTTAGGAATTTTTGCCCCAAGTTCAGTAAATTTTTGTGGGTTTTTCAAAAACTCCACTATTTCCAGCAGTTCTTCCTTTTCCTCGTCAATGCCTGCCACGTCTGCAAATTTCACTTTTACTGCGTGAGCCACCTGAGCCTTTGTTTTGCCAAAGTTGAAACTCTTTTGGTTTGCCCCTAATATACTTCTTATTAGGATAACACCTAAGACTACTACAACAATTACACTAAGATAAGGGAGCAAACTTTCCCACCAAGAAGTCTTTGATACATGAGTAGGATATGCTTCCATCAAAACCCAACCATCTTCAACTTTTGTTTCTGCCTTTGCGTTGTAGGCTTCTATCATGGCTTTTACTTGGTCATAATCTGATTCTGTTACATATTCAAAATAATAGTCGCAGTTATTCAAGATATCATCTTTTTTATACTTGCTATCTTTCTTGATAACATAACCTATGCCATTATCTGCCAAAGCAATATATTTGACAACACTACCCGCATAGTCTATATCAGTGGATACAACATATTTGCCTTCTGCATCTTTCTTAACCCCAACCAGCGATTCCAGTGATTCTACATTGGAAGGGCCAGAAATAGCAATCTTTTTCCCGATATTGCCAGTTTGCGTAAGATAAAATAGCAAAATGATTGCCATAAATGACAGCGCAAAAATAATCCAGCCTTTTAATTTGTTATTTTTCAATCAATTTTCCTCCATTTTTACGATAATAAGTTTACCATATAAATATTTTTTAAGCAATAAAATTCATTATCTTTTTGCCAAAATTTTTCCATAAAGTGCATCAATTGATATTTTTTACGACCAAAAAGTCCATATTTCTACTTTTCGCATTCCCTCCCATATATAGAGTTTTTCTGACAAATTTCACCTTTTACCAAAAAACTATAAGTCGGAGCATAAGTTATCAACAATTTTTGTTGTTTTATGGATAACTTTCTTTTTATCAAAAAAACTACAATCTCCTAAACATTCTTCAAAACTCCCTCGTCAAAACATTCAATTTTTGAATAAAATGGAGCATTTTTCTTCAATGATAACTATTTATACACAACTTTTTACATTTTAATCCCAAAATTTTTTATACATAAATTTTAAGACATTCACTAAAAGTAAGACGCTATTTGTTCATTTATAAATTTTTGAGAAATTACTATTTAAACTACTAAACCTAACATTAAGCAATATTGGAATGTTTGTTTGCAATTAGTTTGATATACACACAAGCTTCTCATATAGAAACAACAGAAATATATATAAAAGAGTAGTTTTGTTAATAAAAAAAATAAGAAAAAAATAGTAAAATTTATTGCAAAAATTGTTAAAAAAATAAAAATTATATTTGCGAATTATCGCTGATAATCAATTGTCTAGCAATTATAAATGATAAAACTTCTATTATACAATTTACCATTCATCAACCATTTTTACATTTGTTAAAATATTTTACAATTTTTATATTGTTGTTAATCAAATGTTATACTTTGTATATATTTAACTATATTTTTATCTAACATAAATCAATCATAGTTATAATCTCTCTTTGTTTATATTTCTATAGTTATCTCTTTGACAAAGCTTGTGTATTAATTTTAGTTATATTATTATAACTATATTTTATAATACTTTCATATAGTATAACACTTAAATATATAGTATGATTATTATAATTTTTCTGTATGATAATGTTTATAACAACGTTTAAGTTGTAAGATGTTCCACGTGAAACAAAATATGTATATATTTTTTATATAAGGTTATTTAATTGATATGATTCATAGATTTTTTTTTATAATAGACTTACTCCAAATAAAGATACTAAATCTATTAAAAGATATTCTATGTGAAACATGCTAAAATTAATAGAGCATTGTTCCACATAAAACATTTTTACTAAAACAGCAAAAGCTTGTTCCACGTGAAACATTATCACCAATACAACAAAAGTCTGTTCCACGTGAAACAAAAATTACAATAGATGCGGATTAAGTTTTTATATAAAAGTTTATTAAGTAATATATAAATAGATAATTATCTAGAAGAGTCAGATAAATTAGATTTCAATAATAAATATTATTCCACATGAAAAATATCAAGAATAACAAAAAAACTTCCCTGTAAAATATACTAGACTCAATAGAGAATTATTCCACCTGAAACGTACTAGATTAAATATATAGTTGTTCCACGTGAAACATATCAACAAAACAAAATAAAACCAAGTTAAAAACATATTAAACTTAACGAAGGGTTACTTCACGTGAAACATATCAGAATCAATAAAAAATGTTCCACGTGAAACATGTTAGACATAATAGAGATTTGTCCCATGTGAAACACAACAAAAATAATAAAAAAATGTTCCACGTGAAACACATCACATGAAACATTATGTATTGCTATGTTATATGACATCAAATAAAATTATTTTTACAGCAATGAATATAATTCTAATTAAAAATTGCATTAAAGTATTCTAATTATTTTTCTAATTTAGAAATAAAGGAGCAAATTCTATCTAAATCATCAGAGTTAAAATAGTCTATTGAAATCTTTCCTTTGTTATCATCACCATGGATAACTACTTTTGTTCTAAATAACCTTTGAATTCTATGTCCAAGTTCTTTAAGTTCTATGCTTTGAACAATTTTTTTCTTTGCTTCTGGTATTTTTTCATTTTGCGAATCTTTAACCAACTTTTCAAAATCTCTTACAGAAAGTTTTCTTTCAATTGCAAATTTTGCAAGATTAAGTTGTTTTTCTTCATCTGTAACAACTACAAGACATTTACCATGTCCGGCAGAAAGTTGACCATTTTCAATAAGAGAAATAACTTCTGGCGACAAAGTGAGTAGTCTTAATGTATTTGCAACAAGAGGACGACTTTTACCAATCCTGTCAGCAATTTCTTCTTGTGTAAAGCCATAATCAGTCATTAGTTGGCGAATTGCTTTTCCTGCTTCTATCGGATTGAGATCCTCACGTTGAAGGTTTTCGATAAGAGAAATTTCCTGCACTTCTTGTTTGCTAAAATCCTTAATGATAGCAGGGATAGTCTTTAGCCCAGCATTAAGACAAGCTCTAAATCTCCTTTCACCTGCAACAATAAGATATCTGTTGCCTGATGTTTTGTTTACAATAATTGGTTGAATAACTCCATGTTGCTTTATTGACTCTGTCAATTCACGCAGGGAAGTTACATCAAATTTCTTCCTTGGCTGTTCTTTATTTGGGTCGATTAGTTTCATATCCAGTTCTACAACACCACTGTTTACAATAGATTCATCTCCATTATTACCAACCTGCACACGACCTTCTTTTTTTTCTTCTACTTCTTGTTCTTCTTCATCTTGATAAATTGAAAACAAGGCATCAAGCCCTCTACCTAGACCATGTTTCATAATCATATCTCCTCTTTACAAATCTTTCTTTACTAGTTATATTGTAACATTATTAATTTTTTTTTGCAACAGAAATTATCTCAATCTTATATAATCTTTTATATCAACCATATATCAAAAAAGACTTCCCAAAAAATAGAAAGTCTTAATAAAAACATATGTATTATTTTAATTATAATTAGTTATTCTATGACTAAGTTTACTATATATAAAAATATAATTATCACATTATTTCTTTATATATTTATTAAATAAATATAAATTTATAATTACTACATTTCGCATGTAGAGCGAAAAGTATGAAATATAATTTTTCTTGAAAATGCTATATAGTTATATTCTTATAACCGTCACGATTCCTTTTCATAAACTCTTTTGCTAGTTCAAAATATGCTACTCCACCTTTGCCTCTTGGGTCATATAAGAATATTGGTTTACCATGACTTGGGGCTTCTGCTAGTCTTATTGTCCTTGGAATAGCGGTTTCATACACTTTTTTGCCAAAATACTTACGAATTTCCTCCGAAACCTGCTGAATAAGATTAGACCTATTGTCTTTCATAGTCAAAACAACACCCTCCACATCAATCTGTGGATTAAGATGCTTTTTGACAAGTTTTATAGTATTCATAAGTTGGCTTAACCCTTCTAGTGCAAAAAATTCACATTGAATAGGTATCATAACAGAATCTGACGAAGTCAACGCATTTACCGTGAGCAACCCCAAAGATGGTGGACAATCTATTAGAATGTAATGATAGTTATCTTTTATACTCTCAAAGAGTTTTGAAACAACTTTTTCCCTGTTTTTCATACCAACAAGTTCAATTTCTGCACCAGCAAGATCCACTGTGGCTGGTATTATATCCAAATTTTTGATAAAACTTGGCCTTATAACCTCCGAAATTGTTGCTTCACCAGAAATAGCATCATACATCGTTGGCATTTTTTGTGTCTTGTCAACTCCTAGCCCACTAGTCGCATTTCCTTGCGGGTCCATATCCACAATTAAAACCTTCTTTCCAAAAACTGCGAGGTAAGATGCCAAATTTATACAAGTGGTTGTTTTACCAACTCCACCTTTTTGATTTGCAAATGAAATTACTTTTCCCATAATTACTTCCTTATAGATTCATTATACCAAAAAAATAAGAAAAAACCACCAAAAAACATCAATTTTTATCCCAAAACTAAAAAATTTTAGAATAAATATCTCTTTTTTGATGATTTTTTCAAATTTTCATAGCATATAAAATATTTTTCAAATAATAAACACTTTACTTAGATAACCTTTTCAGAAAGATTTATTACATACAATTTAATTTAGTTGTAAATATATAACTAATTTGTTGGGTGTTATTATCAATTATCCACAAGGATATTTGACAATAACTAATGTTTATTCAAACTGTGATGTCGCTATAACAAAGGATTTCATTTAATAAATTGATTTGCGAACAAATTGAGCAAATAGGCACATAGTTTTCATCATACCAGAGGAGAAATCCTTGGTTTGTTTTTTAGTCGTGGAAATTTTGTTGGTGTTGGAGAAATTTTCCTTATTACAACTATCTTTCTTTCTGCTCCGTTTAAGTCAAAATTAACTATTTTTTCAACCTTTCCTCCAAGTAGGGAAAGGGCATTTTTTGCTGTTTTCAATTCCTCTTCCAAATTTTGAGATTTGTATGCCAGAAATATTCCTCCTATCTTAACAAAGGGAAGGCAATATTCACATAAAATGTTTAAACTAGCAACAGCCCTTGCAACACATACATCAAATTTTTCTCTAAAATCACTTTTTTGTGCTAAATCTTCCGCCCTTTCGTGCAGACAACTCACATTTTTGAAATTTAGATTGTTAGATATATCATTAAGGAATGAAACCTTCTTATTTACACTATCCACTGCCACAATCTTCAAATCATCTCTAACAATTTTCAATGGAAAACTAGGGAAGCCAGCACCGGCACCTATGTCAATTACTGTGGAATTTTTGGGGATAAATTGTTCAGAGAGTATACTATCCAAAAAATGTTTTTCAAAAACCTCATTGTGTTCTGTTATTGCAGTAAGATTAAATTTTTCGTTCCAGCTGATAAGATTGCGAAAATACAATTCAAATTTGTCTTTTTTTTGCGAAATTAGGTCAAAAAAAGGGTTCAAATCTTCTCTCACACAGAATTTTTGAAAATTTTTTTCATTTTTCTCTGACATTTTTATCTCCATTTTTCAATTTA
Organism: uncultured Clostridia bacterium; assembly: GCA_945928645.1. Taxonomy (GTDB): domain Bacteria; phylum Bacillota; class Clostridia; order Christensenellales; family UBA1242; genus UBA7862. Next base: position 20,569 of record CAMENR010000002.1, on the reverse strand, counting down.
TCTTGCTTATTTTTCATAGAAATATACACAGTAAGCACTGCAATGTCGGCAGGGGATACTCCACTTATTCTGCTCGCTTGTCCCAGGGATAATGGTTTGAACTTGTTTAATTTTTGTTGCGCTTCAATCCTTAACCCTTTTATCTGTGAATAATCAAAATCTGCAGGAAGTTTTATCTGTTCATTCTTTCTCATTTGTGCAATAAGCATTTGTTGTCTTTTGAGATAGCCAGAGTATTTTACCTCCGTTTGAACATAGTTCAAAATATTTTCTGGAATATTCTTAAAAAGATTAAAATGCTCCTTTAGGTCAAAAATGGAAATGTTTGTTCTTTTCAAAACTTCTCTTGCCAGAGGGTTGATAGACTGGGAACTTTCTCCTTTTTGTTCATAAAGTTTCCTTACTTCACTCGCAGAAAGCATTTTGTCCAAATCTTTTTGTGCCTTTGATATAAGTTTTAGTTTTTTCTCAAAAATTTTGTATCTTTCATCAGTTACTAATCCCAATTTTCTTCCTATTGGTGTAAGGCGAATATCTGCATTGTCTTGTCGCAAAAGTAAGCGATATTCGGCACGAGAAGTCATCATTCGATATGGTTCGTTGGTCCCTTTTGTTACCAAGTCATCAATCAAAACTCCAATATATGCCTCATCTCTCCCCAAGATGAATGGTTCTTGATTGTTGAGTTTTCTGCTAGCATTTATCCCAGCAATCAGCCCTTGTGCGCCCGCTTCCTCATAGCCACTTGTCCCATTTATTTGCCCTGCAAAAAACATTCCTGATATGCGTTTTGACTCCAACGTTGGCAATAATTCCAACGAATTTATGCAGTCATATTCTATGGCATAGGCATTTCTCAACAACTGCACATTTTCAAAACCTTCCACACTGCGATACATCTTCTCCTGCACATCAACAGGCATAGAAGAGGAGAATCCTTGCACATAAATCTCACTGCCAGTTTTGTCCTCTGGTTCAAGGAAAATTTGATGTCTTGGTCTATCGGCAAACCTAACTACCTTATCCTCAATAGAAGGGCAATAGCGAGGTCCAACACCTTTTATCATACCGCTGAACATTGGCGCACGATGAAGGTTATTTCTTATTATTTCGTGTGTTTTTTCGTTGGTATATCCTAGATAACATTTACAAATATTTTTTGGTTGCTTTTTCGTCAAAAAAGAAAAACTTTGGATATTTTCATCTCCGTTTTGTTCCTCAAACTTGTCAAAATCAATAGAATCTTTTAATACCCTGGCAGGTGTTCCTGTCTTAAATCTAAAAATTTCAAAACCTAGTTTTTGAAGGTTTTTGGAAAGACCTTTGGAATTGACAAAACCATTTGGACCTTGGTCCTTTGTCCACTCACCTATTATAACCCTGCTCTCCATATACACACCTGTTGCCAAAACTACTGCACGACAAGATATTTCTTCACCAAAAGAGTTTTTCACCCCAACAACTTTGTTATTTTTGACCAAAATTTCCACAATTTCGCATTGTCTAATAGTCAGGTTTTTCTGTTTTTCCAATGTTTCTTTCATACTAAAATGATAACCATGCTTATCAACCTGAGCCCTCAAACTCTGAACAGCCACCCCTTTGCCTGTGTTTAGCATACGAAGTTGCAAAATATTTTTGTCGGTGTTTATGCCCATTTCTCCACCCAAGGCATCAATTTCACTTGCCAATTGTCCCTTTGCTGTGCCTCCTATAGATGGGTTGCAAGCCAAAAATGCTATGCTGTCTAGGTTGAGTGTTGCCAGCATTGTTTTGTTGCCCAAACGAGCCAATGCAAGACTTGCCTCACAACCAGCATGACCACTGCCTACAACAACCACATCAAATTCTTCTTTTATCATCTTTTCCCTCAAATTACTTTCAAAATTTCCTATTCAATAATATAATACACCTTTTCTTCTTTTGCAATAATTTTGTAAATATTAACTTTCACTCTTTTCAATATTTTTGCAAAAAATTCTTCTTATCAAAACACTTTTACATAAATAAGTTTTTTTATAGAACAAAATTTTATGCCAATATTATTTGCCCAAGCAGAATTTGGAGAAAATCTTTGATATCAATACATCATTGGCACTTACGCCTGTTATTTCTCCTAATTTTTCCCAAAGATATTGGGACTCTAGTGTAAGACAATCAAAAAACAAATCATCTCCACTAGAAAGCAATTTATGTGCTATTTCACTGGCTTCTCTTAACACTTGCTCGTGTCTAGAATTGGTTATTACCAACGAATTGTTTACAAAATTGCCATCAAAAGCTTTGTCAAACAACTCTTTTTTCAGTTGGTCTATGTTTTCACCAGTCTTGGCGCTAACACTTATTACTTTGTCTTTGCCTATCAACTTATCTAGTGTAGCACAGTTTTTTTGGTCGCTTTTGTTCAGCACAATTATTCTGTTTTTGCCTTGTGTTAGGCAAAGGTTTTCCTCATCTTGCTTGTCCATTTGCCTTGTCCTATCTATTACCAGCAAAACCACATCGCTTTGCTCTATTGTTTGCTTGCTCTTGTCTATGCCAATGTTTTCTATTATATCTTTTGTTTCCCTTAAACCAGCAGTGTCCAAAAGATTAAATTTTACACCATTGTATTCCATAACTCCACTCACAACATCTCGTGTTGTGCCTTCTATATCTGTTACAATGGCCTGTTCTGTTCCAAGCAGTCTGTTGAGCAAACTACTCTTTCCTGCATTTGTTTTTCCCACAATAGCCACATCAACCCCAAACTTGCACAATTTGCCTTGTTTGCTAGTAGCCAAAAGATTGTCTATCTGCTGGCAGATTTCCTCTAAAATGGCCTTTATTTCGCTTCTTGTCTTTTCCTCGATATGTTCCTCAGGGTAGTCCATATATGCCTGCATTTCGCATACTATATCAGACAACTTATCCTGTATATCGGTTACCGTTTTATTTAGTTCTCCACGCGCAAGGGCAGTGCTACACCTCATCTCACTTTCACTCTCTGCGTTTATGAGGTCTGCCACTCCCTCTGCCTCATCCAAAGACATCTTGCCATTTAGAAAAGCCCTCTTAGAAAACTCCCCTGGCTCTGCCATTCTTGCCCCTTTTGTTAGACACATATCCACAATCTTTTGGGTAACCATAATGCCACCATGGCATTGAAACTCTACAATATCCTCTCCTGTAAAGGAGTGTGGCGATTGAAAAAAGACCACAAAGCCCTTATCTTTGACATCTCCCAAATCTATCTCCCCCAAATACATCTTGTTTGGGGTAAAATCGCACTTTTTATCAAACGGTCTAAACATCTTCTTTGCAAGCGTCAAACAGCCCTCTCCGCTTAGTCTTACAATGCCTACTCCGCTTTTTCCATAAGGTGTTGCAATAGCAACTATCAAATCATTTTCACTCATATTATTATTTTATCACACACTGACAATACTTTCCACTATTTTTTTATCATTTGAACAAATAAAAAGCCAGCGAAATTTAATAAATTAAATTTATTTGCTTTTGCAAGCAAATGTTTGCTAATCGCAAATCGATGGCTTTTTGATAATAGCAGAACCCTTACAAACTACTTCTTCCTTTGCTTTAATCCTTAATGTAAGAAAAAAGATTGAGCAATCAAGCCCAATCCCTTTTCAAATAATTTATGTTGTTGAAATTCATTCTCTCTTTATTTTTCTTCTGGGATAATCACTAGGTGTCTGTTTGGTTCAACACCTTCACTTTGGGTAGTAACACCCTCAAAATTCTGCAAAGCAGTGTGTATTATCTTTCTCTCATATGCACTCATTCTTTCAAGACGAACAGGCTTGTTTAGTTTTATTGCCTTGCTTGCCATTTTTTCTGCCATTTCTACAAGAGCAATCTCTCGTCTATTCTTGTAGTTTTCCACATCAAAATAAACTCTGCCTTCCTTGTATCCTTTGTTTTTAAGCACATTCAATAGTAATTCTTGTATGGCATTGAGTGTTTCGCCATGTCTACCAATAAGAGCGCTTACTTTGTCGCCAGAAGCATTAAACAATACCCCGTCTTCAGTCTTTGCAAAGTCTATCTCTGCCTGCACTCTCATTTTTTCGAGAAGTTTGTTCAAAAAGTCTTTTCCAGCACTTTCAATAGACTCTTTGTTGTCGGTTTTTTCTTGTTCTATAGGTTTCTTCTTTTCAGCCTTTTCTTTTGATTTTTCTTCCTTTTTTTCTACCTTAGACTCTTCTTTTTTATCCTTATCTTCGGCTTTCTTTTCAGATTTTTCTTTGGCGCTGTTTCCTTCTTCATAGCAAAGTTCTATCTTTGCCTTTCTAAAAAGACCACCTTCGTCCAAAATTTTTATATCAACTTCCTCTTGAGAAACGCCCAGTTCCTTCAAACCTTGTTCTATTGCTTTTTGCACATTTTTGGCAGTTATCTGAATTGTTTTCATTTTCAAAAAATTCCTTTTTTATAGAATTATCTCATATAATCTGGCTTGGCTATTTCCACAGTTTTTCTTTCTCTTTTGTCTTCTATCTTGTTGCAAATTATGGTTATAATTGGCGAAAGAATGGTAGACATAATAGAGTTTACAATAATATATATAGAGAATATTGCACTGGAGTTAAGTGTAAACAAAAGCATCATAAATGGCATCAAAATCATTAGGAATTTACCTGTGCCTGGTTGTTGAATTTTATTACCATTGCTGTCTTTTGGAGTAGAAAGTTTTTTGGAAATCCACTGAGATAAGAAGGTAATTGCTACCACCAAAATAGGCAATATATAATACCCATTTACGTTTTTTTCTTGTGCCTGAAGTTTGCCCATCACATTGTTATAATCTTCTTCCAGCACTCCTTTGTCGCCAGTGGAAGAAATGTAAGAACTGTAACTTTGGATTTCGGATGTTGTTGCTTTGTCTGGGATCCAAATATTTTTAATCCAAAGCCAACTGTCTTTTATTTCAAAATATCTACTTTCTACATTGTCTTGTGCAGTAGATTTTATTTGTTTTCCATAGGCTTTTACCTGCTCCAATGTCAACCCATCAGCAGTTGCCTTGTTTTGTTCAAATGTATTTAGATATCCTGCTCTCTCATCTCCAGATTTTGAATACAATTCCTCTACATTTTCATCAGTCATATTAAGATAATCTTTTAGATAACCCACATCGTAGGTTATGGAATAGGTTTGCCTTAAATCTTTGTATTGATTGGCTATCTTAAATGCAGAAATATCTCTTATGGAGTTGAACAAGGTAATAAATATTGTCAATGTCAAAACCATATATACAAGCATGGTTATACACGAAGCCTTCATATTTACTCCGCTTTTTGCCATCAACTCATTTTGCTTTTGATAGAGCAAATTTTGGTTTTGCCCATATTGTTTTTTCAACTTTTCTAGTTTTGGTTGAAGCTTTGCCTGAGCCCTTGTTTGCCTGTTCATAAAGAACCTTTGCAAAAAGTCCATTGGCGACAGCACCAACTTCAAAACAATGGTGAACAAAACAATTGTCCACGCATAACTTCCCACTTCAAATATCTTTATGATATTAGGCCAGAAACCGCTTGGCCACTGCGAAGTAACGGAAGATAGAAGTGTCATAACAGCCATCTTATATTTCCTTTAATATTAGGTTTTACGGGGTCAAATCCACCCTTTGACCAAGGGTTACATCTAACTATTCTGCCCACTCCCATCGCCATACCACGAATGATGCCATACTCTTTTACTGCCAAACAAAAATATTCCGAACAGGTAGGGAAAAACCTACACGCATGAGGAAGCAAAGGAGATATAACATACCTATAAATCTTAACCAGTCCCAATACTACGCAGTAAACAGGGAACAGCAAAACAAAAGTTATCTTTTGCCACAAAGTCTTGTCTTTAAATTTATTTTTCACGGTTTTACCTTTTCAAAAAGTATTTCTACTTGTTTTTCTAGGTCATGAAAGCTTTTGTCGGCAACAGTTGGTTTTGCAACAAGAATATAATTTTTGATAGGGAAGTTGTTAATCCTTAGGCGAACAATCTCGCTTAGTTGCCTTTTAATTTTGTGTCTTACAACACTATTTCCCACCTTGTTACTGACCGAAAAGCCCACTTTACTGCTTGCAAGTTTTGTTTTGCAAGCAAAAAGTATCATATCTGCAGAATAATAACTTTCGCCCTTTCGATAGATGTAAGAAAATTCTTTTTTCTTTTTAAGTCGATTTTTTCTTGCTAACATGTCTTATGCTGAAAGTTTTTTTCTTCCGCGATTTCTACGACGTTGAAGCACTTTTCGTCCGTTCTTGGTTGCCATTCTCTTTCTAAAACCGTGAACTTTGCTTCTGCTACGCTTGTTTGGTTGATAAGTTCCCTTTTCCATAATTTCCTCCTATAATACCTTTCAAGTTTGTCCACGATTTGACTTTTTGTTCCGAATAATCAGTCATCAAAATTAAACTTGCTCCCGTAGTGTAAGATATTTGAAAACATTTGTCAACAATTTTTTGAGATTTATCCACAATTTTTTTTGTCGAAGAAAAAGGCACAACAGTTTTTCTGCAATGCCTTTATATTATTATATAATATATTTTTTACATTAACCCGAATGTTCCGTCTGCCAAAAACACGCTAAACTCCGCTATAAATCAAGCAATAATTGAACAGCTTCACCACCCAATTCGCCATTGGAACCACTGGTCGCATCTTCGTCAAGATTTGTTTTTCCTTTTTTGGCAAAATATTCTTCTGCCGTCATTCCACTACCTCTGCTGTTGCTTCGCAATTTGTTGTAGTTGTCAATAAGAGTCTGCTGAGAATAATCAGTCGAATCAAGGTCTTCGTCTTCATACTCGCTTTTTATATCCAAGCCAAAATCTATAACATAATCGTCTGGCTTTGGGTCGCCATTCACATACAAAGTTCCGTCCAACCCACGAGAAATTAGGTTGCCATTTAGGTCCACACCCAGTTCTTCTTGTTTGATAAGTTTTAGATAATCTTCCTGCGTCAATCTGCCAAATCTTTTTTCCAAATTTGCAAAAGGATCAAAATTTATCTCCCTTTTATACCACTTCGAAATTTTGTTAATAATTGGCATCATCACAGTTTTGTAGGTGTCCACCGTTTGCAATTCTTCCATAACTTGCATTTTTGCTTTTGATTTCCCCTTAATTTTTTTCAAATCATCTATTGGGGTAGCCAAAAAATCTCTGTCATTTAGTGCGTAAATTTTGTCCTCTATCAGTTGAGGCAATTTGATATTTTGCAAAGCAATAGCTATTGCTCTATTTTGCAACAGAAATAGACTGACTAGATTTTCCTTGGACAGATAATCTTGCCAATTCTTTTTCTTTACAATCAAGTTTTTGCACATTTCACTTGCTTCATCGTCATAAGAGAAAAACCTTTTTGCTATAGCAGATTGTGCTTCTGCCAAAAAATCCCTCTTTACCTTTGAAGAAAAAACAGAAGGTTGCGAATACATATCCTTGCCAAATATGGAGTGTAGAATTTTATAATTCTCCGACACTGCACTTCTGCAAATGACCCACTGTTCTTCTTCCGAATATTCACGTTTGCTCATCATACCCTCCCTCTTTTTTTTATAGTTTGACAGCACTCTCTTTTTTTTGTCAAACTCAAATAATTTTTGCTGTCTTGTGCACAAATTGTGGACAAGATTGTAGCAATAACTATTTTATTTTGCAATGCAACGAGGTTGTAGCCTAGGTCATCCTCTTCACACCACACTTTCATTGTAAACTACCAAAAAGCCAAAGTCAACAGTTAGTGTCAATTTTTTTTTAATTTTTTACCAACCATTTTACAAACTCCGCATTATCACTGCACTTTAGCCCTGAAATTTTTTTGAATTTTTTTTCCATTTCATCACCGTTTATAAAAAATACGCCCACAGACAATCTGCGAACGTATTTCAATCATAAGCGATTTAGACTTAAACACATTATTCAACAACGAAAATTTTTTTAATACTCTAAACCCATAATTCTTCAATTTTATAATAATACACTTTTACAATACTTTTAATAATAACGTACTCTTACGATAGTTTTAATAATTTTTTAATACTAAATATTTTTTATCTAAATTTATTATTTACTGAAATATTTTTTAATTATTTATTAAATTCGTTATTACTTAATATTTTTTATTACAAAAATTATAATCTATATTAAACTATAAAAAATCATAATTTATAATATCAGTAATATTCTTTTTATTATATAATTTTTTTTATAATATATATATTTTTTTTATAATTATAATATAAGTATTTTAATATTTTTTCTCGTAAGGTTTTTATTGTGTAATTATTCTAACTGGCAAGATGAGGTATAGGTATTCATCACTATCCACCGGAGTTACTACGCAAGGGCTAGAAGGAGTGTTAAAAGATATTTTTATTGCCTCCTCAGTCATTGTCCTCAACCCTTCCGAAAAATATCTTGAGTTGAATGCAATGGTCAGGTCATTACCTTTTAGGGCTACGCCAATATTCTCTCTGATATTTCCTATGTCGGAGTTGGATGTTAAGGTGAGCAACTTTTCCTTTATCTCAAATTTTACCAAATTATTCCTGTCAATTCTAGACAAAATAGAACTTCTTTCTATTGCTTCTTCAAACATTGCCCTCGAAATTATTATGCTGGTAGAAAATTCTGTAGGAACAATCTGTCTGTAATTGATAAAATCACCTTCAATCAACCTAGAAATAATCTTTGTATTGTCTATCTCTACCATAAGGAAATTTTTCTGCACACAAATTTTGACATCATCATCACTATCTTCCAAAAACTTAGATATTTCTGTCAAACTCTTTGCAGGCACAACAATCCTTGTTTCCACAGAACTTTCTTTAACAGGCTTTTTGACCAATGCCAACCTGTATCCATCCAAACCAACAGCAGTTATTTCTGTCTTTGAAATTTCAAAACACACACCTTTTAGGATAGGTCTGGTGTCGTCCAGCGCAGTTGAAAATATTGATTTTGTAACCAGCGACTTAAAATCTTTCTTACTCAAAACAAAGTGTTCCTTCTCACCCTGAAGTTCGAGATTTGGAAATTCTGCTACATTGTAACATTGAACAACACTTTCGCTGTCAGTATAATTGATTTTAAGTTGATTTTTGTCATTCAACTCCAACTCTATCTTATCATTGGTCAACTTTCTGACAAACTCCGAAAAGAATTTGCCAGGAACAACAGCCTCTCCTTCTACCTTAACTTCTGCTTTAATAGTTTTTTCAATGACCAACTCCAAATCTGTAGCAGACAATTTTAGGGTGTCATTTTCTGCAGTTAGTTTAATTCCCTCCAAAACAGGATTAGTTGTCTTTGAAGATATTGCCTTTGTAACCTGAGCAGTAGCAACACTCAAATCTAACCCCTCGCACATAACTTTCATATTCTTTCTCCTTTTTTTATTAAATATTTATAATAGTAGCGTTTCCGTTGTGCACAACTTATTTTTTGCCACCGAAAGCACAATATATTGTGTCAAATCAGCCACTTTATCAGCAACTTAACCACAATATTTTGTTGTTGACAATGTGAATTGTTCTCAATCAATCATTGTGGATAAGTGCATATTTTTGTTAACAACTCATCTTTTTTGACTTTTCGCAATTAAGTTTTACTATATTATGTATACAAATAGTAATATAAATTTTTTAAGAGTTATTATTAGTGCGGTGGAAATGTGGAAAACTCTGTTTTTTCGTCAAAAAAACCTTTTTTTATTGTTCTTTTGCTTATTTTCAACATAATTTTGTCAACAATTTCGTGGGGATAACTATCCCATTGTGGACAAACACATCTTTCTATACCTTTACAAAAGGTCATTTTTCTATTTTTTCAAAAAAGATATTGTTCAAAAATCCTTATGTTTCCGACTTCAGCATAGTGATTAGGTCGTCAATTTCTGTTTTAAGCGCTTTGTTTTTGCGAATATTGTCTGCAATCTTATCTCTTGCATGCATCACAGTGGTGTGATCTCTGCCTCCCATAATTTCTCCAATGGTCATCAGAGGGACATCAAGCAATTCGGTTGCCACATACATACACACTTGACGTGGGTCCACAATCTCTTTGTTTTTCTTTTTACCAACCAAATCGCTTCGCTTTACATTGTAGTATTTGCAAACGGTATCAATAATTTTGTCAACCGTAAGATGTTGAGAACGGTCAAATTCAATGTCCTTTAAGGCTTCCTCTGCTTCAAACATACTCGCTTGTTCTTTGCCCATAAGGATAGACAGAGAAACAACTTTATTAAGACTTCCTTCCAACTCTCTTATATTGCTATCAATCCTTTCTGCAAGGAAAATAAGAACATTTGGATCTACATTGTAATTTTCCAGTTGAACCTTTTTCTGAAGGATAGCAAGTCGAGTTTCAAAGTCTGGTTTCTGAATATCTTGTGTCAACCCACCTGTGAATCGAGATTTTAACCGCTCTTCCAAGGTTTCCATATTTCTTGGGTGTTTGTCGCTTGCTAGCACAATTTGCTTGTTCAACTGATAAAGGTCATTGAATGTATGGAAAAATTCCTCTTGAGTCCCCGTCTTGTTGGCTATAAACTGAATATCATCTACCATCAAAACGTCCACTTCTCGATATTTCTTGCGGAATGCTTCATTGGTCTTTTCTCTTATTGCCCTTGTAAAGTCGTTCATAAACTGCTCGCAAGTAACATACAACAACCTTGTCTTTGGAAAAGTCTTCCTGATATAATTGCCAATAGCATGCAAAAGGTGTGTTTTGCCCAACCCCACACCACCATAAATAAACAGTGGATTGAAATTCTTCCCAGGATTTTCGGCAACATTTTTGCAAGCAGAGTAAACAACTTGATTGCTTTTGCCAACCACAAAGGTGTCAAAGGTGTATTTTTCGTTGAGTTTGTTGCGTTCGTCAAATTCTTGCTTTATCCTCAACTCTTCTTCAGCCTGACGAACTTCGTCCAAAAACTCTTTTTCTTCATTAGGTTGGAGAATAATCATTTCATCAATCTCGCCATAATGTTTTTGGCACACCCCAAGGAGTTTGTTGTAATGAAGTTTCATAAGTTGATTTTTGTTGGTCTCTGTAGATGCCAAAAGAACAAGTTTGCCATTTTCATACTTAATAGGCTCCAAAGTTTCGATATAAAGATCATAACTTACGGCAGTAACAAGGTTTTGCATTTCTTTTAGGACATCTTTCCACGTGATAAGTAAATTGTTCATACTCCCCCCATATATACAATTTAATAATACAATAAATATTTTTTATTGTCAATGACTAGTGTCAACAAAATCTTTTTCAAAAGGCAAATTTCAAAAATTTTTTTATTTTTGACCACCAATCTTTTATTCAAAAGGGGAATAACCACAAAAACTTCTTACTATTAAAAATTTTGATTATCATTCACAAAAAGTTATCTTATCAAAAGTCAAATGGTGATAAAAATTAAAAATGAAATGTTTGATAATTTCTATTTCAAAAAAAAGCAAACTGTGATAAAATATCTGTATGATAATAGAAAAGGTTAAGCTAGAAAATTTTAGAAACTATACCTCTTGCGAACTCAAACTATCTCCGGGATTGAATATCTTTAGGGGAAATAATGCACAAGGCAAAACAAACTTTTTGGAGAGTGTGTATATTTCCAGTATCGGCAAATCTCCCAAAACAAACAAAGAGAAAGATTTAATCAAATGGGGTAGCAACTTCGCAAAGGTGTATGTAAAGAGTAAAAAGAAATATTATGACCAAACCATAGAGTTGGTGTTAAACGACCAAACCAACAAAATAATCAAAATCAATGGTATGGGTATAAAGCGTATAGGAGATTTGATTGGCGAGATGCCTGTGGTGTATTTTGCTCCAGACGAAATTGGACTTATCAAAGATGGCCCAGCCGACAGACGAAGATTTATGGATATTGATATTAGCCAACTAAACAAGCAATATTTTTACAATCTTCTTCGCTATGACAAAATATTAAACGAACGTAACAAACTACTCAAACAAACAAAAACTTTAGAGGGAATATCGGACACCATAGATTTGTGGGACAGTCAATTGGCAGATGTGGCAAGTAGGATAATTTTTCAAAGACTGTGGTTTTTGGACAAAATTAAAGAACCTGCAAAAAAGATACATCACAACATCACTTCTGGCAAGGAGGACCTCGATGTAAAATATCAAGGGATAAATCTTCCCACTGTTCAGGATATAAAAAACAAAATTTATCAAAGTTACAAAGCCAATCTAAAAAGAGATTTTGAATTTGGTTATACCACAATAGGTCCACACAGAGATGACATACAGATAACAATCAATGGCATAGACATCAGAAACTTTGGTTCGCAAGGTCAACAACGTCTTGCCACTCTTTCTCTCAAAATTGCCGAGTTAGTTTTATTTGAAAAAGAATTGGGAGAAAAACCTGTATTGCTACTCGATGATGTGTTAAGTGAACTGGACAACAAGCGCTGTCAAAACTTTTTAAGAGAAATAGAAAATTACCAAACCATTTTGACCACCACCAAATACAATAGAAAGTTGAGAGATATAGATGCAATCTTTCAAGTGAAAGATGCTAAGATTTCCCGATTGTAAAATTTACAAAAAGATTGAAAGCAAAAATTATTTGAAATTTATTTTTCCAGATATTTTTTTTACAAATTTCTTTTAATAAAAAATTAAACTAAAAAATATTTTTAATAACACAACACAATAAAAATACATTATTCTACAAAAGAAACTGTTTTCCAAGCGAATACAGTTTTTTTGTTTTAATAGTTATTACAATACAAAACAAATTCTAAAAAAATTGAGTTACTTAATTTTCTAATAATCTCTACATTATTGATAAATAGCGAAGTTTATCAATTTTGACAAGATATTACATATAGTTACAAATATAAACAAATAACATTATTTTACAATATAAAATCGCTACAAACCGCTATTTTACACGCAATTAGCAATTATTACTTTTCAAAATCTACAAAATCCACATATTTTGCTACTTTTAGCATTTATCCGACATTTTACCGTTTTCAAATTTTCTCTTTTATCCCCAGAAAATCTTGTCAAGCAATTTTCACAACTTTTTATTTTCTCTCAAAAATATTTTATTCTCACAATTTTTATAAACCAAATAACAAAAAATAAATTTATAAACAAGCAAGGAATATACAAGAAAAATAAACAAGCAATTTAATCAAATTATCCAAATAAAATATCCAAACAAATAAATATAAAAAATGGATATAAAGAAAAATATAAAATACAATAAAAATTTAACATAAGAAAAAAAACTATTTAACAATCAGTTTAATAAATAATTTAACAATCAAATAATTCAAAAAATAACTAATTAAAAGAATGAATAAATAACAAAGAAGATAACAAATGGTAACTAAGAAATATTAAACAAACAATAAATAAAAAGATTAAAAAAATGATAAATAATAAATTAAAAATATTAAACAAAAATCTAAAATTAATTAATGAAAAAAAATAACAAATAAAAGCCAATAGAAAAAAATAATAAATAAAACAGCAAGAAAAAAAATAAATAAATATAATAGTTAAAATAAAAAAAGTTACCAAATAAAAATAATTATCAAATAAAAATAAATATGGTTGTTAAAACAAAAATAGTTATCAACAAAAAGAAAGTAAGGGTAATAAAAAAATTTGAATATACTTCAATTTTATTTTCATAAGAAGTAGTTGGTTTTTATACTTGCTACCTTATAATTTTCTGCATATATTTTTTTGTCGAAAAAATTTTTTTGAAAAAAGTGATTTAAGTGGTTGTTTTTTCATATTATATATGTTATATTATATACATAATATATTATATATATAATAAAGGGGAAGACAAATGGCAGACGAAAAACTCTCACAAGAAGAACTTTTGGAAAAGGAACGCCTTAACGAATTGAAGCGAGAAGAAGGGGAAAAATGGCAAGCGGAGCATGAAGAAGAATTTTTGAAAGCAAGGGAACTGGAAGGGCAACTGACCAAGACAACCAAATACACCGAAGAAGATATCCAGGTGCTAGATGGTTTGGAACCTGTTAGGAAAAGACCAGGCATGTATATCGGCTCCACAGATGAGAGAGGCTTGCATCACCTTGTTATAGAAATAGTGGACAACTCCATTGACGAAGCAATAGCAGGGCATTGCACCAATATAGATGTAACTATTTTGGAAGACGGAAGTTTGTCTGTAGCAGACAATGGTCGTGGTATCCCAACAGGTATTCACAAAACAGAAGGTAAGAGTGCAGTAGAAGTTGTTTTGACCAAACTTCACGCAGGTGGCAAGTTTGGTGGCAGTGGATACAAAATTTCTGGTGGTTTGCATGGTGTGGGGCTTTCTTGCGTCAACGCACTCAGCGAATATCTAAAAGTTGATGTTTTTCAAAATGGCAACCACTATCAACAGGAATATAAACGTGGTATCCCACAATATCCTCTCAAAATTGTTGGCTCCACAGTATCTCGTGGTACAACCATCACTTTCCGCCCAGACGATATGATTTTTGAAACAACTGCGTTCAATTATGATACCCTCAAAGCGAGATTTAGAGAAATTGCTTTTCTCAACAAAGGTCTTACAATTTCACTTGCAGACAAACGAGCAGGCAAGGAAAGAAGTGAGGTTTTTCAGTTCAAGGGCGGGATTGTAGAATTTGTAGATTTCCTCAACAAAGGTCGTCAAACAGTATTCCCACAAGCATTTTATGCCAACAAAGTTGACAAAACTAGTGAAGTGGAGATAAGTTTTCAATACAACGATAGTTACAGCGAGGTCATCAATGCCTATGCCAACAACATCAACACCGAGGAGGGTGGAACACACCTTGTAGGTTTTAAGAATGCTCTAACAAAGGTAATCACAGACTACGCAACCAAAAATAAAATGCTCAAACCAAACGAAAAACTTTCGGGCGAAGATTGCAGGGAAGGTCTTACTGCAGTTATCAGTGTCAAGTTGCAAGAACCTCAATTTGAAGGTCAAACAAAGACTAAATTAGGCAACTCCTTTATGCGTTCGCTGGTGGAAAAAGTTATGATAGAAAACTTTGGTGATTATTTGGAAGAAAATCCAAATATCGCAAGAGAACTTATTATGAAATCCCTCACCGCTCAAAGAGCCAGAGAGGCCGCAAGAAATGCAAGAGAATTAACCCGTAGGAAAGGTGTATTAGAAACAACTACCTTGCCAGGCAAATTGGCAGATTGTACCTCCAAAGACTCTTCTCGTTGCGAGATATTTCTTGTAGAGGGCGACAGCGCTGGTGGCACAGCAAAACAAGGCAGAGATAGACGCTTCCAAGCCATTTTACCACTGCGAGGCAAGATTTTGAATGTAGAAAAGGCAAGATTATCTCGTGTGTTGGAAAATGAAGAAATTAAAGCAATGATAACAGCATTTGGATGCGGAATTCACGACGAATTCAACGAGCAAAAATTGCGTTATGACAAGATTATTTGCATGACCGATGCTGATGTAGATGGTAGCCATATTAGGATATTGCTTTTGACATTCTTCTATCGTTTTATGCGTCCATTGCTGGAACTAGGCCATGTTTATATAGCCCAACCACCACTTTATAAGGTCGAATGTAACAAAAATGTGGCATATTTTTATAACGATGACGAACTGAATGCCGAACTTGCCCGTTTGGCTGGCAAACCAGTGTCTATCCAACGTTACAAAGGTCTTGGCGAAATGACAGCCGAGCAACTTTGGGAAACAACTATGAGCCCAGAGCATAGAACAATGCTCCAAGTAAAAATGGAAGACGCAGTGGAAGCAGATGCCATTTTCAACACTCTTATGGGCGAAAATCCAGAACTAAGAAGGTCTTTTATAGAAGAAAATGCAACAATGGTCAAAGACCTAGATGTATAACAATGTTTTATTGCTAAATATAAATTTTAGCCAAAAATTACACTATTAGATTGATAAGTAGCAAAATTATAAATTTTATAAATACACACAATGAGTTGTAATACAATTGCTAGTTATTTATAAAAATGTAGGTTTCTAACAAAAAATTTATTCAAACAAATTTTACAAAACAAAAAAGGGAAGAAAATGAAAAAGCAAGATTATTCAAAACAACTGGAAGATTTGGTTGACAATACAAAGTATGTCAAGGTCCACCTAAATGACGAAATGAAAAAGTCTTTTATCTCTTATGCAATGGCGGTTAATGTTAGCCGAGCAATCCCAGACGTAAGAGATGGATTGAAACCTGTTCATAGGAGAATTTTGTATGATATGGGCGACCTTGGCATAACCTACGAAAAAGGTTACAAAAAATGTGCTCGTATTGTAGGCGATGTGTTGGGCAAATTCCACCCTCATGGCGATATCAGTGTTTATGATGCATTGGTTCGTCTTGCACAAGATTTTTCTATCAACGAACCTTTGATTGATGGTCAAGGCAACTTTGGTAGCATAGACGGCGATCCTCCAGCAGCCTATCGTTACACCGAGGCAAAACTCTCCAAAATTTCTGGAGAAATGCTCAGGGACATCGACAAGGAAACTGTAGATTTTTATCCAAACTTTGATGGAACATTGCAACAGCCAGCAGTCTTGCCAGCACGTTTCCCAAACTTGCTTGTAAATGGTTCGGACGGTATCGCTGTGGGTATGGCAACATATATCCCACCACACAACTTGGGTGAAGTGATAGATGGAGTGGTGGCATTGATAGATAACCCACAGATAGACATTGATGACCTTATAAAAATTATTCCTGCACCAGATTTTCCAACCAAAGCCATTATGTTGGGACGAAATGGGGCAAAACAAGCCTACAAAACAGGTCGTGGATCTATCATTTTGCGTGGAAGAGCAGAAATAGAAGAAGATAACAAACACAACAGAATCGTAATAACAGAATTGCCTTATCAGGTAAACAAAGCAAAACTAATTGAGCAAATAGCCAACCTTGTCAAAGAAAAAAGAATAGAAGGCATTGCAGATATAAAGGAAGAATCAGATAGAACTGGTATGCGTGTGGTTGTTGATGTAAAGAGAGATGCCAATGCACAAGTAGTGCTTAATCTTCTCTACAAACATACTCCACTTCAAATTAGTTATGGCATAATTTTCCTTGCACTTGTCAATGGCGAGCCAAAGATTTTGAACCTTAAGGAAATGCTTTATTACTACCTCGAACATCAGAAAGATGTTATCATTCGCAGAACACGTTATGATCTAGAGAAAGCACAGGAAAGGGCTCATATTTTGGAGGGCTTGGTTATAGCACTTGCCAATGTGGACGAAGTAGTGCAAATTATCAAGAAAAGTGAAGACAAATATGATGCCAATGCAAAACTGTGCGAAAAATTCCTCCTTACCGAAAAGCAAGCCACTGCAATACTCGAAATGAGATTGCAAAGGCTTACCAGTTTGGAAGTTAACAAGATAAGGGATGAGTTGCAGGCAATCAAAATTCAAATTGACGAATACAAGTCTATTCTTGCCAGCGAACAAAAAGTGTTGGATATAATCAAAAAAGAGATTTTGGAGATAAAAGACAAATATGCAAAACCAAGACAAACAGAGATAGGAGTAGATTATAGCGACCTAAATATAGAGGATTTTATCGACAAACAAGATGTAGTTATCTCTCTTACCAACTCTGGCTATGTAAAACGACAACCAGTATCAGAGTATCACGCCCAAAAACGAGGCGGAGTAGGTGTTTCTGGTCACAAAACCAAGGAAGATGACTTTGTGGTAAAGATGTTTGTTGCCAATTCGCACGACCAACTATTATTCTTCACCAGCCAGGGCAGAGTGTTCTCCCAAAAGGCATATATGCTTCCAGAGGCACAAAAGAATACCAAAGGCAGAGCAATGATTAACCTCTTGCAACTGGCAAATGACGAAACAGTTACCGAAATTGTTCGTTTTGACAAGGAAGCCAAAGGTTCGCTAATTATGGCAACCAGATTGGGTGTAATAAAGAAAACAGATATGCAAGAATTTGTCCATATCAACAAAAATGGCAAAAAAGCCATAGCACTGGACGAAGGGGACAAGCTTATCTCTGTGCAAGAAGCAACAGGGCTTGACGAAGTTATAGTCGCAACTCACGAAGGCAAATGTATAAGGTTTAGCGAAGGGAATATAAGGAAGTTGGGCAGAGGCTCTCGTGGGGTTAAAAGCATGAAACTGACTGGGGACGACTACGTTGTGGATATGTGTGTATTAAAACGAGGATACGACTTGCTCACAATCACCGAAAAGGGATTTGGGAAACGAACAAGAATAGAAGATTATCGCCTTCAATCTCGTGGTGGAATGGGTATAAAAGCCAGTGTCCTAAACGACAAAACAGGCAAGTTGGTGTGTCTAAAGCAAGTTGCTCCAGACCAAGATATAATATTGATGTCCGAAAGTGGCACAATTATCCGATTTGAAGCCAGTTCGCTTAATATCCTAGGAAGAAATTCTCAAGGTGTAAAAATAATGAGATTGAGAGATAAAAATTCCAAAATAGTCTGTGCTTCGGTAGCAATTCACCAGGAAGAAAAAGAAGAGGAGAATGACACAGAAAACTCCTCTATACAAGAAAATCTCTCAACAGACGAAGTATTATCAAGTGAGCCTAACCAAATAGAACAAGAAGAAACCTCTTCACAACAAACAGAACAAGAAGAACACACAGAGGAAATCTAAATAATTATTTACAACATCACACCAATTTGGTGTGGTGTTTTTTCTTATCCTACTTGCAAAAATGTCTTAAACAAAGCATTCTCAACAACTCATCATTTTTTTAGTTTAGATGAAGATATAACCATATTTTTATTAAAATTAGATCAAGTTGTAATCTTTTTATTTCATAAAAAAACACTCTTTTACATATATTTTTTTATGGGTAAGAGCAAGAATAAGTGAAAGAAAGTCATAATTTATTACAAAAAGACAAAAGGAAGTCATAATTTGTTGTAAATAGACAAGTTGTTTTATCAAAGTATAATTTTGCAAAAAAGCATATAAACACTTTTAATTAGATAGACTATAAAACAATTAAAAAGAGATATTTTGTCAAAACTTTTGCTTATTTTGGCTTTAGAATTTTTTTTAGGGAGGTTTTATGGAGCAAAACAAAAAAGAAGTGGAAAAAACATTTCAAAACAGTGAACTAACATTGCAAAACAGACAAAACTTAAAAGTTTCTGGGGTGGAGAAAGTTTATGAATCTAATCCGCAAAGACTTCAATTGAGGGTGGCAGGGAGTGTAATGATTGTGATAGGGGCTGACCTAAATGTAACTAGACTGGACACTGCTACAGGAGTAATTGAAGTTGCTGGCAGAGTGGATAGTATCAAATACTCCTCTACAACAGATAAGAGTGGGTTGTTCAAGAGATTATTCAAATGATTTTATTCTCTACATTACAACAAGGGTGGGGAGTGTGGCTTTTTTGCTACTTAGGTTTTTTTTCTGGTGTAATTTTTTTTGCTAGTTATTCACTTACAACTTGTATTAACAACAGATTAAAATTGTCCACCAACCAACAAAAAGATCAAACCCTTCAAAAGAAAAAAAACATTGCTCTGATGATAGGACAATCAATAAAAATTGACAAAAAAAACACAAAATTGAACAAGAAAAAATCAAAAAATAGGTTATATGATAAAAAAGACAAGAAAAGGATAAATCTCGACAAAAAAGAAGATAAAAATGCCAAAAAATATGTAAATAACGACAAAAAACAACCAAAAAATAAATATTATGACAAAAAAAACAGTAAAAAAGACAAAAAAAGAGAAATAATAAAGAAAAAGTATAAAAACTTTTTCAAAAAATTGCATACATTTTGTTTGTTCTTGTGGAAATATTTAGCAAAATTTTCAGCGGAAATCATTTTAATTGTTGCCCTATGTGGAGGGATTGTTATTAGTTTTTTAGTCAATTTACAGTTAAACTATGGAATACTTTCACTACCTTACATAGCATTATGGCTGGGGGCATTTGTTATTTCAAAATATTTTCTCAAATCGCTTGCCAAGATTTTTCAGTCTATCTATAATAAGTTTAAGAACAGCAAAGTTGCGATAAAACAACATAAACAAAATTGCAAAATTTGAGGTGTGTATGGACAGAGAAAAGCGAACAAAATTATTTTTGACAATGCTTATTGCAATCATTTCTCTTTTGGTTGTTGGGATAGTATATCAATTTGTCTGCATCAAGAAAATGCAAAGGGAGATAGATTCCATCAAAAATCCTGCCAGTTGTATAGTTTATCAAGAAGAAGACCTAAATATTTTATCATTGAGATAATAAAAATTTACTGCTTAACAATGTTTTTGGAGTAAAATAGCCATAAAATTAACAGATATTTTGATATTTTTATGATGTGATTAATGTTTTTATCAATATTTGGTTAGAATTTGGAAAAATATTTGAATATATAGTATAAATAAGAGTTGTAAATAATACAAATACATTATAATCAAAGCAATAGAAAATGATGGTCTACAGTTAAAAATTTTTTTTGACAAAATAAAAAATACATAAAATAACATAGAAAAATTAAAT
>CAMENR010000001.1 GCA_945928645.1 uncultured Clostridia bacterium | reverse complement strand
TGGATATGGTGGCACAACAACAAATGCAACTTTGGAAGCAACAAGCAGTGCATTAAAACTGGACGATAGCAATACATATGTTGTATTTGAGTTTACTTTTCAAAACAAGAATCTTATGGAAAACTATGACCTAACAATAACCCTAACCGACAATGGCACTGTAACTAATATGACCAGAAAGTATTACTTTGGCGACCTATCTTCCTCTAATATATCTACCAAAAGAACTACTATCAAAAACTCAGGTATAGACAATTCCTCACTATCTTCCAAAAAACTAGTCCTAGGCTATCAAGAAACAGGCAGAATATATATGCTACTAGAAATCACCCCCGGCACAGTAGCCAGTTACCTAGCCGATAACACCAACAAGTTTGTCTTCAACATGACCACAGCAGAGAATGTAGAACCAGTTGAAACAGTTGCATATCTCACAAGAAATTGGACAAGCAGGATAAATGATAATACATCTCTAAGAAATACAACAACTACAATAAAGTTTACCAAAGACGAATCAGAAATAGCAGGACTTACAAATAGTGTATCTGTGGGAACAAATAGTGAAACTGACACATCTGCATATGTAGCCTCTGATATAATAAGTGATGTAACAGCCTATTGGGAAAGCGACAAGTCTATCATTGTGATATATTCGCCATGCACAATTTACGCCCCGCAAGATTGCAGTTATCTGTTTACTATAGGGTTATACAGTTCTTATGGTGATGCATTTTCTAAACTCACCACCCTAGACCTAAGCAACTTTAATACCAGTGGTGTAACAAATATGAAGAATATGTTTTATTGTTGTTCTTCACTCACCAGCTTAGATGTAAGCAACTTTGATACAAGCAATGTAACCGATATGTCATATATGTTTCGTGATTGTTCCTCGCTCACCAGCTTAGATGTAAGCAACTTTGACACAAGCAAGGTAACAAGAATGGGAGGAATGTTCGATTGCTGCCGCTCATTAACCAGCCTAGATGTAAGCAATTTTGATACCAGCAAAGTAACAATGATGTTTGAAATGTTTAGAATTACTTCACTCACCAGCCTAGACCTTGGCAATTTTAATCTTGAGAGTTGCACTTCCTTTGTTGATATGTTCACATATTGCTCACTTACAAGCATAACACTGCCATACAATCTGCAGAGTGGGTATACTATTACTTTGCCAGGGTCTCCCGATTGGAGGAGCGAAGTGCGACATTATGGTGATACAGTTGATTCTGAGAATTGCTCTACTGAAACAAAAAAAATTACAGTGTATTTCGATCCATGAAATTAAAAACAATGTTATATTCATTTATAAAAAACAAGGTAAGACACAAGTTATTACCTTGTTTTTTTTGCAAAATGTTATTTATATTTTGAAGAAAGTTGTTGATAGATAGTTGAAGATATACATCTTTGTGTCAAAGTAGATAGGGCAGGCATACTATATATAGGTGGGGTTTAATATGAAAATTTATTGTATAAAGGCTCCTAAGGGGCTAAAACTCTTCCTAAAATTGCTACTAAAAAAGCATTACATAAAAATGGAAGAATAAAAAATTGAAAAAATCGTGTTATTCACTTGCATCAAACGAGATTTTATTGTATTATATATCCTGTAGCCTGAAATAATTGTGTTAATTTGTTATTTTGGCTAAAAAGGATAGTTATTTATGTTTGTTAAAACTTCAAATGCTTTTGGTGACATAACAATCGACAACAATGCTATTGCAGTTGTCGCTGGTTTCAACGCGCTAGAGTGTTATGGCGTAGTGGACCTTGTTTCAAAGAGCACACAAGAGAGCTTTGGCGAACTGTTTAAGACCAGATCCTTTTCTCGAGGCGTAAAAATTCAGAGTTTGGACAATCATATCACTGTGGACCTCAATGTTATACTTAAATATGGTGTTTCTATCACTGCTGTTTGCGACAGTGTCAAAAGCACCGTAAAGTATAGTGTAGAGAAGTTTACAGGTATGATAGTTGATGCTGTGAATATTAGGGTTATCGGGGTTAGGGTCTGATATTTATTTTACAACAAAAAGAGGGCTATACGCCTGTCTTTTGGTTTTATCTTTGGAGGATAGAAGTGCAGAAAACCGTAAATGGTGCAATGTTCAGAAAAATGATTCTATCGGCTTCTACATTGCTTGATGAAAATAGAAAATATGTTGACTCTTTGAATGTTTTCCCAGTGCCAGACGGAGATACTGGGACCAATATGAATTTGACATTCAAATCTGCAACCAAGGAAGTAAACGAGTGCCCAAACAACAACTTTGACTCGTTGTCTGAGGCTGTTACCAAGGGGGCTTTGCGTGGTGCAAGAGGCAATTCGGGTGTTATTTTATCTCAAATCCTAAAGGGTATGTGCACTGTTATGAGGACTTGCCAAGAGATCAAGACCAAGGATTTTGCTCGTGCAATGAAGGAAGGGGCAGATGTGGCATACAAGGCTGTTACTAAGCCAAAAGAAGGGACAATACTTACAGTCGTTCGCGTTATGGCAGAGTATGCTCTTATCTCTTGCAAGAAGAATAGCGATTTTGAAGTCTTTCTAAAGGACATTTTGGACAAGGGAGAAGAAGTGTTGCTCCAGACTCCAGAGCTGTTGCCTGTGCTCAAAAAGGCTGGCGTTGTAGATGCTGGTGGCAGAGGACTTTTGGTAATATTCACAGGGTTCTATAAGGCTTTGACCAATGACGAGTCTGCCATTTCTGCTGACTATGTAGACGCACAAACTGCCTACCAAAAAGACGAGGAATTCCACAAAAAACTTATGGACCTTGCCGAAATTCAGTTTGGCTATTGTGTGGAGTATAATGTGATAAATATGCACAAAAAGACCACTCAAAGCGACATAGACAAGCTAAAAGAAAGACTGCTGGAGATTGGTGATTCGGTTATTTGCATTGGCGACCTAAAACTTGTAAAAGTTCACGTCCACACCAACGAACCAAACAAAGCATTGGCTTTTGGTTTGGAATTGGGCGAAATTTCTAATATAAAGATTGAAAACCTGCTAGAAGAACATCGAAAAATGCTGGAACAACAGTCCAAAAAAGAACCTCCAAAACCTATGGGCATTGTGTCTGTTTCGGCTGGAGATGGATTTGAGGCGTTGTTTAAGGATTTGATGGTAGACCATGTCATTAAAGGCGGACAAACAATGAACCCAAGTGCCAGCGACATCGCAGAGGCAATAGACCATGTAAATGCCGAAACTGTTTTTGTCTTGCCAAACAACAAGAACATAGTCCTTGCAGCAGAGCAAGCCAAAGACCTTGTAAAGAAAAATGTAGTAGTTATCCCAACAAAGAGTGTGCCAGAGGGCATTTCCGCTTGCCTTGCATTCAACCCAGATGAATCAGTAGAAGAGAACACAAGTGCTATGAGGGCATCTATGCAAAATGTCAAAACTGGCAGTGTAACATATGCAGTAAGAGATACCCATGTTGATGGATTTGACCTTAGTGTTGGCGAAATAATCGGACTTGACAACAGCGCAATACTTGCAAAAGGTAGCGAAATACCAGAAACAGTGGAAGGCTTGCTTTCAAAATTGATAGACGACACCACAGTCAATGTAACACTTTTCTACGGTCAAGAAGTAAAAGAAGAAGACGCAGTCAGCCTTCAGGAAAAACTTCAAACTGTTTATCCACAATGCGAGTTTAATGCAGTTTGTGGCGGACAACCTGTCTATTACTATATTCTTTCTGTAGAATAATTTTTGCCTTAATATTTGGCTATTTAATATTACATTATAAAACACAAATAGGTTTATAAGGATAAAAGATATAAGAGTATAGTATTATATAATTATAAATATGTATTCAAAAAGTATTAGAACTATAATAGTGTTTTAATTTTTTCAAATATACAAACAAAAAAGACCTCTTAGTTATGGAGGTTTTTTTATCGGTTAAGATTGTTTTTTTGCAGAGAAAAAGTAAAAAATAGGACAAAAAACCTGTAAAAATGACATTTCCCCAAAAAAAATAAAAATTTTTGAAAAAATTAAAGGAAATTCAGTTTTTATATGAAATAATATATAGTAGTTGAGTTTGTGCAATTTGCACAAAAAATATAGGAGAGTGGCGTTTGACAAAATATGGTTTGCCTCTGGAGTTCATTGAGGAAGTAAAACAAAGGAATGATATAGTGTCGGTGATTTCACGTTCGCTGACGATGAAAAAGCAAGGTCGTTATTATTGGGCTTGCTGTCCTTTTCATTACGAAAAAACGCCATCTTTTGCAGTCAGTGAGGACGAGCAATACTTTCACTGTTATGGTTGTGGTGAAGGTGGAGATGTTATCCGTTTTGTGATGAAATACGACAATATTCCTTTTTATGAAGCCATAAAAAAACTTGCCGAAAGTGCTGGTCTTGCTATGCCAAACATAGAACATAACGACGAGTTGGAGCAGAAGTTGAAGCAAAAAAAGAAAGTGCTGGAATGTCTAAATATGGCAAAAGACTTTTATATGCAAACCCTTCGACTCCCCACCTCAAAGGTTGCTCAAGACTATGTTATCTCCCGCCAATTTACAGGGAGTATCCTCAAGAATTTTTACATAGGCTATAGCCCAGATTGGACAAGTGTTGTTACATATCTGCAAAGCAAGGGATTTGACATTGCAACTATGAAAGATGCAGGGCTTGTGGAAACAAATGAAAGTGGCAAGCCATATGACGTGTTTGCCCATAGGCTGATGTTTCCAATTATCGACATATATGGCGACTGCATAGGGTTTTCGGCAAGAGTTCTTGAAGCAGGGAGTAAGTTTGCAAAATATCGCAACTCCACACAGACCATAGTCTTTGACAAGAGCAAAACGATTTATAATATCAATATGATAAAGGAACTGAAAAAGGAAAAGCCTATCGACAGTATTATTATCTGCGAGGGGCAAATTGATGTTATCGCTATGTTCAAGGCAGGGTATAGAAATGCGTGTGCTTGTATGGGCACTGCCATTAGCCCTTTTCATGCCCGTATGCTCAAAAGATATGCTGACAAAGTCATATTGTGTCTAGACGGAGATAGTGCAGGGCAAAAGGCGACATACAAGGCTACTCAGGTGTTGGCTGATGCTGGACTTGAGGTTAGAGTTGCAAAATTGCGAGATGGTTTGGACCCAGATGAAATCTTAAAAAAATATGGCAAGGAAGAATTGGACAAGAGTTTATCCTCTTTGCTTGACCATATTGAATACAAAATTGAAAGTTTGGCAACAAAATATAATCTGAAAGACAATTACGAACGCAACAAATTTGTAACCGACGCAATGGAAGTGCTGTCATCATTAGACAGCAACACCCAAAAGGATATCTATCTCAAACTTGTATCCACCAAGGCAAATGTCCCCGTTGATGTGCTAAGGAGAGATTTAAGGGACTCTGAAGTTGGTGAGATTAAGATAAAGGAAGAGGACAAAAGTCCGCCAACTCGTATTGAGGGGCATACCAAGGCAACGAGATTTATCCTTTCTAGCATTGTCCACAAAGAAGATTATGCCATAAAGGCACTTTCTTATGATATCAAATTTCAAAATCCAGGTTATCAAAAGTTATTTGACTATCTCAAATCTCTTTATCAACAAGGCAAAACGTGGACAGTTGGTTCGTTGTATGACATTTTTGATGTAGATGTAGATAACTGGGTTATGGATATCATCAATTTCAATTTCTTCAATGTTTCTGGCGATAAGCAAAAATATTTTGATGAATGTTTGGAAAATTTGTATTCTGTAAATCTTAAGCAAAGGCAAGACGACCTGATGCAACAATTCAAAACAGAGAGGGATTATGACCGCAGACGACAAATTGCCGGAGAACTGGGAAAACTTGCAAAAGAATTAAAAAATAATGGAGATAAACAAAATGTATGATCAAAAATTTCAACCAGAAGTAAACAAACTTTTGGAGGTAGCAAAGGCTAAGGGAAGCATCAACGAAGATGTTATTTTTTCTAGCCTAATAAAAAATGACGCATCTGCAAATGATATAGAGGAAGTAAAAAAATTCCTTGCAGACAGTGGCATAAAAATTGTCTCTCAAGCAGATGAAATGGAAGACCTGAGTGTTATAGCTAGTCAGGTTCAGGTAGATGACCCAGTAAAAATGTATCTAAAGGACATCGGTAGAGTCCCACTTTTGTCCAGTGAGGAAGAATTGGAATATGCCAAAAGAATGTCAGAAGGTGATGAATATGCTCGCAAAAAACTTTCTGAGTCAAATCTTAGATTGGTTGTAAGTATAGCCAAAAAATATGTGGGCAGGACGGGTATGCAATTTTTGGATCTTATCCAAGAGGGCAACCTTGGACTTTTGCGTGCAGTGGAGAAGTTTGACTATACCAAGGGTTTTAGATTTTCCACATATGCAACTTGGTGGATAAGACAATCTATCACTCGTGCCATAGCCGACCAAGCCAGAACTATCCGTATCCCTGTGCATATGGTCGAAACAATCAACAAAATGCTTCGTGTCCAAAGACAACTACTCCAAACTCTTGGTAGAGATCCATCAGCGCAGGAAATTGCAGAAAAAATGGGAATATCCGAACAGCGTGTTTGTGAAATTCAAAAGATAGCCCAAGACCCACTTTCGCTAGAAACTCCAGTAGGCGAAGAAGAAGATAGCAAAATGGGAGATTTTGTGGAAGATGACAGCATAAAATCTCCAGTAGAAACAGCCTCTCAACTTATCCTAAAAGAGCAACTTATGGCAGCGATAGACACCCTAACACCTAGAGAACAAAAAGTTATTCGCTTGCGTTATGGCTTGGACGATTCTCACGCAAGGACTCTTGAAGAAGTTGGCAAAGAGTTTGATGTAACAAGAGAACGTATAAGACAAATTGAGGCAAAAGCTCTACGCAAACTTCGTCATCCAAATAGAAGTAAAAAGTTGGAAGGGTTCTGTGATTAAGCAAAACAAAAGACTAAATGCATTGTGTCAACTAGTAACAGAAAAAATTGTGGCAGATGTGGGCAGTGACCATGGTTTTGTGCCAAAAATGCTCTTGCAACAGCATAAATGCAACCTTGTATATGTTACAGATATCAGCGAAAAATGTGTCCAAAAGGCAAAAAACAATTTGCAAGGATATGAAGATTTTACAAGATTTATTACTTGCAATGGGTTGGTGTCCTTGCTAGATGTTGATCCCTTGCCACAGCAGATATTAGTTGCTGGTATGGGCAGTAGGGAGATAATCAAGATAATCAAGCAAGATAATCATAAGGTTTTCAATAACTTTATTCTTCAACCACAAAAAAATATTCAGGAGTTACGAATTTTTCTGCAAGATAATTGTTTTGATATCAAAAAAGATTTTATTTTGCAAGAGGGGAAGATTTTTTATAATATCTTACAAACTACTAGGATAGACCGCAAAAAGATTCTTACCCCAGAGCAAATTATGTTTGGCAAAACAAACTTGGAATCCCCAACCAAAGATTTTGAGAACTATCTCAGTTTCAAGATAGATAGGCTTGCATCTATCTTACAAAAAACTACTGATACCACAATAAAAGAGCAGTTGCAAGCATATATCGATTGCAAAGATAAGATTTTTAATAAAAACAAATAAGATCATCAACCACTTGCAAGCATTATAATTATCAATAAAAATTACAAGAAGATTATCATCTCAAAGATATAGTTTTTGATTGTTGACCAAAACTCAAAATAATGATATAAATATGTTATAAAACATTTCCAAATGGTGTGTTTGGAGATAAAGGAGAAAAAATGTTTGAACAAATACTCGCATATCAAAACCTTGACTCAAAAATTATAAAATTAAAAAGGGAACTAGAAAAAGATCCAGCAAAGCAGAATATAAACAATGCTATGGCAATAGCAAAAGACTTCCAAAATAAATTGGTTGAATTGGATTCCTTTGCCAGCAAAACTCTTGCCGATTTTGAAAAGAATAAAAAGCGTTATGCAGAGGCATACAAGGATTTTGACAAATTAAACAAACAAGATGTGTCAAACTTTTCTAGCGATCAACTCAACGAACAAATAGACAAACTCAATTCGCTGTCCAGCGAACTAGGCTCTCTTGAAAGATCAATATCTGCCTTGGCAGATTCCATTTCGAACATTCTCAAAAATTTTGAATATTGCAAGCAAAACATTATGTCTTCAAAGCAAAAATTTATGGAGAACAAACAACGTCTTTCACAATTAGAGGAGAAAATAGCCCCACAAGTAAATGCAATAAAAAAACAAATGCAAGATATGGAGAAGGACATTGACCCAAAAATTTTGGCAAAATACAAGAGTATTAGACAAGACAAGATTTTCCCAGTATTTGTGCCACTAAACAACAATTCTTGCGGAGGGTGCAGTATGTCGTTGGCATCTGCTTCTACCAGCAAACTTAAAGACATTGGCTACCTTGAGTGCGAGCAATGCAGGAGATATATCTATTTTGAAAAGTAGTAGGTTATATATACAATAAATCTATTTTGAAAAGTTAGCAGGCTAGTAGATGTATTTATTTTGAAAAGTAATCAATAATTTTTGCTTATTATTCAAAACTTGTATTTCAAAATAGCATTTGTATAATACGTCTAAATATTGTCAAAAATCTTTGACAATATTTTTTTTAGAAAATTATTTTATTTATTTGTCATTTTGCACAAAAAATAATAGAATATTATAGTATAATTTTTCGGAGAGTAATATGGAAAAGATTTATGATATAGCAATTCTAGGTGGTGGACCAGGGGGAATAACAGCGGGTATTTATGCCAAAAGGGCAGGATTGGACGTTGTTATTGTCGAAAAAAATATGCCAGGAGGGGCAGTAGTCACCACACCAGAGATTTCCAATTATACTGGTTTTGTTTCTATATCTGGTATGGACCTAGCAACCAAAATGTTTGAGCATGCACAATCGTTTGATATCCCCTTTGTTTTTGACGAAGTGAAATCGGTAGATTTGTTGGGAGAAACTAAAAAAGTAGAATGTTTTGGTCAAACAATCCTTGCAAAGACAGTAATCATCGCTATAGGCGCATCAGTCAGGCGATTAGATGTGTTGGGGGAGAAAAAATACATTGGCAAGGGCATCAGTTATTGTGCCACTTGTGATGGAAACTTTTTTAAGGGGCGCAAAGTTGCTGTTGTTGGTGGTGGAAATACTGCACTAGAAGATGCACTATACCTCAGCAATCTCGCTAGTAAAGTCTATCTCATACATAGGAGAGAGGAATTTAGAGGACAAGAGTATCTTGTAAACAAACTAAAGGAAAGAGATAATGTTAGTTTTGTCTTAAACAGTGTTGTGGAGGCTGTAAAAGGAAAGGAAAAATTATCTAGTGTTGTTATAGAAAATCTTGAAAGCAAAAAGCAAACCTCACTTTCGGTTGATGGTTTATTTGTTTGCATAGGCAGAGGTCCAGACACTGATATTTTTGAGGGACAATTACAACTAACTGAGGCTGGATATATCAGCACAGATATCAATATGAAGACAAATTTAACAGGTGTGTTTGCTATAGGAGATATTAGGGATACTCCGTTAAGACAAATTGCCACAGCCTGCTCTGATGGGGCAATTGCCTCTATCAAGGCTTTTGAATATATCAAAACTGGTAAGTGGCAGGTTTAATTTATAATAAAAGCAACAACCAATTGGCATAATATAACAAAAGATTTAAGGTAAAAATATGATTTATATAACAAATAACTGGTATTACCTTTTGCGAAATGAGTTCGATAAGGACTATTTTAAGCATTTGCAAGATTTTTTGGCAGAAGAATACAAAACAAAGATAATATATCCAGAGGATAAAAAGATTTTTAACGCACTCAATCAAACCAAATACGAAGATGTTAGGGTTGTTATTTTGGGGCAAGATCCATATATCAACGAAGGTCAGGCTCATGGCTTATGTTTTTCTGTGGAAGGGGGTGCTTTGCCTCCCAGTCTTAAAAATATTTATAAAGAACTGCATGACGAGTTGGGATGCTATATCCCAAAAAGTGGTAATCTGACCAAATGGGCAAGGCAGGGAGTCTTGCTCCTAAACAGTGTTCTTACTGTCGAAAAGGGGAAGAGTTTTAGTCATAAAGACAAAGGTTGGGAAATATTTACGCATGAGATAATCAAAAAAATTGCTCAAAAGAAAACTCCAGTTGTATTTTTATTGTGGGGTGCTGGAGCAAGGAATGTGGTCAAAGATATAGATTTATCTCATCATTATGTCCTAACTTGCGCCCATCCAAGCCCACTCTCTGCATATAACGGGTTCTTTGGTTGTGGGCATTTTAAGAAGTGCAACGAACTCTTAGTTAGTTCAAATCAAAAACCAATAGATTGGCAAATAGAAGATGAATAAAAAAAGGTCCTCGCAAGAAGACCATTTTTTTGGTGGAAGTGCATCTCCCTTCGAAAAGGACAGCACTCTAGCCCTGATTAAGCGTGGCTCGGTCAAAGTTTCCTTGTGGCACACAATTAGATTCACTTAATGCTGCTGTCGTCAGACCCTGACATGGTTCATGATTAACCGTTGCACAAGACCTTGGCGTCATCACCAAGACTTAACCCACTTGAAGCACAAATCCTTTCCTCAAAAGAGCATTCAACTCTACTGTAGTGGATTGTAGATACAGGGCACCACTAGCTCCCCATCTAGCACTTCCTACAAACATTATACACTTTGTATCAAAAAAATCAAGAAATTTTTGCACATATCAAATATTTTGCTACAAAAATTCTAAATAGGCTGTTAAGTTGGCAAATTTACCTTTTGGATAAGGAATTTATGTCAAACAGTTGGATTTTATACAAAAATATGATATATATAATACATATTGTTGGCACTATGCCCAAAACAATATGTGCTAAAATATTTTTTTGGAGAAAAGATGGCAAAAAAACATATTGACAGAACAAATGCAGAGCGTTTTATATCTGCATACAATCAAATTGACCATTCACTACGGACTATCTATGGTTTCAAGCGTAGTATTAGTTTTGCAGACCTCGTTCGCAAAGCGGTGCCTATGAATAGTGTAGTAAGGAAGTATGAGGACGAACTTATCGATTATGGTAGGCTTCGCAACTCTATTGTTCACAAGACCAATCCAAACTATGTTATAGCAGAGCCTCATGACGAGGTCGTTGACGAATTTGAAAAGATTGCTAGGCTTATTGCTACTCCTCCCACAGCACTGGCAAGAGTGTGCAGACAAGAGGTGCTAACTATCCAGGGGAGTATTTCCGTAAAGCAAGTGCTAGAAACAATGGCACAAACTGGTTACAAAAATATTCCTGTTTATGAAAATAATTGCTTACAAGGGGTGGTCATCGGTTCAAAACTTTTGGATAGGTTGGGGCACTGCCTTATTGCTGGCGAGAATATCTTTGATTTTATCAAGACAACCACCGCTTTGGAAATAATTTCTACCACGGATGAAACAAGTGATTTTAGAGTATCTAGCAAAAACCTTACAATAGAGCAAGCACTCAATTATTTCTATCTAAATCGCCGACTGCAGATTATCATTATTACAGAAAATGGAACAAAAAATGAACGTCCACTAGGTGTAGTTACTGCCGCTGATATTCTGGATATGAATGAAGTTTTGGAAAATTATTAAGGGGGAACAAATGATAAAATCATTTACGGTTTATACCAAAAAACTTTTTAATAAGTTTGCCAATGAGGTTACTTTTAAGAAGGGAACATTTGTATTAAACTATGTTGTTGGTGTAATTTTACTTATTATTGCTATATATTGTTTTACCACCAGAAAATACATCGCTGGCTCATTCTTTGCATTATTCAGCACCTTTTTTTCATGTAATAGGTTAATATCTATGGCATTTATCAACCGTATCAATGCCAATTACCTCAACACTTACGACAGATTTTGTTTTTATGACGATTATTTTACTGTCAGCAGTTATTTGCCAGGTGGAACGTTGTATTCGGAGATAAAACATTTGTATTCCGAGATAGAAGGGGTTGACAATTCCAGCGGTTTTGCTTATATTTATTTAGACCAAAGCAAAATTTATATTTTGGTAAAGGAAAATTTTAAGGAGCAAGGTGATTTTGACTGGTTATCTCAAAACCTTTCTGCCACAATAAATGCAAAAAAATTAGGCATAAGATATACTATGCCAAAGTTATCAGACTATTTGGCGGAAAAGAAAGGTAAGAACAAATCAGAGATTTTGCAAGGTAAAAGCGAAAATGATATAATGATCACAGCAGAGGAATCATCAACTACAAAAATTGTTAGCAAAAGCACTAAAAAAACTCCTTTGCGAAGTGGAACAAAATCAAGAACAAAAACAACTAAAACAAACTTAGCAAAACCAACTGTCAAAAGGGATAACAACCCTGTAAAACAGGTAACAAAAGAAAGTTCTGCAGAGAAAGTGAAAGTTGAACCAAAGAAAACAATTAAAGCCTCTGCAAAGAAGTTAACGACCAAGTCAGACTCGGCAAAAACAACCAAAAAAACAACCAAAAATGTTGATTCTTCTGATAGGAAGTCAGAAAAGGTTGCAAAACAATCAACTAAAAAACAAACAACAAATAACTAGAGTTTAGGGGAAAATATAATGGAAAAAGAAAATGCAAAACCAGATTTTATAAAAATGGAAAAAGATGTGCTAAAATTTTGGCACGACAACGATTGCTTTCACAAACTTGTAGAAAAGAACAAAAATGGCAGACGCTTTAGATTTCTTGATGGCCCAATTACAGCCAACAACAGATGTGGTGTTCATCATATTTGGGGAAGAACATTAAAGGATATTACTATCAAATACCACGCTCTTTTGGGAGAGGATTGCCAATATCAAAATGGTTTTGACGCACAGGGAATGTGGGTTGAGGTAGAGGCAGAAAAAGACTTAGGACTATCTGGCAAACCACAAATTATTAAATATGGCATAGACAACTTTACCAACAAATGTATGGACAGAGTTAGATATTATGCCAACGAAATTACCAATCAGTCTATCCGTATGGGGCAGTGGATGGATTGGGATAATAGTTACTATACCAATTCTGACGAAAATATTTTGGCTATATGGAATTTCCTAAAAGTTTGCAACGACAAGGGATATATTATACGCAAAAACAGACCAATTGCTTGGTGCCCTCGTTGTGGAACAAGCCTTTCCGAACACGAAATGGCAGGGAGTTATCATGATGTTACTCACACTGCAATTTTTGCAAAATTTCCTGTAATGATGGAAGATTACAAGATTTTGGCATGGACAACTACCCCTTGGACTCTAAGTGCCAACGTTGCTTTGGCAGTCAATCCAAATTTAGATTATGTAAAGATTTATCTTAACCAATCCAAAGAACGTCTTGTGCTTGGCAAAGATGCGTTGAAGGTTATTAAGGAAGACTATAAAATACTTGATACTTTCAAAGGGGAAAAATTGGTTGGCTTGCATTATGAAACCTGCTTCCCAGAACTTCCAGAGCAGAATTTTGTTCACAGTGTTGTGGCTTGGGACGAGGTTGATGCCACAGAGGGAAGTTGTGTTGTCCACATTGCTCCGGGGTGTGGCGCAGAAGACTTTGAACTTGGGCAAAAACTTGGGCTTCCTGAACTCTGCCCAATAGATGAGCAAGGTGTTATGCTAGAAAACACAGGTTTCCTAAAAGGCAAGAAGACTACTGATGTGGTTGATCTTGTGGTAGAAAGACTGCAAAAAGATGGCAAACTTTATTATTCTCACAAATATACCCACAGTTATCCATATTGCTGGCGTTGCAAAACTGACCTTGTATACAAACTTATTTCCACGTGGTATATTTCTATGGACAAACTTCGCCCACAACTGCTAAATGCTATAGAAAGTGTCAAATTCCAACCAGAATATGGCAAAAAGCGTATGGCAGACTGGCTAAGGAATATGGGCGATTGGAATATTTCTAGAAGCAGATTTTATGGCTTACCATTGCCATTTTATGTCTGCCCAAAATGTGGCAAGGTGCATGTTGTTGGCAGTTTGGAAGAATTAGAGAAACTTGCAATAAACCCAGAGGATATAGCAAAAATTCCAAATCTTCACCGCCCTTGGATAGATAATATCAAAATAAAATGCACATCTTGTGGTGAAACTGTTTCGAGAACTACAGAAGTGGGCGATTGTTGGCTTGATGCTGGCATCACTCCATTCAGCACAAAAAAATATCTCAAAGACCCAGAGTTTTTCAAAAACAATTTCCCAAGTGAATACGTCTGTGAAATGGTCGAGCAACTCAAACTTTGGTTCTATTCTATGTTAGTTATGAGTGTAGTCCTAACTGGTCGTGCCCCTTACGAAAAGGTTGTTACTTATCAATATGTAAAAGATGAAAATGGCAACGAATTCCACAAAAGCGGTGGTAATTCGCTAGAATGTGATAAGGTCGCTGACAAAGTGGGCGCTGATACAATACGTTATCTATATGGCGGGGCAAACCCAACCAATGATATGCGCTTTGGATACTCTCTTACAGACGAGGCAAGAAGAAAACTTATGAATTTCTGGAATGCTTATATTTTCTACAACACTTATGCAACTATCGACAAACCAGATTTTTCTAATTATAAATTGGATGTTTCCTCTCTTTGCCCAACAGATAAGTGGCTACTTACAAAACTGAACAACTTTGTTTCTGCCAGCAAAAAGAACTATGCTGACGACAAGAGTTATCTTGTAGTTAAAGATTTTGAAGAACTTGTTGACGAACTGACCAACTTCTACATTCGTGTAAATAGACGTAGATTCTGGAAAAGTGATGACAAAAATGACCAACTAACAGCATATTATTGCCTGTATTATGCAGTAAAAACAATGTCGCAAGTTATGGCACCAGTTATTCCTTTCCTTACAGAATATATTTGGCAAAAAATGGTTAGGGTAACAGAGCCAGAAGCCCCAATAAGCATAATGCTGGGTGGATTTCCTAAAGAAATTTCAGGACTTTCACAAGAAGATATGTTGCAGAGTGCAGATATTGCAAGAAAGGTCATTGCTAGTGCATTGAGATTGAGAAACGAAAAATCATTGAAGATAAAACAACCACTCAGGACATTGTATGTCTTGGCTGATGAACAGATTGAAAAAGCAGTAAGAACATTTGAAAATGTCATCAAAGATGAAATAAATGTTAAGTATATAGAGTTTGAAAAGAATACAGATAGATTTAATATCCCATTCCTAACAGTCAATTTCAAAACTGCAGGTGCTGTGCTTAAAAATGGTGTTCAAGCAGTAAAATCTGTCCTTCAAAATGCCACAGCAGAGCAGATGTCTATGTTTGTGCAAGGGTTCAAAGAAGGCAAAGTTGCACTAGAACCATACGGGGAACTTGATGCCAACTTGTTTGTATTGAACTTCAAGGCAAAGGAAGAATTTGTTATTTCCACAGAAAATGGCATTACTATCGTCTTGGATACTACCTTAGACAATGCCCTTATGCTAGAAGGTGCATACAGAGAACTTGTTCGCAGTGCACAAGTTTTAAGAAAGGAAGCAGAGTTTAACATCTCTGACAGGGTAGAAATGGATATTGTTTCCCCTTCGCCATTTATAAGTCTTGTAATCAAAACATATGGTGATAAGATTGCCCAAGAAGTGCTTGCTACATCTTTCAACAAGGGCATTGCGGTTGCGGATATAGAAAAAGAGGTTGAAGTCGCAGACGAAAAAGTTATTATCAAATTGAAAGTGGCAAAATAGTTGGCAATAAGGCAAAAATATATCTTGCACACCAACAGGAAATGGTTTATAATCAAATCACAGTGATAAAAAGGGAAAAAACAATGTGTGATGTAATTTTTGAAGACAATCAGATATTGGTTGCAGTAAAACCTCAAAACTTGCCCGTTCAGCAAGATGAAAGTGAGGATAAAGACTTTTTGACTATGCTCAAAGACTATCTTATTAAGGAGCATAATAAGCCAGGCAAGGCATATCTTGGGCTTGTTCACAGACTAGATAGACCAACAGGCGGAGTGATGGTCTTTGCCAAAACATCAAAGAGTGCCGAAAGACTTAGCCAACAATTCAAATCTCATTCTACTGAAAAAACTTATTTTGCAGTGGTTGAGGGTGTGCCTAGATTCAAGCAAATGAGATTGGTCAATTATCTAAAAAAAGATGAAAAAAACAATATTGTCAAGGTTTGCACCCAAACAGAAGAAGGGGCAAAGGAAGCAGTGCTTGATTATCAGGTGCTAGAAACCAAAAACAATCGTTCGCTAGTTAAGATTCACTTGCAAACAGGCAGAAGTCACCAAATCAGAGTGCAATTTGCCACAATAGGTTGCCCAGTTTGTTTTGACCAAAAATATGGCAATCAAGAGGAAAAGGGAAATTTGGCACTCTGGTCAACAATATTGAAGTTTGACCACCCTGTTTCAAAAGCAAGAGTTACATTCAAAGTTATTCCACCAGCAGACCAAAAGCCTTGGAAAGATTTTAATGTAGAAAGATATATTTGATGTCATTCACATTTTAGGATAATAGTTTTAGAAATAATTTTGTAAAATATATTTCATTTATATTTTAGGATAATAAATAATCTTGTGAATTATGTTCCTAAACTCTTATCTCAACATTTGAGGGAAGGTTGTTACATTGTAGCAGAATGGATAAAACCTTATAGCAAATTTTCTTATAATTTATCTTATATGCTTTATGATTAGATTACTTTATGGTTACAATTAAAAAATACTCTGACACAAAAAACAGCCCATTTTGAGCTGTTTTTTCCTTTTGTTATTCTTCATCACACAATAATGCTTGAGTGGTTATCATTGTTTTTACTACACTTGTTGCGTTGCATAGGGCTTGTATAGTAACCTTTGCAGGATCCACAATCCCCCTTTGCAACAGGTCGCAGTATTCATCATTCAAGGCGTCGTATCCATATCCAAGATTTTTGCTTTTTAGCACTGTTTCTTCCACTTCAGATATGTTTTTACCAGCATTTTGCAATATCTGTCTAAAAGGTTCTTTCAATCCTTCGCAAAATGCCATATAGCATTTTTGTTCGTCTTTTGACAAACCTTTTGCATGAGGGAGCATCTTTTCAGAGGCTCTTAGCAGTGTAATCCCTCCACCAGCAACAATTCCCTCTGACAGTCCAGCGGTGGTGGCATTTATTGCATCTTCTATTCGCAATTTCAATTCCTTTTGCTCTATCTCTGTGTTTGCTCCAACAAAAATAGTTGCAACCCCACCCAAAAGGTTGCACAATCTAGATTCCAACATATCTTTATCATAACTATTTGTGCAGTTTTCTATTTGGGATTTTATCAATCTTATCCTATCATCTAGTCTTGTCTTATCACAATTTGAAGCAACAAAAACAGTAGAGTCCTTTGTAATTTTTACGTGCTTTAGTTCGCACAGAGAGTTTATGTCTATATCTGCAAAACTTTTGCCATTGTTGTCAGTCAACACCTCACTCCCAACTGCACAAGCAACATCTTGCAATGTCGCCAGCTTCTTGTCGCCATACAGGGGTGCTTTTACAACCACACACGAAAATGCTCCTCTCATCTTGTTTACTACAATAGGGGATAGGGCTTCTGCATCAATATCATCACATAATATCACAAGTGGCTTTGCAACCTTTATCAATCCTTCAAATATAGGCAAAAGTTCTTGAAAGGTGTTGATCTTTTTGCTGGTTATTAGCAATAAGCAGTTGTCAAACTCTGCATAACCTTTCTCTCTGTTTGTGCATAAATAAGGAGAAACATACCCACTTTTTAGCACAAAACCATCTTGCAAAACAAGGCTAGTCTTATCAGTCTTTGAGTCTTGCAGAGAAATTTTGCCATCAGTCCCAATTATCTTGTAAGCCTCGGCAATCAGTTTTCCTATATATTCACTTTGAGAGGAAACGGTGGCAATATTTTCAATATCACTAGTTTGTGAAATATCTTTTGCAACAGACTTTATGTAATTTGTAGCATCATCACAAGCCCTACAAAAAACTTTATTTATAACCACTGGATTTATTTCTTTGGCACATTCCAACCCCTTTTCTAGTAGTTTTTGTGCCATAACAATAGCAGTGGTTGTGCCATCTCCTGCAACATCATTAGTTTTTTGGCAAACCTCCTTAACAAGTTTCACCCCCATATTTTCAAAAGGTTCTTCCACCTCAAATTCTTTTGCTATGCTCACCCCATCATTTGTAATAAGAGGTGTTCCAAACTTTCTGTCCAGCACTACATTGCGTCCTTTTGGTCCGAGTGTGCATTTAACTACATTTGCAATCTTGTTTACTCCTGCTAGTAATTTCTCCCTAGAATTTTCACCTTCAATACACTTTTTCATTTTCTTTCTCCTTTTTCTTTTGCCAAAATATCTGTTTGTTTTACAAGATAGTATTTTTGTCCTTCCACAAAAATTTCCACAGCATATTGTTCTTCAAACAATATCACATCTCCTTTTTGAACGCACATTGGCACAAATATACCTTCCTCAAAAGCCCCATGTCCAGTTGCCTCTACCTTTGCTTTTATTGCTCCTTGTTCGTTGGATCTTCCTAACACAATGCCACTGGCAGTCTGCACTTCTTCGTCCATACTTTGCGCCAAAACCCTATCAAATAGTGGTTCATATTTCATTTTCTTTCTCCTTTTTCATATAAATATGCCCAAAATCATACAAATAAACATACCAAAAACCACAAAACAAAAGAATGTCTTGTGGTTGTTTCTCTGTATTTTTTTAGGCTTTCAATTATATTTTACAACTCAAAAAAGGTGGATTCAAGATTTAGTGTCAAGATTTTATAAAAAAAGGTCAAAAAAACAAAAAAAATCTTCATTTAATCCAAAATTTAGTTCAAAAATAAGTGTTTTTGCCATTGCCTTTGGGGTAGTTTTGTTTTGCGCTATATGTTTTGTCGTGTCAGATTTTGCGTCTAGTTTAATCACCCACGAAATCAGTATTTTTGTGCAATCTAGGATAGAAATTCCCAGCAATACATTTTATTGTGTATCTATTTGCGACTTTGAGGTGGAAGAAGATGCTTATGCCACTGCAAAGATTGTGGAAGGGAAAGGCGGAATGGGAGAAGTGTATCAAAGTGGAGAGTATTTTGTGTTGTGTGCTTGCTATCCTACACTTGCAGAGGCGCAGGAAATTAGGGATAATCTTTGTTCAGAGGGGAATTCTGCCAGAATAATAAACATAAAAACTCCCGCTTTGGACTTTGCCTGTGGTAAAAAGAAAAGTGAACTGGAACATATATTACAATTTCCTCGCAAAAAAGCCTTGGCTCTTTACGACCTTATCTTGCAATATGATGAAGGGACTATGAGTTTAGGAACTCTTAATGCAAATCTTGCAAAAATGTATCAAGAGACAAAGCAAATGGAAGATTTTTTTGCCAGCCTAAAAGTCAATATTTCCTCAAAACAAAGAGAGGAAATAGCCAGTGTATTATCCTTTACGGCTAGTCAATTAAACACAGCCATTATGACCAACGAAAATTCGTATATAAAAACATCAATGCTAAAAAAGGCAATGTTTAGGATATTACAGCAAAATTCATATTTGTTTACAATGTTAAATGATTAAATTAGTTATAACAAGGGAGTTTTGTTTTTTTTCTTGCCA
The DNA here is from genome assembly GCA_945928645.1 of uncultured Clostridia bacterium. Classification (GTDB taxonomy): domain Bacteria; phylum Bacillota; class Clostridia; order Christensenellales; family UBA1242; genus UBA7862. The sequence continues at coordinate 135,926 of CAMENR010000001.1, read as the reverse complement.
AAAGACGCATAAACATTTGCCATTTATACTGTTTTTTTGTTATTATATTATGTAAAAATATCATCATATTATTTTTACTTATGCAGAAGATTGAGGTGAGTAGGGTAAATAAAAGATTGATGTTTTGACAACGCGGGGGAAAGATGGAGAGAGTTGTTGTTATCACAGGAGCAACCAGTGGAATTGGTCAATCTGTCAAAGAGTTGTTTGAAAATGCTGGCGACATTGTATGTTCGCTTGCTCGTCATGACGATGGTAAGAGCAAACACTTTTTTGCTTGTGATGTATCCAATGAGCAAAGTGTAAAAGAAGCATTTGACAAGATTAAGACGCAATTTGGCAGGATAGACGTGCTTATAAACAATGCCGGGTTTGGCATTTCTGGTGCATTGGAGTTGATAGATACACCACAGATTAGGGATATGTATGATGTAAATTTGTTTGGGGTGATTTACTGCTACAAATATGCCTTGCCTTTGATGAACAGTGGTGGTAAAATAATCAACATAAGCAGTGCTTGTGCATTGTTTCCTTTGCCTTATCGTGGATATTATTGTTCCAGCAAATCTGCCTTGTCTATGCTTTCCAATTGTATGCGTATGGAATGCCAGCCTCTTAATATAGATGTTGTAGCAATTTGTCCTGGCGATGTTAAAACAAATTTTACAAAGAATAGAGTAAAAAATTTTACAACCAACCAGAGATATGGAGATAGAATAAAATATGCCACAGAGGGTATTGACAGCAGAGAAGATAAGCGTATGAAGCCAGAGTGTGTATCAAGGGTAATATATTCTGTTGCTGGCAAGCGTAAAACAAGGCCATATTATATAGTTGGAGCAAAGTATAAATTCCTAAATTTTGTTATGAGGTTTTTGCCCGTAGGGGTGTTGTTGTATTTCACAGAAAAATTTTTTGGTGGACACAAAGAAACTAAAGTAACAATAAAAAAGGGGAATAAAAATGGCAGATAATTTATATTTTAACGAAGCAAAAGATACAGTGTTGAGGTTTATTGCAAAGGAATATCCTACTATGCCAGAAAAACTTATAACTCAAATTATTACAAATTTCTACAAATTTTGCAGTTATGAGGAGGAAGGGGCGAAAATCAAACCGAAAATGCTGGTGCTAAACAACATCGATTGGGTTAGCAAAAATGTCCCAAATTTTTACAAGGTCCAGTTGTTTTGTGATGAGGACGAGTCAATGTTTTCTTCTAGGATAAAGGCTTCTTTTGTTTTTTGCCAAACAGACTGGTATACCTATATAGAGGTTAAAGACAACAAATATACATATGGAATATGCAAACTTATGAATAGCATAAAGGAAAAGACTCTATCTCAACTGCTGTTTGAATCCCCAGAGTTGACCAGTTCGGACAAAATTAACCTTATCCAATTGGATACCCTTAGTTCTTATGCAATCTCTTTACGTGGGGTAAAAGGTGGGGATATTATTGTCAACTTTTCCATCAATGATAGCAATTTCCTAAACAGAGAGAGTGTAATAAAATGCTTTGTAAAATCTACATTTTCAAAATTAAAAACGACAAAGACAAAACTCAATGAGATAAAGATTATGTTTGAAAATATCCTTCGTCGTGCATTAAACGATATTCATGGTGCAATATGTGTGGTGGTAGATAAAGATTACAAAGATAAGGGCTTTTTTGCTGATGGTATTTGGCTAGAAACGCCAATAGAATTTTCTAAAAGTTTTTTGATGAGCAAGAGTTACTCGGAGGCAAAATTAACAAATATTGCAGAGTTGTTTATATCTATGCTAAACTATGATGGCATAACTATTGTAGATAATATGGGTAGAATAAGGGCTTATAATGTGTTTATAAAGCCAGAAAAATTCAACAAAAATGCGACTACAGGAGGGGCTAGAAAGAGGGCTGCATACGCAATAATAAATTCTGGAATAAGGAAAATCGTGGGAGTATATTTCCACTCGCAAGAGGGAGAAATCTTCTACGAGGAGGTTAAAAAATGAGAATAATGTGGAATGATGCCAAGAAAAAGTGCAACATTTCCGACAAATCTTTTGAGGATATTGTGGAAAATTCGCCCAGTGCGTTGTCGCAGGAGGATAAGGAATTTGTTACCACATCTTTTGCGTCAGGAATGAATAATTATGTGGTAGAATATGTCTTTGACAAGGCTATAAAGTGCCTTAGAGATGCAGTTTTTTCTTGTGGAGAAGAAATGGTTGTTGGTATAACTCACTGGATAGACAAGATTTATATCTCCAACTTTTTCGACATTTTTGTATTGAGGCTTGCTTGTGATTTTGGGCTTATTACAAGGGAAGAGAAGTTAAAAATAATCGAAGTTCTACAAGTAATTCAGTGCCAAAAGTCAGACAATGCAACGTCAGAAGAATTGGACAAGGAGAGGGCAAAATATCTGATTGTATCGTTGTTTGATGCAGTGTTACTAAAAGATTTCTCACCTTTTACAGAAAGCATATTAAACCTGCTAAATACACTAAAAACTGTAGAAATTGAGCCATACTCGGAGGATTATGCAGACATTGTAGAAGCGAGCGAACGCAAGAAAAAACTTATTATCAAGATATTATTCTATCTCTTGAAAACTGATGATTTGCAAGATGCAAAAGCTACAAAAATTCTATTCAAAAATGCCGAAAATATACTTCCTTTTATATGGGATAGTGCAAGTCTTAATGACAAAAAGTTTTATTCCTATTATCTAAAAATTTTGCCAGAAAATTCGCTTATCACCAAACTTTTTGACAACTTGCAGGGTAAAATTAAATTGCAAGACTTTGCAACTGATATAAATGTAGTTACTTCTATCCTCAAAAATTGCCAGTTGTTCCTGTCATTGCATTATGACTACAACTGCAAAAACGAGTCTGCTCCACTGGGAGAATTAAGTAATATAACATTTTTCCCAAATTTCTTTTTGCGCAGTGTTATAACACCAAGTTTGGTTGGTTTTTTGGGCAGTCTAAACGGGGTGAATGCTTCTTCTCGTGCTTATGCTCAAATTATTTTTGAAAACCTCACCAGTGAAAAATGGACATACTATTTCAAAAATTTCTTTGAAAAAGACGACTTTGTTTTGTCCACTCTTATATTGGTTGATAGTTCTTTGCAAGATTTTTGTGCTTTGGTAAAGAAAATGAAAGTGGATATAGACGATATCTCAAATCCATTGATAAAGGAACTTTTGACATATGCAAAAGAACAGGATACAGAAAACTTGAGGACTGTGGCTCGCAAACTTTATTTTGAAACATAAAACAATTTATGTTTGACAACTTTTTGTTAGGCTTTGTCATACATAACTTAATGGAGGAATTTTATAGTGAACAAACATAAATTTGATATTTCCAAGATAAATAACCTTGCTGATGAAAATCCATACAAGTTGGTAGAAATGGCAGAAAAAGAATATGAGGCGCAACTTATGGAAATTGCCAATGAAATATCTGTGCATGGACAAAAAATTGTGCTTATATCAGGACCTTCTTCTGCAGGGAAAACGACATCTAGTTTTAGGTTAGCGGTGGAACTTAGGAAGTTGGGTATAGAATCTCACACATTAAATATGGACAATTTCTTTTTGGATATGGACACATTGCCACTGAGAGATGATGGCAAGCCAGACATAGAGGGAATATGTGCATTGGATGTGGAAACATTAAGAAAGTGTTTTAGGGAGATATTGCAAAAGGGGAAAACTAAGACTCCACAATTTGACTTTGCTACCCACAAGAGAAAATCAGAGTGGGTGGATTGCGAACTTAAGGGGCATGAAATTATAATAATGGAAGGCATACATGCTCTCAACCCAAAGATTGTAGAAGGGTTGGAACTTGACAAGATTTATAAAATATATTTGTGCTGTGAGGACAATTTTGTCTGTGGCAGAAAGACTATATTATATCCAAGGCAGTTGCGTTTGCTTAGGCGTATGGCTCGAGATGAGCGGGATAGGGGTTGCTCTATTGAACAAACTATCGAAATGTGGGAGGAAGTCTGTCGTGGGGAAGATAAGAATATCACTCCATTCAAAAATTCGGCAGATTATCATCTAAAAACAATACATTGCTATGAACCACTGTTATACAAACAGTTGCTACTAGACAAATTTCAGAAAATGGCACATATTGGGCAGGTGGCGGCATTCTTGGAAAAATTTAAGTATTGCTCGACAATTGATCCAAAAATTTTGCCACAAAATAGCCTGATAAGAGAGTTTGTTGGTGGCTTGAAACTAGAGTAATTACATTTACATACATTTTGGTAAAACATAAGAGAATTTTGTGCAATTTTTACAAAATTCGAAGGAGAAAAAATGGGATTTTTCAATTCAATATTTAGAGGAATGGGATTTTCTGGCAAGGAGGAAATTCCAGAAAAAAAGAAACAAGAGAGTGAATCTTCGGCAAACGAAAAGTATAGCAACTTTGACCAAGGGTTAGCCAACTCTTTTGTTGTGGGAGAGTTTGATAGCAAGAGCAGTAAGTTGTCTTCTCAAATACCTGACCTCAGTGCTGTAGGTGGCAAAAATCTCATTATTTACACCCCAAAAGACAATAATGACATAAAGATTTTGGTGGAATGTTTAAGGAGAAAAGAGGCCTGTATCGTCAACCTAGGACAACTTAAACCACAGGACTCGGACAAAATTTTGCAATTTTTAAGTGGTGCTGTGTATGCACTTAAGGGAAGCATAAAAAGACTGCAAGGAGATTTGTTTTTGCTTGCGCCAGAGGGCATAAATATTATGACACAAGCAAAGTAGTATTGTCAGAAAGATATCACAAGTAAAACCCAATTTGAGTCGAAATTTTTGTATAATAGAGGAAAATGCTTTGTTCTACAAGGCATTTTTTATATTTTTGCATATTTGAAATGATGTGTTTCTTGTGTATGTTTCTTGTGTATGTTTAACATAATATATTGCATATTTGAAATGATATGTTTTTTGTGTATGTTTAACATAATATATGTTGGATTGGCAGTGTGCAATTTGATGCAAGCCAAAGATGTATTTTTGTGTATGTTTAACATAATATATGCTGGATATTGAAATGTTAAATACAATTTAATAAATTAGAAAAATTTCTTATTAACACAAATAGGGTTAAATACAACTTAATAAAATAGAAAACATTTCTTATTAACACAAATACGGTGTTTTATTTTGAAAAAAATCGTATTTGATGTATAATAGTGCTTATGGAAAAGTTTTCAAAATCTCAATGGAAGAATGTTTTGTTTAAACTCTTTATTGTGGCAGGGGTAATTGTCTTGGATATTATTAGCAAGGTTGCTTTTTATGGCAAAGACATTGAACTTGTCCCAGGAGTGATAGGGATAAGAAATGCGGGAGCATTAAACACAGGTGGTGCTTGGGGCTTTTTGGGGGAACATTTATGGATGCTTATTGCAGTTACTGTTGTATTTCTTGTTGTAGTAGTTGTAGTAGAAAACAAACTTCGCATAACACACCCATTGTATTCTGTTGCGATGTCATTTGTTGTAGGTGGTGCTTGTGGCAATTTTATAGATAGGATTGTTCTTGGTGGGGTAAGAGATTTCTTGTTTTTTGAGTTTGCTCCAACCTTTCCAACATTCAATATAGCAGATAGTTTTCTTTGTGTCGGTATGGTTCTTATGTTGATTTATACTTTTTTTGTTCATAAGGACAGCGACGAAGAAAATCAGAACTAGAGGTATAGTGTATGGGTAATTGTGAATATTTTGAGGACGATGTTGAGGATAGTGTAAAATCCTCCAATAAAATATCTTTTGAAGTGGAGGAAAATTGCGTTGGGCAAAGGTTAGATGTGTATTTGGCAGAGCATATCGAAAGAGTGTCTCGCAGTCTTATAAAAAATTTGATTGATACAAATAAGATTAATGTAAATGGCAAGGTGGTTAAGGCAGGATACAAAGTATGCCTAGGAGATAATATTATAGCCGAGTTGCCAGAGGTAGAGGTGGCGGACATTCTCCCAGAGAATATCCCACTGAATATTGTTTATGAAGACGACGATATTGTGGTTGTAAACAAGCCACAAGGTATGGTTGTTCACCCTGCTGGAAAGCTAAAAACAGGGACACTGGTAAATGCTTTGATGTTTCATACAAAGAATTTAAGTGGGATAAATGGCAAGATTCGTCCGGGCATTGTGCATAGAATAGACAAAGACACATCAGGGCTTTTGGTGGTGGCGAAAAATGATTTTGCACACACAAATCTGCAACAACAAATACAAAACAAAACTTGTCACAGATTGTATAAGGCTGTGTGTTATGGTGTCTTTCAAAACAAGAAGGGCATAATAGTTACAGATTTGGCACGAGGCAAAGAGCATCATGAGATGATATATGTAGTGCCAAAAGGACAAGGTAGATATGCCGAAACGCATTATGAGGTAGTGGCAGAAAATAGAGGTTTTTCGCTGGTAAAATTTGAACTAAAGACGGGAAGGACTCATCAAATACGAGTGCATGCAAAACATATTGGACACCCTGTTGTTGGGGATAAACTATATGGCAGAAAAGATGAAAAATTTGGTTTGGCGGGGCAACTACTGCACGCAGAAAGGTTGGTGCTTACACACCCAAGGACTAATGAGAGAATGGAGTTTTTTGCACCATTGCCTGATTATTTTGAGGATTTTTTGAGGGAGAAAGGGTTAACTCAAAGGGTAAAGGACTAGCAATTAGGTTATGTGTTGACTGCAGATTTTTTGTAAATTTTTATAAATTTGCACAAATTGAGGCACCGTTGTTTGACATAGAAAAATTACAATGGTAAAATTATATTGTTATACAATCATTAAAAGGAGAAGTATATGAATTCAAAGAGATTTGTAAATATTTTGGCATATTGCTCTGTTATTTTGATTGCAGTGGCAATGCTTTTGAGGTTTTTTGACCTAAAGGTGTTTGGTTGGGGAGGTCAAATTGCAAATATCTGTAACACTGTAGCATTCTATACTGGGCTTATTGTAACTTGTTCTTGCGCTTGTATGTTTGCATCTTCTAAGCGAAATGGGAGTTATATGCTGGCATTTATTATCGCTGTTTTGGTTATAATTATCTTTACTATATTGTAATAATAAGGGATAATATTATGAAACTAAAAGACAAGGTAAATTTGTTGCTAAAGTCTTATTGGGCAGAAATATTGCTGTTGGTGGTGGCAGTGTTGTTGTTTGTAGTGGGGGCTGTTAACACGCTTATTGCATACTTTGCTATATTGGTTTTGGGAGTTGTGCTTGCAGATTTTGGGGTTAGATTTTGGAAAAAATATAAGAAAACATCAGAATCTCCAACCAAAGACCTTTACATTGACGTAACTGATGTTGATTATGACGAAGATGTGTATTATGTAGGCAAGGAGTCTGCCAATAAGATAGAAGCACGAAATTCAGCAAAATCTTTGGGATGGTATTTGCCATCAATACTATTTGGCCTGATTGGAGTGGGACTGGTTATTATTGCAATATATCAGATTATTTTGTCCTTTGTGGGATGATTTTGGAGCAAATTGAATATTTGTATTAAATTGGTCAATTTATTATTGTATTTTTGTAAATAGTTTGGTATAATATCCCCCGAAATGTTTTACAAAAACATAAAATGTTGTTCTATTTGGAACTAAATGATAGGAGAAGAAAATGAAATACGAAAAGAAAATTTTGGATGACAAAAGAATTGAAGTTAAACTTAATGTCAGCAAGGAGGAATGGGATTCTGCATTGGAGCATGCTTATGAATCAAACAAAGGCAAATATTCTGTGCAGGGATTCAGAAAGGGACATACTCCTCGCAAGGTTATTGAAAAAACTTATGGGGATACAGTATTTTACGATGATGCTATAGACGACTGCTTCTATAGATATTATTTTGAAATGTTGTCAAAGGAAAAGGATATTAAGCCTGTTTCTGCACCAGAAGTAAACATCAGCAAAATTGATGAGAATGGGTTGGAACTAATCCTTAGAATTACACAAGAGCCAGAAGTTGCTTTGGGTGATTATAAGGGCATTACAATTGAGAAGAAAGAGATCAAGGTGTCTGCAAGTGAAGTTAATCACGAGTTAGAACATATGAAGGAATCTCGTGCAAAATTTGTTTCTGTGGATAGAGAAATAAAAAATGGAGATACTGCTACAATAGATTTTGTTGGCAGTATTGATGGAAAGAAATTTGATGGTGGCTCAGCAGAAGACTTTGACCTAGAAATTGGTTCAAAGAGTTTTATTGACAATTTTGAAGACCAACTTGTTGGATTGAAAAAAGGCGACAAGAAAGATGTTAAGGTTACTTTCCCAGAGAATTATCATGTTGACGACCTAAAAGGTAAGCCAGCGGTGTTCGCAGTGGAAGTGAAAGATGTCAAGGAAAAACAATATCCAGAAATTGACGACAAATTTGCCGATGAAGTAAGTGAATTTTCCACTCTAAAAGAATTGAAGGAAGATATTAAGAAAAAACTTGTAGAAAGAAAGACAAGGGAAGAACAAAACGAAGCAGAATCAAAATTGATAGACAAAATTTGTGAAAATGCCAAAGTAGAAATTCCTCAAGTGATGGTTGATAATCAGGTAGAAGATTTTATCAAGGATTTTGAAAGACGCCTATCTTATCAAGGACTTAACCTAGATGGTTACCTCAAATATACAGGAACTACTCTGGAAGACCTTAGAAAATCTCGTGTTGAAGATGCTAAGAAAACTGTAAAAACTCGCCTCGTACTTACTGCTATTATGGAAAAAGAAAAAATTGATGTGACAGAACAAGAGATTGCAGATAAGTTTAATGAAGGGACAAAGGACAAACCAAAAACCATTGAGGAAATTCAAAAAACTCTTGGACCAGACCAATACAATTATATGGCAAACAGTTTGCTTCTTAACAAACTTATGAAATTCCTCAAAGAAAACAATACTTTGTAAAATTAAGGAGATATTATTATGAGTGCTCTTATACCAATGGTCGTTGACCAAACAAGCACAGGTGAAAGGAGTTATGATATATACTCTAGGTTGCTAGAGGATAGAATAATTTTTTTGACTGGGGAAATAAATGACACAACAGCAAATATTGTTGTGGCTCAATTGATATATCTAGAGGGCAAAAACCCAGAAAAAGACATATATCTTTATATCAACAGCCCTGGTGGCAGTGTGAGTGCTGGGCTTGCTATTTATGATACAATAAAATATATCAAGTGTGATGTTGTTACAATTTGCATTGGTTTGGCAGCCAGTATGGGTGCATTTTTGCTAACAAGCGGGACAAAGGGCAAGCGTTATGCCCTCCCAAATAGTGAAATTATGATTCATCAACCACTTGGCGGAACACAAGGGCAGGCAAGTGATATAGAAATTCAAGCTAGACATATGCAAAATATCAAAGAAAAAATAAATAAGATTTTGAGTGAGTCAACAGGTCAGGACATAAAGAAAATTCAAAAGGATACAGACAGAGATTATTATATGTCCGCCGAACAAGCCAAAGAATATGGACTGATAGATGATATTTTTTGGACAAGGAAGAAAAAAACAGAAGAAAATAAAAAGTAAAGCGAACATAAGAGGGCTGGTTTTAGACTAAAAGGAGTTAATAATGAAAAAAGATTTGGTATGTTCGTTTTGTGGCAAGAGTCAAAGTGAAACAAAAAGGCTGATTGCAAGCCCAGGTGGAGATAGTTTTATTTGTGATGAATGTGTTGATGTATGCAAGGAAATAATAAAAGACGAAAAGATATCTCCATCTCAACCAAAAATTGATTTGCCATTGCCACATGAAATTAAGGATAGGTTAGATGACTTTATAGTTGGGCAAGATGAGGCAAAAATGGTGCTTTCGGTGGCGGTATATAACCATTATAAGAGGATAAATTACAACAGCGAAATCAAAAATAGTAAAAGTGAAAAGCAACCAATAGAACTAGAAAAGAGCAATGTCCTTTTGATTGGTCCAACCGGTTGTGGAAAGACACTTCTAGCCAAAACACTTGCAAAAATCTTGAAAGTGCCTTTTGCTAGTTGTGATGCAACTACACTAACAGAAGCAGGATATGTAGGTGATGATGTGGAGAATATTCTGCTAAAACTTATCCAAAATGCAGATTATGATATTTCTCGAGCAGAACGTGGCATTGTGTATATTGATGAGATAGACAAGATTGCCAGAAAGAGTGAAAATAGGAGTATAACAAGAGATGTTTCTGGCGAGGGTGTGCAACAAGCATTGTTAAAAATTTTGGAAAGCACTGTTGCCAATGTCCCACCTCAAGGTGGAAGGAAACATCCACAGCAAGAAACTATTGCTATTGATACAACTAATATATTGTTTATTTGTGGGGGCGCTTTTGTTGGTATAGACAAAATTGTAGAAAAAAGACTTTCTACTGCTTCTCTTGGTTTTGGGGCAAATGTAACCGACGGAACTAAGGAAGAAGAAGTTTATAATCTTATCAAGCAAATACAACCACAAGACCTCAATAAGTTTGGGCTGATACCAGAATTTGTAGGCAGATTGCCAATAACCGTTGCTTTGCATGATTTGTCCGAAGATGCTTTGGTGCAGATTATGACAGAACCAAAGAATTCCATCACAAAACAATATAAGAAGATGTTTGATATGGATGGTATCAATCTAATATTTAAGGATGAAGCAGTAAAGGCTGTGGCAAAGAAGGCAATGAAACTTAAGACCGGGGCAAGAGGATTGAGAACAATTTTGGAAGAAAGTATGCTTTCGTTGATGTATACTGCTCCTAGTGATAAAACCATAGACAGCATTGTCATCGGCGAAAAATTTATTTCCAAGGGCGAAGAACCTGAGTATATTCGAAAACCTCTCGAAGAGAAAAAGGAAGAAAGTGCTTGATTAATGTGCTATTTTGGGTTGAGTTGTGTCTAATTTTGTGCCAAATTGCCCAAATAGTAATACTATACAATGCTTTTATTTATTAGTTAAACAAAAGGAGAAAAAATATGAAGATTGCTTCTGCAGTGTTTGTGAAGAGTGTTTCGGATAATAATTTCTTAAAAACAGACTATCCCGAGGTTGCATTTGTTGGTAGAAGTAATGTGGGAAAAAGTTCAATAATAAACTTTATAACCAACAGAAAACATTTGGCAAAGACTTCAGCGACACCTGGCAAAACAAAACTTATAAATTATTTCCTTATTAACAAAAAATTTTTGCTAGTGGATTTACCGGGATATGGTTATGCTCAGGTTAGCAAAAAAGAAAAGACCAACTGGGGAGAATTTTTGGAAGAATATCTCAAAACTTCTGAAAATCTAAAATGTGTTTATCTTCTCCTTGATGTCAGAAGGACTCCAACAGAACAGGACGAGCAAATGTTAGAGTTTTTGGTGTATAACAGGATAAATGTTAAGATTGTGGTAACTAAAATAGACACTCTATCTCGTTCACAAGTAAACAATCAGATAATGATGATATGCAGTAGGTTGGGACTTTGCAAAGCGGATATAATTGTTACTTCCAGCCAGGAACGCAAGGGTTTGGCACCACTGCTTGATAGCATAGAGCAGTATACTTCTGTTACGGAATAACTATTGAAGAGTTGTTTATGCAGATTGTAAAACCTTCTTGCAATAAATGGATAAACTCTTATCTTGTCTTATAAAAGCACAAAACTAAATAATCTATCAAAAATTTGGGGCATAAAAGTCCCTTTTTTTATGTAAATTGAGCAATGTTATAAATTATTAGATAAAATATTTAGACTTTTGGATATAGGTAGTTGCAAATTATTTTGAGTAGAAAGGGAATATTTCACAAAAACAAAATTCTTATCATATTATGGTGTAGTTGAAGAAGAATACATAATGCATTCGAAAGTAAAAGTCGGCATAAGGATTTTCGGATTGCAAAATAGACATAGTCTTGTTTACATTCTTTGACGACAGATACAAAAATACAAAAAGGAAAAAAGGAGGATGTTTTTGTATGTCATTTTATACATGTAACCGAAGTGGAGCATGCCCAGGGGTAATGTCTGGCAATCCACTAAACGGTTTGTGCGAAAAAGCATGTATTCAGGTGGATAAAGTTCTTGATGCATGTATGAGGCAAATTCAGGAGAGTAATGTTCAGGTGGCCTTGACTGACCAAACGCCTGCAAATCCAGTTACACCATTAACATTTGTTAGTGCAACCACATCTGGAGAAACTACTATATCCAATTTGGTAGTGGAAAGATTAGCAGATAAACCAAACTTTGCCAGAGTGTCTTTTGATGCCTTAGTGCCAATTGTTGTTAATTACACAGATGCCAATGGGGTGGCTGGTTCTGGCAATTCGGTATTAACTATTCCTAATGATGTGGTGTTATTTATCCCACAACCATCTATTGTGCCATATAGAATAGAGGTTTTCGGAGCAATGAGTAGCCCTATTGGAAGTTATGTAGAAGGCAATGTATTCTCTATCAGTGCCTGTGTAACTCTTATTACTAGGGTGCTTGTGAGGAGTGAAATTTTGGTGCCAAGCTATGGATATTGCAGTCCACCACCAGCACAAGAATGGACACAAGAAATATGTAGTGGAGTATTTGAACTGCCAATATTCCCAACTGCAATCCAAAATCAAAGGATATAAAATTTATAAATATGCATAAATAAATTTTATTGAAATAATTTTGGACGAGAAAATGGTAAAAAATGGCTCATTTTTGACAAAAAACAGTGATTTTTTGTTAAAAATGGGCTTTTTCTTTCCAATTTTATGCAAATAAAATTATAAATATGCAATTATTTTTTGTAGTTTTTTTGATTGTTTTAATAAAAAATGATGTCTGATTTTATAAAAAATATTGAAAAATTACTAAGGATATAAAAGATAATCAACTGCAAAATGTATAGGACAATTGTTAGAAGTTTTAATGTTTTTTCTGAGAGAAAAGCCCTTTGTAAACATTTGAAATTGTTCATATAATATGGTATAATTAAATAAGGAGAATTAAAGTGAAAGTTTTTGCAATTTCAGATTTGCATTTATCTATAAACAATCCTAAGCCAATGGATATTTTTGGCCCAGTTTGGAGCAATTATTTGGAAGAGATTGAAAAAGATTGGAAAGCAAAGGTAACAGATGATGACATCGTCTTAATGGCGGGTGATTTTAGTTGGGCTATGAAGTTGGCTGATGCAAAATCTGATATTGAATATATTTCAAAACTTCCAGGCAAGAAAATAATAATCAGAGGTAATCATGACTATTGGTGGGAAGGTATTGGCAAAGTGAGAGCAGTTTTGCCACCAAACTTTTATGCCATTCAAAATGATAGTTTGAAGATTGGGAATATTGTGTTTTGTGGGACAAGAGGGTGGACTCTTGATGATGAAAAACTTGTTAATAGAGAGCTTATCCGCCTAGAAATGACATTAAAAGATGCCAAATCAAAAATGCAAGATGGGGACAAGTTGGTCTGTATGTTGCATTATCCACCTTTTGACAAGTTTGGCAATGAAACAGTTTTTTCAAAACTTATAGAAAGTTACCCTGTAAGCACTGTTGTTTATGGTCATTTACATGGCTATATTAGTAGCAATATAAAAAATATTATACAACATAATGGAGTAACTTATTATCTTACTTCTTGCGACCAACTCAAAAATAAACTGACAGAAATTAACCTATAATACAGATTTTTATTTATTAAATATTATGCTAGACACTTGAAATATTTTGACAAATTAGATTTGATTTAGCAAAATAAACATAACAAGAGAGAAGATTATGCCTTTTAGTTGTATAATCTTTTTTTTATGCTTGGAAAGATTTTATCATTACGCCTATTTTTGTAAATGAGTTATAATTTTTGCTAAAAAATTGCTGGTAAAAAGTTAGATGATTTTATCAAAATAGCAAAGTTTTTTTGATGAATGTTTTGCTGTTTTAATTTTATTTTATTGGGAAAAATTTGTATTAAGTGGAAGAGTTTAACAAATAAATGATTTTTCAACTGCAAAAAACTATTACAAAAGAATAACATCTAATTTTTTATATTCACGATAAGGCCAATTATAAAATAGTTAGGCTTTTTTGAAAAATATCTAGGTTATGTAGAAAACAAAAAAACAAAAAAACAAAAAAAACAAGAAAAAAAAAGATAAAACAAGAAAAAGCAAGAAAGAACAAGAAAGAACAAGAAAGAACAAGAAAGAACAAGAAAAAAATTAAAAAAATATTCAAAATTTTTCAAAAAATAAGAAAAAGTGGTCAAAAGTGGTTGGAAGTGGTCAAAAAATGTGTTACAATTACATTGTAAAGGAGAAAGTCTGAGAAATGTTTTTGGGTGAATATTCACATTCTTGTGATAGCAAAAACAGGCTTCGACTGCCAAGTAAATTTAAGAAAGAATCTGGCAGTGGTTTTGTCCTCACAAAAGGTAGTGATGGATGTGTTTTTGTTATGCCCAAAGACAAGTTGGATAGCATTTTTGAAAAAGCAAATCAACTGCCTATGTTTGATTCGTCTGTCCAAAAACCACTTAGGCTATTATTTTCTTCCGCTTGTGAGTTGGAAGAAGATGCTCAAGGGAGATTTTTGTTGCCTCAAAGTCTAAAAGATTTTGCTGGAATTAAAAAGGAAGTTGTGTTTGTAGGCACAGGGACAAGGATTGAACTGTGGGCAAAGGAAAGGTGGATTGACTATTCAATGAAAAACTTACAAGACTTTGAAACATTGGCACAGGAGCTTGGTAGATATGGAGTTTAGACATATTCCAATTATGTTGAATGAAGTGATTGCCAACCTTGATATAAAGCCAAATGGAATATACGTTGATGCAACTGTGGGCGGAGCTGGTCATTCCAGAGAAATTGCAAAAAGGCTAAGCAAAGAGGGAACTCTCATCTGCTTTGATAAGGACCAAAAGGCGATTGAAGTCAGCAAACAAAGATTGTCAGGTTTTGAGTGCAAGGTTATATTTGTAAATTGTGATTTTTGCGAGATTAAGTCATTTTTGAAAGAACAAAATATTGAGCATGTTGATGGGATTTTGGCTGACCTTGGTGTTTCATCTTATCAAATTGACGAAGCAGAACGTGGATTTTCGTATATGCATGATGCAAGGCTTGATATGCGAATGGATAGAACTCAGAAGTTGTCTGCATGGGAAATAGTAAATAAATATTCTGAGAAGGATCTACTGAGAATATTGTATGACTATGGTGAAGAGAGTTTTGCAAAGAGTATTGTGAAGAATATCATAAGTAGCCGAGAAAATTCGCCAATCAACACCACTCAAGAATTGGTGAAAATTGTGGAAAAAAGCCTTCCAAAAGCGGTGTTGCACAAAGGTGGAAGTGTCGCAAAGAAAACTTTTCAGGCTTTAAGGATAGAGGTGAATGGCGAGTTAGATAGTCTAAAGAGTGGTTTGGGAGATATGATATCACTTCTAAGCAAAGGTGGAAGAATTTGTATAATAACATTTCATTCTTTGGAAGATAGGATTGTAAAAAATTGCTTTGCAGAACACTCAACCAACTGTATATGTCCAAAAGAATTGCCAATATGTGTCTGTGGGCATAAAGCTGACCTAAGGTTGATAACCAAAAAGCCAGTTTTGCCAAGTGATGAAGAGATAAAAATAAATAGCAGGAGTGCTTCTAGCAAACTTCGCGTGGCAGAAAAGATTGTGTAAATTTGAAAAAATAAGTTGGTAAAAAGGGGGAAAGATTATGGATAGAAAAAAGGAAATTCTTATTGAAGAAAAAGTTGCACAGATAGACGACATAAATTTTGATAAGATTTATGACACTGCAGAAATGGCAACGCAAGAATTGGAAAACTTTGACAAAGAAGTAGTTATAGATGACCATTTTTCGCAGATTTCTAACCTTGATGATGAATCCGACAATGTTTTTTCTGTGGAAGTAGGCGAAAATGAAGGGTTAAATTGTATTGGTTGGGAGCAAAAAAATAGTTGTAAAAGGAAAGAAAAGAAGTCTTTTAGGGAAAAATTTGATTTTTCCAACAAGCCACTTATTGTTGCTTGCACTTCTATTGTGGTGCTTTTGTGCATATTGTTTGTATATAACTTGTTTGTGTTAAATTCTCTAAGGTCAACCTGGGCTTCTGCTGTAAGTTCTGTGGGAAGTTATCAACTTTCTGCAGGGGCAGAAAACAATGTGATTACATTTGAAAATGGTAATACATTGAAGATAGAAAGCAAACTTTCTAGACCTGACGAAGCAAACAACACTTCAAGCAACTTGTTTGATGAGTTTTGCTCAATTTTCTCAAAGTAGATAAATGGGTAGGCCTCTCAAACATTGTGGAGGGGCATCATTAAAGCAAAAGTTGAATATTCATTATTTTCATTACGAAAGAGGTTACTGTCATTTTTGATGATTGTAGCCTTTGTTTTTTTTGTGCTAATTTTTAGGATATTTTATCTACAAGCGATTGGCTCTCAAAATCTCCAGTTGCGTGCAGTGGAGCAGTGGACTAGGATGTTGCCACTTACTGCAAAGAGGGGAGATATAGTAGATGTTAACGGAAATATTTTAGCAACCAGCACAACTACATATGATGTTTATGTTAGGGCAAAAGAAATAAAATATCCCTCACTTGTTGCCAGTTTTTTGGCAGAAAAATTGGGTTTGGATTATGAGAAAGTGCTAAAAAAAGCACAAAACACCTTGATTTCTGAAAGTTTGATAAAACTTCAGGTTGACGAGAAGATGGCGCAAAGCATAATAGAGAAGGGATTAGAAGGAATATATTTGAGTGAGAACGTAAAGAGGTATTATCCATATGGCAAGGCAATGGCGCAAGTATTGGGATTTTTGACCAGCGACAGTGTGGGACAGAGTGGGTTGGAGAGTTTTTATGATGATAAACTATCTGGCACTGACGGAAAGTATCTCACACAGAGTGATGTGCGTGGGGTAAGGCTAGATGACTCACTAAAATATTATGTAGAACCTATTGATGGGCTTAATTTACGACTGAATATTGATGTAAACATACAAGTTTTGTTGGAGGAAGTGTTGGATCAGATAATTATAGACCACAATCCAAAAAAGGCTTCTATTTTGGTTATTGATCCAGAAACATCTAAGGTGTTGGGCTTAGCCATATCTCCTAGTTTTGACCTAAATAATATTCCAAGGGATAATGTAAAGGAGTTGATGGAATTAACCAAAAATGTTGCTATAACCGATGTTTTTGAGCCAGGCTCAACATTTAAGATACTTACACTCTCTGCTGCTCTTAGTGAAAATTTGACTGATGAAAACGAAAAGTTTTTTTGTCCAGGATATAGAATAATTGACGGCGAAAAGATAAAATGCTGGAAAACTCTGGGGCATGGCAGTCAAACATTGGTTGAAGCAGTGCAGAACTCTTGCAACTGTTGCTTTATGGACCTAGGGTTGCGTCTTGGCAAGGAAAAACTTTATAAATATCTAAAATCTTTTGGTATAGGGAGCAAAACTTCGGTGGACATATCTGGCGAAAGTGGAGGGATTTTGCTAGATGAAAATCTAGTTAAAGATGTTGACCTCGCCAGAATATCTTTTGGTCAAACGGTTGCTGTAAGTGAGATTCAACTTGCCAATGCATTTTGCTCTATAATAAATGGTGGTGTGCTAAACACTCCAAGGGTGCTTTCGGGTTATTTTGACGAAAATAATAATATATATCAATCAACGACCATTTCCAAAAGTTATACAGTAACAAAAGAGGTAGGAGAAAAAATAAGATACTTACTAGAACAGGCAGTAAGCAAAACTGGAGAAATGTCTTTTGTTGAAGGTTATAAAATTGGTGGCAAAACGGGGACTGCTCAAAAGTATGGTGAAGATGGAAAGATTGCCAGAGGAAAATATGTTTCTAGTTTTTTTGGATTTCTTAATCAAGGAGAAAAACCCGAGTATGCTGTTTTGATTTGTGTAGATGAACCATCAAGTGGGGCATATTATGGCAGTGTAGTTGCAAAACCATATGCAAAGACTCTTTATGAGGGTATTATCAAATATAAAGGAGTTCTACCAGCAGGAGAGATAAAAAATAGCACTTATATAGTGCCACAACTCTGTGGAATGTCTGTTTCGCAAGCAGTGGCTTTGCTGGATAAAATGGGTGTTTATTATGAAGTAGATGGAGAGGGAGAAAGTGTCATTTCTCAATTTCCATACGCAAACTCAAATGTTAGTAGTGACAGTGCGATTGTTATAAAATTAGCATAAAGTGGGGGAAAAAAATGAAATTAAGAGATGTTTTGAAAAATGTGCCTATATGCGAAGTGCGTGGAGATTTGGACATAGAGATAGGAGAATTGAGTCAATCTACCAGAGGTAAACCGACCAATGGGTTGCTATTTTGTTACAAGGGAGTAAATTATGATACACATAATTTTGTAGAAGGAATAGAGCATAATGGCTTTGTAGCACTGATTGTCGAACATTGGGTCGAAAGTTCTTTAACTCAGATTTTAGTGCGAAACTGCCGAAATATTATGCCAAAAGTGTGTAATAATTATTATAATAATATAACTAAAAGGCTCAAATTTGTTGGGATAACAGGGACTAATGGAAAAACAACTATTTCTAGTATAATTTGGCAAATGCTTAATTCTGATGGTAAAAAAGCCGGGCTTATTGGAACGAATGGAGTGAAGTATGATGGTATATCATTGCCTCCAAATTTGACTACTCCAGACACTGTAAACTTTTTTAGAATAGTCAATGATATGTATTGCAAAAAAGTGGAATATGTTGTTTGTGAAGTTTCTGCCCATGCCATTGACCTAAAAAAACTCTTGGGTATAAAATTTGAAGTGGGGGTTTTTAGCAACTTATCTCAAGACCATTTAGACTATTTTGGAAGTATGGGGCAATATGCCTTGTGCAAGTCTAAGTTTCTAAAGAAAAGATATTGCAAAATTTGTGTGATAAATAGTGATGACGAATATGGAAAGTTGTTCTGTAAAGTTTCTGATAGCAAGGTTGTTTCCTATGGGATAAAAGAGCAGGCAGATTGTCGTGCTAGAGATATACAATATAAAGACGGAAGGACTCATTTTTTTGCAAATATTCTTGGTGATGAGTTTGTTGTTGATACAAATATGTTGTGCGAGTTTAATGTTTATAACTTACTTGCCAGTATGGCAACTGCCAAACTTCTTGGCATTGATAATTTGACAATATACAATGTTGCTTGTAATGTAGCAAAAATTGACGGAAGAATGAATGTCTTTATGCTCAAAAATGGAATTGTAGGAATTGTTGATTTTGCTCACACTCCAGATGCCTTGGAAAACGCCTTGCGTGGAGTGAAGAAATTTTGCACAGGCAAAATAATTTTGGTCTTTGGATGTGGTGGCAACAGGGATAGATTAAAAAGGCCAAAAATGGGGTATGTTGCCTCTATGCTTGCTGACAAGGTGATAGTTAGTAGCGACAACCCTCGCTTTGAGAAGGCAGAAAAAATAGCAAATGATATTGTTGATGGAATAACAAAAAACAATTATGAAATTGTATTAGATAGAAGGCAGGCAATAAAAAGGGGATATGAATATTGCAAAAAGGGAGATGTACTGTTGATTGCAGGTAAGGGGGCAGAAAAAGGTCAGGAAATAAATGGTAAGAAGATTCCTTTTTCGGACGAAATTGAACTACAAAAATTTATGTAAAAAATTATTTATAAAACACTTGAATATGGATAAATTATGTTGAACTGACATACAAATTAAAGTCAAATCATTCAATAAAAATCAAAACTTCCAATAAAAATGGTATGTTTTACAGAAAAGATAAATTTTGCAAAAAAACAGTAAAGTTTGAGCAAAAAAAGTAAATTTTGCAGTAGGAAGAATAAAATTTTCAATATAAGAGGAATTTGACTTTTTTTGGAAATTTTTGTCGGCATTTTATTTGGTTTAGGGATAATAATATAATTGAGTGTGATTAAATTATACATTTTGCAAAAATGGACAAACAAACATCGATTAAATTATAAAAACTAAAAAACTATTAGCAAAAGCATTTTTAATTATTAAAGTAAAATAAAAGAGGGTGAATATGGCAGAATATTTTGTATTTTTGATAACATTTGTGGTCAGTTTGATATTTGCACCCTTTTACATAAAATTTGCAAAGAAGTTGAAATTTGGACAAACCATATCAGAGTATGTTGGAGAACATAATATTAAACAAGGGACTCCAACTATGGGTGGATTGATTTTTATTTTGCCAACAATTATTGTGTCACTGTTTTTCTTTAAGGGGCAACTGCTCGTCCCTATACTATGTTTGGCTGTTTTTGGAGCGTATGGATTGGTGGGCTTTTTGGATGATTACATAAAAATTAAGTTTAAGCGAAATCTTGGTCTTAGACCTTATCAAAAAATAATCTTTCAGTTGTTAATTGCAGTAATTGTTGCATTTTTTGCCTTTAGAAATCCAGAGTTGTCACAAATTTGGCTTCCTTTTTCCAATATAAGAGTAAATTTTGGATGGTTGATCATTCCTTTTGTTGTCTTGGTGTTTGTTGCAACGACCAACAGTGTAAACTTAACAGATGGGCTAGATGGTTTGGCTGGGGGAGTTTCTTTTATATTTTTTGTCGTTATGACATTTGTTAGTTCGTTTTATATGAGGAGTGTGGGCGGAGAGTATGCTTTGCAGGCGCAAAATCTAAATATAATTTTTTTTGGTGTTAGCGGAGGATTGCTTGCTTTTTTAATATTTAACTTCTTCCCAGCCAAAATCTTTATGGGAGATACTGGTTCTCTTGCTTTGGGAGGGCTGATGAGTGTGGTTTGTGTATTAAATGGGACAAGCCTATATATCCCTATCGTTGGAGTTATGTTTGTGGTGTCTAGTGTAAGTGTAATTTTGCAAGTGTTGCATTTTAAGCGAACACGCAAAAGAATATTCCTTATGGCACCTTTTCATCATCATTTGGAACACAAGGGTATGTATGAAACGAAAATTGTATTCATATATATTGTTGTGACCTTTTTGATAGGACTTAGCACAGTGTTTGTGTTAAGCATTTTGTAGGTCGCAGAGGAGATCTATGCACAAAAGTGTTTTGATATGGGGTTTTGCTTCTAGTGGGGAGGCAAGTTTTGACTTGTTATACAATAAAAAGGACAAGTTTTTTGTTTTTGATAGCGACAAAGATGTTCAGCAAAGGTTAATTTCCAAATTTTCTAATTGGAAAAATGTTTTTGTTTTAACAGGAGTCAACAGAGATGTAATTGATGGAATGGATATCATAATTATTAGCCCTGCAGTAAGTGTTTTTGACAAAAATATCTGTTATGCAAAAACAATAGGCAAAGAAGTCATAAGTGAACTGGAACTAGGTGCAAGAAAGTTTGCCGGCAAATTGGTCGCTATAACAGGAACAAATGGCAAGACCACTACTACAAGACTTGTTGGAAATATATTGAAATGTGCTGGCAAGAATTACGAATTGGTGGGGAATATTGGCACACCCATTTGTTCCAAAATAAAGAAATCTCGCCATAAAATATTTGTCTGTGAAGTTAGCAGTTTTCAGCTGGAAGCAGTGAGAACTTTTCGCCCACATATCGCTTGCTTATTGAATATTTCCGAGGACCACTTGGATAGGCACAAGACGATGAAAAACTATGTAAATATGAAATATCGAATATTTGAAAATCAGGGCAAAAAAGATTATGCGGTTGTTCAAAATGGGCTTCCTGTTGGCAATATTAAAAGTAATATTGTAACTTTTGGATATGGAGAACAAAATAATAGTTGCTATTTGCTCAATGGTCAAATATGGTATGATAATGGTCGTCATTCAGAGGTGATTTGCTCTGCTGAAGAGGTAAAAATGCTGGGTAGGCATAATTTAGAAAATGTTATGGCAGGAGTTGCTATATGCAAACTACTAAAAATTAAAAATAAACATATTGTGTGTGGCATAAAAACTTTTGAACCAAGCAAACACAGATTGCAAATGGTAAAAGAAAGGGGTGGTATTAGATTTTTTGACGACAGCAAGGCAACCAATATCGATGCGGTGAAGCAAGCACTTCTTTCTATGAACTCAGACAGGAAAGTAATCCTTTTGCTTGGTGGCAGTGAAAAGGGACTTTCATATGAATACATCTTTGAAAATTTGCCACAAAATGTCAAAAAAATATTAACATTTGGGGAGTTGTCAGCCAAAATTGTTCAAACTGCAAGGGAATATAATGTGCAAAATATACAGGGGTTCAAAACACTTAGAGAGGCGACATACGAGGCGTGCAAGATAGCAGAAAATGGTTGTGATGTGTTATTATCTCCAGGCAGTGCAAGTTTTGATGAGTTTGAAAATTATGAGGATAGAGGAGAGAAATTTTTGGAGTATATCAATGCTTTTTACAAAGAAACAGTAGAACAATAGGTATGTCATAGTAAATTAAAAATTAAGGGTAGTATATGTGGATAGAGTAATAGTGAATAACTTTTCAAAATCTAAGACAAAATCTTTTTGGAATTTGCAAAGTAAAAGTGGTTGGGTGTTGGCATTTTTAATCGTTATTTTGAGCCTGTTTGGGGTTGTTATGGTATATAGTGCCAGTTGCTATTATGCCAAAAAGAATTATAACAATGAATACTTTTTTTTGATTAAACAAGTCATTGGCTTTGTGTTGGGGCTTGCCTCTATGATTGTTATTAGCAGATTAAATTACAACAAACTTAATTCCATTGGTTTGGTTGCATTAATTGTGGGTTATGTATTGCTTGCTCTTGTATTTATCCCAGGGCTGGGGGTAGAGAACTACGGGGCAAAGCGTTGGATAAGATTGCCTGGCTTTACCATTCAATCTAGTGAAATTGCAAAATTTTGCTTTGTTATATTTGCAAGCAGTTATCTTGCAAAACATCACAAGGATATAAAACATTTTAAGTCAATTTTGCCTGTAGTAATAGGTGGCGGACTTATGTGCTTGCTGATTATTCTAGAGCCAAATATGTCTATAACTATGTGTGTGGGCTTTGTTATGTTGGTTATGCTGTTTGTAGGTGGAATTTCTTTTAGGCATATTATGATGTTAGCAATCCCTGCAATAGCGCTTGTTCCTGTTTTAATAATTATAGAACCATACAGGCTTTTGCGATTGCTGGCTTTTATTGACCCATGGGCAAGTCCAAAAGGAGAGGGTTATCAACTAATACAATCATTTTTTGCAGTAGGTGGTGGCGGATTAGTAGGGACTGGACTATTTTCTTCTAGACAAAAATACCTTTTTTTACCTTTTGCAGAGAGTGATTTTATCTTTTCCATCATTGCTGAGGAGTGTGGTTTGCTTGGTTGTATTGCAATCCTAGCTTGCTATCTTGTAGTGATTGTATGTGGGATAAAAATAGCAATCAACAGCAAAAATCGCTTTGGGTGTTATCTCGCCAGTGGAATAACTTCTTTGATAGGAATCCAGACAATGTTGAATATAGCAGTTGTAACAGGGCTTATCCCACCAACAGGGCTTCCTTTGCCATTTATATCTGCTGGCTCTACATCTCTAGTAGTCTTTATGTCGGCAATAGGCATTTTGCTAAATATAGACAGGCAGGGTAGAAGTGACGAATATTTATCTTCCTTTCAAAATAATATTGTCGTAAAACATAAAAGGAAAAGATAGTTCAATAAATATAGATAAAGATAACTTGGCGATAGTAAAGTCGTTATAAATATTAGGTGCTTAGTATAACTAAATATTTTTAATAGAATAATTTTTGGATAGTGTATTTTTTTGGTTTAGGTTGCAATTTTATGTCGAAAATTGTTTGATTTGCGATAAAAATATGTTATCATATTGCTGTGAAAAACAAAAAATTTAAGCAAAAAAGAAAAATGTGGTTTAGGTGCCTAAAACTACCACTACATATTAGATACAAAAAATGTGAATTTATATATCTTGGCGAAAAGATAGAAGAAAACGGAATAATTCTGAGCAACCACGAGGGCACAGATGCTCCTTTATCTTTGGAATTGTATGCTGATTTTCCTGTTCGCTTTTGGGGAACATCAGAGATGAATTCTGGACTAAAAACAATGTATAAATACCAAACAGAAGTGTATTATCATGAGAAGAAGCACTGGAATTTGACTTTGGCAAGACTGTTTTGCTTGATTGCCAGCCCACTAACCAACTTGTTTTATAAAGGGTTAAACTTAATTTCAACATATCACGACAATATGTTTATGAAGACCATTAAAGAAAGTGTCAGGGCAATAAAAGAAGGGAACAATATTGTCATTTTCCCAGAAAAGTCTGAAAAAGGTTATCTTGCAGAACTTGAGGGCTTTTATGCAGGGTTTGTGGTGCTTGCAAAGTATCTAGAAAAAGAGGGCTTTGATGTTCCTATTTATGTTAGTTACTACAAGAAAAAAGAAAAGCAATATATTTTTGACAAACCAATAAGATTTAGTGAACTAAAAAGAATTTGTGAAACAAGAGAAGAAATGACCAAATATCTCCTTGATAGATGCAATGCTCTTGGTAGAATGCAATTTGGAGAAGTAGAACAAGAGTGCAACAATGTAATACTTGAAAACAATATTCAGGGAAGTTAGTCAGTTTTTATTAATTTTTTGTTTGCATATATTCAATTTTTATAAAATTTTTAGACATAGCTATAAATACGTTGACATAATTTTATCAATTTTGTTAAAATAGCGTAGGTGGCAAAGTTAAAAAAAGGAGGGAAGGGGGAATGAAAGATAATAGCAATCTTGCAAGATTTTTGTTGACATTTTTCCTTGGTGCTATTGGAAGTATCATAATAAACAGAACCAGTCTTAAGCCAAATGGTTGGAAATCAAGGTCCTGGTGCTACTTTTTGTTGGGATTGGTAACACTTGGCATTTATGAACTAGTTGCTTCTGTGTGCAACCTTGTGTTTGACCCACAAAAAGAATCCAATATTGGTTATCGCAAAGATGAAACTGTTGAAGTTGAAATAAGTGAAAAAATCGGTTAATAGCCGATTTTTTTTAACAAAAAAAATATTTTCTCCATAAAATGATATATACATATTTTGGTGGAGATGTAATGGATAAATTTGAAATTGTTGGTGGTAACCAACTTTTTGGTGAGGTTGTTGTCCCTTGTGCAAAAAACTCTTATCTTGCAATTTTGGCGGGGTGTGTTTTGTGTGATGGGATTGTTGTTTTGAACAATTGCCCAGAGTTTTCGGACATCAACTGTATGGTTGAAATTTTAACCTCTATTGGAGCAAAGGTAGACAAGATAGATAGGATTTTGGTTGTAGATTGCACGAATATCAACAACCCTACTATCCCAAAGTCTTTGGCGAAAAAAGTGCGTTCGTCAATTTTCCTTTTGGGCTCTGTTGTGGGCAGGCTGGGCAAAGCGGTTGTAACATATCCAGGTGGCTGTGAGATTGGCGCAAGACCCATAGACTTACACCTCAAGGGCTTAAGGAATCTGGGTATTGAAGTGGTAGAAAAGCATGGAATGATAAGGTGCGAAACTTCTGGACCTATCGGGAATTATATTCATTTGGATTTTCCTAGTGTTGGAGCAACGGAGAATATAATGATGGCAGGTGTGTTGGCAAAGGGAACAACTAGGATAATAAACTGTGCCAAAGAGCCTGAGATTGTGGACTTGCAAAACTTTTTGAATTCTATGGGAGCAAAAATCGCTGGTGCAGGCAGTGATACAATAGAAATAGAAGGGGTAGATAGGTTACATTCTACCGTTTGGACTCCTGTGTCAGATAGGATTATTGCTGGCACATACATATTGTCTGTTGCTTGTTGTGGTGGTGATGTTTTGGTGAAAAATGTCCAAAAAGAACATATTTGCTCGCTTTTGACAAAGTTAACAGATGCTGGCTTGCAAATGGAATACAAAGATGATAGCATTAGAGTAACTTCAAACAAAAGACTAAGCACTTTTGGAAACATCGAAACATTGCCTTATCCTGGTTTTCCCACCGATTTACAACCGCAGAGCCTTGCCCTTCAGACTACTAGCAATGGAACGTGCGTCATTGTAGAAAATCTTTTTGAAACAAGGCTAAAACATGTGTCGGAACTATTAAAAATGGGGGCAAATATAACTACAAGAGATAGAGTTGCTATTGTAACTGGTGTGGATAAACTTTTTGGTGCAGAGGTTGTTGCTAGCGACCTTAGGGCTGGGGCTTCACTCATTTTGGCTGGAATGATGGCAGAGGGCAAAACCACCATACAAAATGCACATTATGTGGATAGGGGATATGAAAAAATAGAGGAGGTGTTTTCTTCACTTGGTGCTGATATAAAACGAACAAAAGGGGTGTAATCTTGTGACGAAAAGACGTCTTTTGATTGTTGTTATTATAACCATTGTTTTTGTGTTAGTATTTTCCTTTTCATCTACTGTGTTTGAACTTAAAGTAGTAGATGTTGCATTTTATAACAACGGACAAATGGTTTCTTATACTCCAGAATTGTCAGCGATAAGACAAAGAATAATTAGCGAAACAACTTTTGACTATGGCTCATCAATCTTTTTTGTTTCAAATGACAAATACAATGGGCAGATTGAATACAACGAGCCAAACCTAAAAGTTTTGGGTATGGAGAAAATTTTTCCTAACAAATTGCTTATTAAAATGGGAAGGAGAGATGTTTCCTTTTATTTTGTTGCTGATGGACAAGCGTATCTACTCGATTGTGAATTTAAGTTGATAGATATCCAACCAACACAAGAGTGGCAAAATACTTTGTTGCAAAAACAAGGGAAGGTAAAGGGTATATATTTTGAGAAAAATGGTATTAGACAAGATTATTTTACTTTTTTTGGATTAAGCAAGAATGTTTTGGATTGTGGACAATTCCTTACCCAAAACAACAAAATATTTAACTCCACTGCCAACTTGCATTGTTTTGCAAACCTTAATAAAGAAATGTTTGATAATATGAATGAAATAATTTTTTGTCTTGACGGGCAGACTGTTAAGGTAAAAATATCCACTTTTTCTGGAGTTTTGATGGAGGTGGAAGATGTGCTTGAAAAGTTTGATGAAAAATTCTTAAAACTTTGCAATGCCTATTTTACATTGTCTGAAAAGGAAAAGATTAAAACAACTCATGGAGTGCTTAGAATTGACGCAAACAAAAATGTTTTTTGGTCGACTTAATCTCATTGGAATATTTTGGTGGAATTTTTTATGTTGCTTTGCAAAAAATATATTTAGGAGGTATAGTATGTCTAGAGAAGCAAAAAAAGCAACAAAGAAATCAAAATGTTGTGGCGCTTGTGGTGGCAGAGATGCAGAATGTTGCGGTAGATAAATATTCTGTTAGCAACAAAATCACTTTTGACAATGAGTAATCAACCAAAATAGTATTACAACCAAAATGAAAAAGGGAAGCAGATAACTATCACTTATCTGTTCACTGTGGTTGTTTATGTTGTTTTTAGACTAAAAGCCTGTAGTTTTTGTTGTGATAAAAGGTTTGTAAAAAATTGTCGAATAGAAACCCAACAGTTTTTCTGCTGGGTTTTTTAACAAGAAAAAATCGAACCACAAATTACTTTATGGCTCGATTTAGTTTTAATTGGTGCCGAAGGCCGGACTCGAACCGGCACGAAGTTGCCTTCCAGGGATTTTAAGTCCCTTGTGTCTACCGTTTCACCACTTCGGCAAACATGTGGCAACTTGGGTCAGTCTTGGAGGCACCACCCAGATTCGGACTGGGGATGAAGGTTTTGCAGACCTCTGCCTTACCACTTGGCTATGGTGCCACGTTAGTTCAGATGGTGGGAACAGTAGGACTCGAACCTACGACCCCTTGCTTGTAAGGCAAGTGCTCTAACCAACTGAGCTATACTCCCATATGGAGCGGAGGACGGGATTCGGACCCGCGACGTTCACCTTGGCAAGGTGACGCTCTACCACTGAGCCACCCCCGCATACCTATTTATTAGCAAAGCACCACTGCAATGCTTTTATAATATACCAAACAAATAAATATTAGTCAAGAAAATTTTTGATATTTTACGAAAATTTTTTATTTTTTTTGTTAAGGGGTTTTTTGTGGTTTTTTTGTTGTCTAACTTATTTTATGTCAAAAAAAGAATATATGTTCTGACCGCCTTAGTAAAATGGCCAATTTGATAAACATTTGTATTTGTAACTAGTTTATGATATAATAGCAGAAAGTTGGGAGCAAAAGATATGTTAAGCAAAAAAAATAAATCACCAGCAGAAATAGTCGCTGATGAAAGCCTTGATAGAATAAAGGAAGAAAAAACTGTTCAACAAATGGTAGAGGAAGGGATTAGGAAGAAATTCCATAAGTCCATTTTTGCAAAGTTTGTTGGAGCAATAAATGATTATAACCTCCTAGCCCCAGGGGATAAGGTTGCAGTATGTATCTCTGGTGGCAAAGACAGTATGCTTATGGCAAAACTCTTTCAGGAACTTAAAAGGCACAACAAATATCCTTTTGAACTGGTTTTTCTTGTTATGGACCCTGGGTATAGCAAGCAAAACAGGGAAAAGATAGAACAAAATGCAAAACTACTAGGGGTGCCGATAACGATATTCAATTCTCCAATTTTTGAAAATGTAGTTACCATAGAAAAGTCTCCTTGCTACATCTGTGCTAGGATGCGAAGGGGGTATTTGTATAGCAAGGCACAGGAACTTGGTTGTAATAAGATTGCACTGGGGCATCACTTTGATGATGCTATAGAAACGGTGCTTATGGGTATGCTTTATGGGGCACAAATTCAGACAATGATGCCAATAATACACAGCCAGAACTTTGAAGGAATGGATCTTATCCGCCCAATGATTTATATAAGAGAAAAGGATATTATCGCTTGGAAAGATACCTATAAACTGCAATTTCTTGCATGTGCTTGCAAATTTACTGAACAAAATTATAATAAAGGTAGCGACAAAGAAACACAGTCTATGCGCAAGTGGACAAAAAACCTGATAAGAGAAATGGAAAAACATAACAAACAAATTCCAGACAATATATTTAGGAGTATGAGCAATGTTAATCTTTCGCAGGTTATTGGTTACAAAGATAAAGATGGCAAAAGACATAACTTCTTGGAAGATTTTTAGTAAAAAGGCTGAGTAGATGTTACTCAGTCTTTCTTTCTAAAATTATTGATAGCAATCAGTATGCCAAGTTTGCCATATTCATAGGTCAATCCCCCTTGCATATATGCAGTGTATGGGGCAACAAGTGGACCATCACAAGACAGTTCTATCGTAGAGCCTTGAGTAAAACTTCCACTTGCCATAATTTCTTCATGAGGGTAGCCAGGGGTTTCTCCTGGGATTGGTGTTACATAACTTTCTACTGCGGCACTTTGCTGTATCCCTACACAGAAGTTGATAAGGTTTTCTGGTGTTTCTAGTGCAATAGTTTGCACAATATCTGCTCTTTTTTCATTCCACTTTGGACTAACATTATAACCCAGTTTTTCTAGCATAAGGCTAGCAAGAGTCATAGTTTTGAGTGTGGAGCATACTACACTTGGAGCATTGTAAAGTCCTTTGTAGAAGGACTGTAATTGTCCCATATTAGCACCAATATCTTTGCCAATGCATGGGGCAGAGAACCTTTCGGCTACATCTTCTACTAGAATCTTTTTGCCAACA
The DNA here is from genome assembly GCA_945928645.1 of uncultured Clostridia bacterium. Lineage (GTDB taxonomy): Bacteria > Bacillota > Clostridia > Christensenellales > UBA1242 > UBA7862. The sequence continues at coordinate 106,265 of CAMENR010000001.1, read as the reverse complement.
ATATACCCACCAGTTTGTGCTATTCCGCCACCAAGGTTTTTCATAAGAGAGCCAACAATAATATCTGCTCCCACTTCGGTTGGTTCTTTGTCTTCTACAAAGTCGCCATAGCAGTTGTCAACCATAATTATAACTTCTTTATTAACTTTTCTTATTGCAGAGCAAACTCTTTCAATCTTGTCTATAGTTAGGCTTGGTCTATTGCTATAGCCACGACTTCGTTGAATTTCGACCAACTTAACATCATTCTTTTTTAGCCTTTCACAAATTGTCTTTATGTCAAAATCTCCGTCTATCAGTTCAATTTGCTCATATTTTATGCCATTTTTGATTAGGGAATTTCTACTGTTGCCAGTAAGGCCTATGATGCTCTTTAGCGAGTCGTATGGCTCTCCTGATATGCTTATCATAGTATCTCCACTTTTCAACAACCCAGAAAATGTGAGAGAAAGTGCGTGTGTTCCACTCATAATCTGTGGACGGACAAGGGCATCTTCTGCTCCAAAAATTTGGGAGTAAATCCTCTCCAACTTATCCCTCCCTTCATCACTATATCCATAACCAGTGGTAGAAACAAAATCACTGCTAGATAGTCTATTGTCGTGAAAAGCCTTCAATACTTTTGCACTGCAAAACAGACAATTCTCTTCATATTTATTAAAAATATCCACCACCTCATTTTCACATTGTTTGCTTAACTCTACAAGTTTTTCATCAATATCAAATCCGTAATACATTTTTTCTCCTATTTTTGTCTAATACAATAGCAATGATAACATACAAATTATTTTTGTCAAATGGTTTTAGCAAATAGTTGGTGATTTTGCCTTATATGTGTTGACTTTATTCCTTTATACTGATATAATATGGAACATTAAAAAAGGAGAAAGTCCAGGCTTGTAAATATTTACTGGACGACTACTATGGAAAGCATAACAGAGGAAAAGAAAAAAGATAATTGGTTTGTAAAGGTTTGGAATTATTTTACAACATACGAAAAGATTTGGTTGTTTTTGTTGACCACTGCAGGCATTGTCCTTGCTATATTGTTTCCAGGTGATGAAACAAGGACATGGGTGAGGATTATAGAATGTGTTACATTGGTCGGGGGGATAACTTGTGAGTTGCTTTTATCCAAGCAAACAAGATGGGCTTTTGTAGTTTCTTTCTTGTTTTATGACCTAACTCAAACAGTTATTTATATAGTCAACGGTTATTATGTAAATGCTCTATACGAAATTATATTCTGGATGCCTATTTTGTTTGTTGATTTCTTTGCTTGGAATAAGATGAAAGACAAAGAAAACAATGATCTTACTGTAGTAAAAAAGATAAATTGGAAGCTTGACCTTGTATTGTTTTTTATAATTCTTGGAGTTTCGTTGGCGATTGGTGCATTGTTTACTGTTATTTCAATTACTGCAGAAGGTATGAGTGATTACTGGTGGCTAGATGCTTTGGGTGGTGCGCTAAATGTCCTTAATGGATTGTTTATCCTGTTAAGATTTAGAGAACAGTGGATTCCTTGGATTGGGGTATGCTTGGTTGAGGCGGTTATGTGGTGTATATCCGGAAGATACGTCTTGTTGATTTTGTCACTTGGTTATCTTACCAATTCCATATATGGATACATCAAATGGACAAAATATATAAAGACTCATCCACAACAAACCAAAATAGAAGAGAACTCAAACAACATTGCTGATAATGATAAGCCAACTAATAATGGTCAAACAGCAACTGTATCAAAATAATTGTATAAATAGAATAATAACAAAAGATAATAGGGAAGAAGTTTTCTTTCCTATTTTTTATAGAATTAACTTTACGTAGATTATATTGTAATTTTATTTATTAAGTCTTTTGTGTAAATTATACAGAATAATGCAATAATCTAGTTAAAACTTATATAAAAACAATAAAATAACCTAGTTAAAATATATGTAAAAAAATAAAGTAACCTGATTAAAAACTTATATAAAAAAAATAAAGCAAAGGTTTTCTAAAATTCTTTGAAAATATGTTGACATTGAAAACTATCGGAGATATAATATTAAAAGTCAAAGAAAGTCAAAGTATTAAAAGGAGGAAAATATGGCAACAGTTAGTGATATAATTGAAGAGTTTATTTTATCTACTTTGGAAGACAGTGACGAAATAGATTTGTCCAGAAATGAACTTGCAGAATATTTTGGATGTGCTCCAAGCCAAATAAACTATGTTCTTTCTACAAGATTTAACTTTGACAGAGGTTTTGTGGTAGAAAGTAAGCGAGGTGGCGGAGGGTTTATAAGGCTGGAACGGATAAGAGATTTTGACAACGATTATCTAAAACACGTGGTAGAAAGGCTAAAAAATGACATATCTTACAAGGATACAAAATATCTGATAGAGGATTTGATTAACAAAAACTTTTTGTCAAATGAACAAGCAAAGGTTTTATTGCTGGCAACCAGTGATAAGGCTTTAGGTTCGCCAGTCAAAATGGAAGGAAGCCTTAGAGCAAATATAATTCGCAATGTTTTGATAAATCTTTTTAAGGAGGGAGAAAATGAATAACTTTATAAAATTTTCAGATAGTGCACAAAAGGTGCTAAACTATGCAGGAGAGATAACAAAAAAAATGAATGGCAATCAGATAGACTCTGAACATTTGCTATATGGCATTTTGTGTGTGCCATCATCTCTTGCATGCAAAATGCTAAAAGATGAGAATGTAACCAAAGAAAAACTTGCAAGTAGGATAGGCAGTGCGGGATACAACCCAAACCTTTCTCCAGAAAAGTTGGAGTTGACACCAAGGAGTAAAAATATTTTGGTTACTGCATCTAATATTGCGTTCAAATTGGGACATAATTTCTTGAGTGCAGAGCATTTTTTGGTGGCAATTTTGTATAATGAAGATTGCTATGCATTCAAACTTCTAAATTCTTATTTCAATATAGATACACTTAACTTGAGAGAAAGGATTTATGAAGAGCTTAAGAATACCAATGTTGATAATGGCAGAAATTTTGACACCATGGGAGAATCAGCCCCAAACGACAAAAGCACCCTGCCAGAAAATCTGCTAGAAATGGGTTATGATGTAACGTTGAAGGCAAGACAAGGAAAGATGGACCCTATTATTGGGAGGGATAAGGAAACAGAAAGACTGATTGAAATCCTTTGCAGAAAGACCAAAAATAACCCAATACTAATTGGTGAAGCCGGGGTTGGTAAGACTGCTGTGGTAGAAGGGCTTGCTCAGGCTATTGTAAAAGGACGAGTGCCAAGTGTATTGGCCAATAAAACTATTTACGCATTAGATATAGGTTCTCTTATGGCTGGGACAAAGTTTAGAGGAGAATTGGAGCAAAGACTAAAAGATGCCATTGAAACGATTACAAAGAATAAAAATATTATTGTTTTTATTGACGAGATACACATGATGGCACAAGCAGGAAGTTCCACAGAAGGTGGAGCAAATGTTGCCGATATGCTAAAGCCTTATCTTGCTAGAGGAGAGCTTCAAACAATAGGTGCAACTACTACTGATGAATACAGAAAGTTTATAGAGAAAGACAAAGCATTGGAGAGAAGATTTCAACCTATTATGATAAATCCTCCAAGTGTTGATGAAACAATACTTATTTTGCGTGGGCTAAAGGATAGTTATGAGGCATTTCACAAAATACAAATAACAGACGAGGCAATCGTTGCTGCCGCAAAACTATCTGATAGATATATTATGGATAGGAGTTTGCCAGACAAGGCTATTGACCTTATTGATGAGGCAAGTAGTAAGGCAAGAGTAAGTGGGACTATACAGCCAAAACATCTACAGGATATGCAAGACAAATTTAAGGAAACTCATAGGAATTATCAAGAGGCATTGGTTCAGCATAATTATGAGAAATCCACCAAACTTGCTAATGAACTAAATACTATGTATGCAGAACTAAAAAAGGAGCAAGACAAATACAACCTTTCTAAGCCTAAGGCAGAGCCTATGATAACAGAGAAAGATGTAGCAGAAGTTGTTTCTAGTTGGACAGGGATACCAGTAGCAAAGATAACAGAAAGTGAAAAAGAAAAACTGTTGAAGTTGGAAGAAATATTACACAAGAGAGTGGTGGGACAAGACGAAGCAGTATCTAGCGTATGCAAGGCGATAAGAAGGTCGCGTGTAGGATTGCAGGATTCAAAAAGACCTATTGGTTCCTTCCTATTCCTAGGTCAGACTGGTGTAGGTAAGACAGAACTGTGTAAGGCGCTTGCAGAGGCTATGTTTGATGATGAGAATAATATTATAAGAATTGATATGAGTGAATATATGGAAAGTTACTCTACATCAAAACTTATAGGTGCTCCTCCAGGATATGTGGGGCATGACGACGGTGGGCAATTAACAGAACAGGTAAGGAGAAAACCATATTCAGTTGTTTTGTTTGATGAGATAGAAAAAGCACATCCAGATGTATTCAACATACTTCTACAGGTGTTGGATGACGGCAGGCTTACAGATAGCAATGGTAGGACGGTTAACTTCAAAAATACAATAATAATAATGACCAGCAACTGCGGTGTAAGCGAACTAAATACTCAAAGATCTCAACTTGGGTTTGGTGGCGGATCATTTATCACAGACAACCCAGATTATGAACAAATGAAGAATGTTATTATGAGTAGTGTTAGGAAGAAGTTTAAACCAGAATTCCTAAACAGAATTGACGTTATAACAGTGTTCCATAGCCTATCTACAGATGACCTAACAAAGATTGCTAAAATAATGCTTGCTGGGTTGAACAAAAGACTTAAGGAAAGAGATATTAGCCTAAAGTTTACAGAAAGCGCATTGATGTATTTGGTAGAAAAGGGAACATCGCCAGAATATGGAGCAAGGCCATTAAGAAGACTTATCCAAACAGAAATAGAAGATAAACTTACAGATGCCCTTCTGTCTGGAGAGATTAAATCTAACAACATTGTAGTTTCTACAGACGAAAATGGTTTGAAATTCCAGATGGGTGGAGAGTAAAAAGCAGTTAAAATGTTTTGAGAAATATTATTTTTTTGCTAAAATACTATTGTAAAAAGGTTGAGTTGTGCCTCAACAAAAAAAGGAGAACAAAAAAATGAAAGTAGAAATAAGCTCAAAAAATTACAATGTTTCGGACAGATTGAAAGAAATTATAGAAAAGAAGGTTTCGAAACTTGACAAATATTTCAATGACGACGCAGTAGCAAAAGTCAATTGCAAAATGGAAGGAATTATTGCAAAACTTGAACTTTCTATTCGTAGTAGAGGTTTGTTCTATAGGGCAGAGGTTACTGGAGAAAATATGTATGAAAATATCGACCTTGCACTGCCAAAGGTAGAAAAGCAAATCATAAAATATGGAGATAAATTCTATGCAAGGCTAAAGAAAGACTCTCTTAACAAAGATTATCTTTTCTTTGCAGAAGAACCTGTGTTTAAGAAGCAAGAAGTTGTTAAGAAAAAGACTTTCGAGTTGGAACCAATATCTGTGGAAGATGCAGAGGTGTTCTTGGATACAATAGACAACAATTTTTATGTATTTCTAAATCGTGAAACAGGCAATGTAAATGTTCTTTATAGAAGAAATGATGGCAATCTTGGGCTCATTGAAGCGATACACTGATTATCTTAACCTACAAAAGCATATGATAAAAAAGTTACACTGTAATATGTGTAACTTTTTTTACAAATAGGTTGTAAATAATTAAAAGTCTGCAATTCATAATATGGAATTTATGTTGAATACTTGGAGATAAAAAAGGGAATTATGCTAATAAATTCCCTAAATTATCTATATACTCCATATATATATTTTTTTTTTGCTGTTTAAGTGTATAAGGGTTATATTTACTTAGTGTTGTTTTTTTGAGTAGTAAGGAGTCCCATTTCACCCATAACTTTGGCTATTATATCTGTTGCTCTGTCTATTTGTTCTTCTGTAAGGGTTGCCATATAACTGGTCCTTATAATACTTTGCCCAACAGGCACTGCAGGGGAAACAACAGAGTTTACATACACACCATTATCAAACAATTTTTTGCAAGCAATAAATGTTGTTTCGTTATCATATGTGTTTATTGGGATAATTGGTGCTTCGGAATCTCGTATGTCAACATGTTTTTCTTTAAGTTTTTTTCTGGCATAATTTGCTATATCATTAAGCCTTTTTATGCGTTCTGGTTCACGCTTGATAATTCGCAATGCTTCTCTAGCACATTCCACACTGGCAGGAGTGATAGAGGCACAAAAGAGGTAAGGGCGAGAACTGTGTTTTACATAATTGCAAACTTCGTGACTGGCAACCATATATCCACCAATAGATGCAAGACTTTTTGAGAAAGTTCCCATAATAATATCAACTTCTTTTTCAAGTCCAAAGTGAGATGCAGTTCCTCTGCCGCCTTCGCCGATAACCCCAAAGGCATGAGCATCATCAACCATAACTCTTGCATTATATTTTTTGGCAAGGCGAACAATTTCTGGCAAATTGCAAATATCTCCACCCATACTAAATACACCATCTGTAACAATAAGCTTACCGCTATCATATGGAATGGAAGAAAGTTGTCTCTCCAAATCAGCCATATCACTATGGTTGTATCTAAGTAGTTGTTTGCAATAACTTAATTTGCAACCGTCATATATGCTTGCGTGATTTTCCTTATCGCCAATTATGTAGTCATTTCTGCCAACAATAGCACTGATTATGCCTAGGTTTGTTTGAAAGCCTGTAGAAAAAGTAACACACTCCTCCTTGTGCAAAAAATCTGCAAGCTCCTTTTCAAGAGCCAAATGAAGAACTGTCGTTCCGTTTAGAAACCTAGAACCAGAACAACCAGAGCCATATTTTAATATGGCATTTTTGCCTGCCTCAATAACATCTGGATGGCTGGTAAGGCCAAGATAGTTGTTAGAACCCAACATAATAACATTGGTTCCTTCCATAACAACTTCTGTGTCTTGTTTGGTTTGTAGCGCATGGAAATAAGGGTAAATCCCTTTTTTAATAAGTTCGTCTGGCAATGTATAGTTTTTACATTTATCAAATAGATCCATAATAAATTCTCCCTATGAGTGCTAACACACTGAATATCTTTGTGAGTATATCACAATCCAAGGTATAAGTCATTCATTTTTTAGCATTTTTTGTGTAAAAATATGACAACGAAGAACTGTTAAATTGCTACAATTTGCCAAATATCACGCCTTTTTTTGTTAAATAAAAATAATTTTGTGCAATATGCTCAAAATTAGTTGATAAAATTTGAGAGAATTGCTAAAATATTTTTGTTATGATTAGTTTTTCAAATGTATTTGTAAAGTATACCAAGGAATTTTATGCATTGTCTAACATAAGTTTTGAGGCGGACAAAGGAGAAGTTGTTGCTCTTATTGGGCCTAAGGATAGTGGCAAAACTTGTATGCTTAGGCTTATTGCAGGGCTAGAAAAGCAAGATAAGGGAGAGGTGTATATCAAAAATATCCCACTGGCAAAGGTGGACTATTCCGTTGATGTTTCTATGGGTTATATACCATACAAAGCAACTTTCTTTGAAAAGAAAACTGTGTATGACAATCTTAAATATATTTTAGAAACAAGAAAAACTGAAAATAATCTGATAGAGGAAAAGATAAACCAGGCAATTATTGATTTCAAACTGGAATCTATTGCTCAAGAAAAAATATACAAATTAACACTTTTTCAAAAATATCTTGTTTCTGTGGCAAGGCTCAGTTTTAGAAATCAACTAGATGTTGTTTTGATAGATAATCTTTTTGAAGATCTATCCAGTAACGAAACAAAAGAACTTATTAAATGTTTCAAGAAATATTTTGTAAAGCCAAACACTTTGTTAATTATTGCCACTAGCGATGAGCAAATCGCAGACTCTATAGCGACAAAAAAGATTTTTTTGAGATATGGAACAATAGACAAGGTGGAGAATAATTAAGCTGGGAGAGAATTATGGGAAGAAAAAAACTGATTGTTTGCAATCTAAATTTTGATGACAATGAAACAATAGAAGAAAAAGTTTCTAAAATGTTTGCTCCGGAGAATCTTATTGCCTGTTTCTCAGAGAAAAATTATGATGTATACAAAAAAGCAATCCAGCACGCAAATATTCAAATGGTTCTTAATGATGAAGAACTGATGAACACAATAAATGCTTTTTTTGATAGTGGGCTTAATACTAGCCTTACCAGTGAGAATACATATATGCATCGCAACACATTGAATTATCGTATAGATAAGGTAAAGAAATTGACAGGGCTAAATCTCAAAAATTTTGACCATGCCGTAGTATTCAAAAATCTTATGATAATAAATGATATGATAAAAAATTTTGAACAGGATGAAAACGAAGAAAAAACAAAAAACAAAAAAAATCCTGAAACATCCAAATAACAGGGAATACAAAATTTGTTTTGATAGTTTATAAAATCATATCAAAGAAAAAATTGTTGGCTATATCTATAAAAATAATGTAAGTGAGAGTCAGAACACACAAACGTTGCAAAAGATGATAAAATCATTCTACAGCAAACAAAAATGAGATAATGTAGAAAGATAAAAAGCAAAGCAGAATAAAGAGCATAATAGGAGAAATATACCCAAGCGTTTTGGGTATTTTTTTACACTAAAGATCCTTAATAATTTCAAAATTATCTATTTTTGAATTATTTGAAGGCTTAGATTCTGTGTTGGTTTTTTCTTTTGCCAGAGAGTTTTGAGTGGTAGTTTTATTCTGTTTATTTGGCAAGAAATTTAGGAGGTTTTGAATAGCACTGGCACTATCTTGCGTCATATTTTGGCTAAATTTGCTTATTAGAGGCATAAGAGAGGAGATATCTGTTTTGCTACCAAGCGATTGCAATAGAAGTGGCAATAGGTCTTGCATATTAGGAGAATTTGCAGGGACATTTTGTTCGTTCATCTCTGTTTGTTGTGATAAATTGTAGTTGCATTGACAGTTTTGACAAGAAGATGCATCGCAGTTTTGACAGCTGAAATCTTTTAGTTTTGTCCCGTCTATATATGTTTGTGGATAGATTGATGTAACATCAATATTATACTCTTTTGGGGGATTTTCTTTTTTATTATTCATCTCTTTCTATTATGAATATTTGGATAAAAATGTGCATTGGATATTTTATAATATTTTACTAAGATTTTTTTTGGGGTGAATAAACAAATAATAAATTAATATTTCTATTGATGTAGTTTTACAAATAGTATTTTGTAAATAGTGTTGTAAAAAAGGAGAGTTTTTAACAAAGACAGAGTATTAAGCATATATTGAGATAGTATATGTGGAGGATAAAATGGCAAAAAACTTATCCGATTTTGCAAAGGAAAATATTGATATAAAAAAAATGGAAGAGGAAATTATTAAAAATTCTGATAATTTGCAGAGGGAGAGAATAGAATCAGCAGAGGAGGTCTATAACAAATATAAAGATATGTCACAAGAAGATTTGACGAGAGAATTTTTATCTGCGTCCAAGCAAAAGTTACAAAATGGGGAATTAACACATGAAAAACTTGCCAATATGGCAGGTCTTTTATCTCCTTATTTAGATAATAATCAAAAGAACTTTTTGAATGAATTATTAAAGAAATTGGACGAATAATTTGAATAAATTATTAAAAATAATGGACGAATAAAATGAGTAATTATTTAAGCAAAATTTGCCCAGAACTACTAAAAGTGGCACAAATGGGAAAGGATGAAACAAAGAATGATTGCATTGTTTATACAAGATATTTTAGTCAAGCATTGTGTGAGGCAGAAAGGTTAGGGATAAAGATAAAATCCTATCCCTTTATTAGTGCCTTTGGAGCAAGCCTTACATCTAGTCAGATTGTCCATTTTGCTAGAACAAATATGGTTAATTTTATTTCAAAACAGGCAAAAGTATCGGCGTTGATTGATGTATCCAAAAAAATTTTATCATTAGACACTCTATACGAAAGAGATTGCTGGGGAAAAGGTGGTAGAATTGCAATAATAGATACAGGCATCAGCCCGCACATTGACTTTTGCTTGATACATAACCGCATTGTGCAGTTTGTTGACTTAATCAACAACAAATCAACCCCTTATGACGACAATGGGCATGGAACTTTTGTCGCCAGCATCGCTTGTGGCAATGGATTTGCTAGTGGAGGGAAATATTGTGGAGTATCTCCAAAAAGCGATATAGTTGCGATAAAAGCTTTGGCTGAAAATGGAGAGGCTGGTGCAGATAAAATATTGGAAGCAATGCAGTGGGTTAGTGACAATCACAAAAAGTTTGATATAAGAGTTGTTTGTATGAGTTTTGGAAGCAACCCCATTGGACGAAATGACCCATTGGTTGTGGGAGCAGAGGCTTTGTGGAGGCAAGGGATAGTGGTTGTTGCTGCCGCAGGGAACAGTGGCCCTGAGGGAGAAACTATAAAGTCGCCTGGGTTTTCTAGTCAAATAATAACTGTGGGTGGAATAGACGACAATAGAAACAAAGAGGGAACTTTTGACAGAAGTCAATTTGCTGTTGCTAACTTCTCCTCACGTGGACCAGCGGGAAGATTTTTTAAGCCAGACCTAACTGCCCCTGCTGTGAATATAACAGGGGGACATTTTGGGGATGAAAAATTATATAGTCAAATGAGTGGAACAAGTGTTGCAACTCCAATGATTGCGGGTATTTGTATGCTAATTTGTTCAAAATTTCCCAATCTATCGCCAGATTACATTAAGGTAAGACTACTATCGAATTGTAAAAAGATTTCTGGCAATCAGAACGAAGAAGGGTTTGGCCTATTAGATTTGTCTGGATTTTTTGACTGACTATAATAACAAATATTGTTTTTACTGTTGTGTTGCTAATGCAACAGAAATTTTGACAATGGTTATTGGCACAAAAAAATGGCGAAAAATATCTTAAATAATAAATAAAATATACTCAAAATGTTTGACAAGAAAAAAGACTTAAATGTATAATTAACATTGTAAAGGAGAATAAACACTAAGGAAAAATGTCTCAAAAAGAGGTAGCAATTTTGGACATAGGTAGCAAGTCTATCACAGTGCTTGTGGGGAGCCAAGATGTAAATAAAACAATAAATATTCGTGGCTCATACAGTGAGAATTATGAGGGCTTTGCCGATGGCGAACTGCTAGAGCCTTCTAAATTTGAACGAGCCATTATTGAGGCGGTTGCAGGAGCAGAGAGGATAACTGGTTGCAAGATAAAAAAAATTATGGTTGGTATCCCAACTGAATTTTGTTTTTGTGTTTGCAAGAATGTTTGCCAAAATTTTGGGAAGCCAAAACGCATAACAAATAGAGATGTCGAAAATTTGTTTTCGGCAGTGAAACTGGAATATAAAACCCATACTGTTATAAGTAGAGATGCTGTTTACTATGTCTTGGGCGAAAATAACCGTGTATCTGACCCTGTTGGGCTAGTAGATTACAAGATTACTGCTTGTTTGTCATTTGTTTTGGCAAGCAACAAATTTCTTGGCCAGATTTCTAAAGCACTAATAAAGACTAATGTAGAAAAATTTGGTTTTGTATCTTCTGCCTATACGCAAGCATTGTATCTTTTTGATGAAGCCGAAAGAGATAAGTATGTTTTGTTTGTTGATTGTGGGTATATAACAACCACAGTTGCACTAGTTCGAGGTAGAGGGGTGCTTTGTTTAAGCAGTTTTTCTATGGGTGGTGGATATATTTCTGCAGACCTGGCAAGATGTTTACGGATTCCTTTTTCTTCTGCTGAAAGTCTTAATAGAAAAATTGTGCTATGCATAAAGCCTGAAGAAAATGATAACTATGATATTGTTATTGATGGCACAGTGACCCCTGTATCTATGAGAGTTGCCAATGCTATAGTAGAAAGTAGGGTGGAAGTGATTGCAAAGGGAATCCTCAAGTGTTTTGAAAGTTGGCAATACAATTTTCCAGATTTTATTCCACTGTATCTTACAGGTGGGGGGTTGTCTTTTATCAAAGGGGCAAAAGATGTCATAGCCAAAAACATTGGCAAAAATGTTTTGATTGCTCAGATGCCATACTCTGGGCTTAACAAACCAAATAATTCGTCTTCTATGTCGGTGTTAAATTATGCTTTATCACAAGGCAAATAAAAATATGTATTGGACAAATTATAATTATACATTTATGGAGGGATAAAATATGTATAGTTCAAACAGCATAAGTCAAATAGCTAATATTAAGGTGGTAGGAATTGGTGGTGGTGGCAACAATGCAGTTAACAGAATGGTGGCTGCAAATATAACCAGCGCTGAATTCGTTGCAATAAATACGGACAAGCAGGCATTGCTGATGAGCAAGGCAACTCACCGTATCCAAATAGGTGAGAAATTGACTCGTGGACTTGGTGCAGGAGCAGATCCAGAAATTGGTCAAAAAGCAGCAGAAGAAAGCAAAGCAGTTATTACAGAGATGCTTAAGGGTTGCGATCTTGTCTTTATTACTGCTGGTATGGGTGGTGGCACAGGAACAGGTGCAGCGCCAGTTGTTGCTCAAGTTGCAAAAGAGTTAGATATCTTGACGATTGCTGTCGTTACAAAGCCATTCAACTTCGAGGGCAGAAGAAGGATGGACAATGCCGAAAAAGGTATTGCCAATCTCAAAAAATTTGTTGATACACTTGTTATTATTCCAAATGATAAATTGTTGAAGATTGTCCCAAAAGGCACTCCTATAGTTGAGGCTTTCCGCTGTGCTGATGATGTGTTAAGACAAGGTATCCAGGGAATATCCGACCTCATTGTTACCCCAAGTCTTATCAATTTGGACTTTGCAGATGTAAAGACTATTATGAAAGACAAAGGCCTTGCTCATATGGGCATTGGACATGGAAAGGGTGATAACAAGACTATTGATGCAGTAAGACAAGCAGTTCAAAGCCCATTGCTAGAAACTAATATTGAGGGGGCAACAGGTATTTTGCTCAATGTAAAGGGAGGGTTGGACCTATCTCTAGATGAAGTAAATGAGGCAGCCGAATTGGTAAGAGATGTGGTTGATGAAAATTGCAATATAATCTTTGGTGCTGGTGTTGATGATACCCTAAATGAAGAAGTGGAAATAACAGTTATTGCCACAGGATTTAATCAACAACGAGTTGCAAATATTCCAAAAGAAAATGCTACAGAACTCAACCTGCCAAAAATGAACTTTGACAAATTCTTCTTTAATGAAGAAAAACAAGAGCAACCTCAAAGAACAGAGCCAGAAGAACCTACAGAACAAGGAACCCCAACATCAAGAGTGCAGATAGAACAATCAAATGAGGAACTTCCTGCTTTTTTGAGTAGGCTTAGGAGAAAGTAATTGCTTGCTATAAGTGCAACGGATTAAAATCTATTTGCACTAGATATTTTTTCAGTTGTTTATATATTTAATAAAAATGATTCTTTAAGACAAAAGGAGTCATTTTTTCTTTTTATAACCTTTTATTCCCATTGTTTTGATTTAGATAAACAGGTATTATGTATATATGGAAATTTATATTGAAGATAGTTTCTTGCAAAATTTTATCTTGTTATTTTTCGCACTATCCAGTGCAAAAAGCATCACAAAAGAAAAAAAACAAATCTTTTTTGATTTGCCATCAAGCATTATTGGCAGTGTATTTATTGTATTTTTCGCCATTATTAAGGTTGTAGGGGGATTAAACTTCTTGGTAAATCTTACTACAAGCATATTTGTTTGTTTTCTTTCGTTAGGAAAGGAAAAAGAAAAGAACCTTCCTTTGTTTATTTTGAGTTTTATTTTATTCAAATACTTATATACTGGCATTGGGCAGGGAATATCAAGACTTTTTGAGTGGAGAATTTCTGGAAATCTACTTATTGGGTTTTTATTCGTTTGTTATTTTTGCTGTAAAAAGGTTATTCAACAATTTTATAAAAAGAGGAAAATTAGCAATTTTTATTACAACCTAAGGCTTGTTTTTATGGGGAGGGACTATGACATTACCGCATATTTAGATAGTGGCAATTTGTTGCAAGACAGCACCACTGGTTTGCCCATTTTAGTTTTGGATTTGGATACTTTTTTGAAAATATTTGAAGAAAGGGTGTCTGTGGTTGATGTTTTACAAAAAAAATTAGAAAGAAAATTAAATGGTAGATACATATCATGTCAGACAACATATGGAGAAGGTAAGATGTTTGTTTGTGAAATTGATGGAATATATTCCAAGGAAAATAAAATGTCATACAAGGAGTTGCATGCATTGGTTGGCTTTGGTAATTTTGGCTTTGCAAAAAAAGATTGTCAGGGGCTTTTGAGTCCATTGGCTCTGTAGTGTTAAAAGGAGAATCTTTATGAAAAAGTATAAAAATAACAACTTAGGAAATTCTCTTTGTAGAAAGATTAGGAATTTTATAAAACGAATTTTTAATTTAGAATTTTTGGATATAAAAGAAAAATTAATTGCCTATGTAAGTGGTAAGGAAGTTTTGCCACAAGCACTCTCACAAGATGAGGAGGAAAAACTGCTTGATAGGTTAAGAAAAAAAGATGAAAATGCCAGAGCAGAACTGATAGAGCATAACTTAAGATTAGTAGTTTATATAGCAAAGAAATTTGACAATACAGGGGCAGAACTTGACGACTTAATCTCTGTGGGAGCAGTGGGCCTTATTAAGGCAGTGCAATCTTTTGATGTGGAAAAGAATATTAAACTGGCTACTTATGCCTCTCGTTGTATAGAGAATGAAATTTTGATGTTTATTAGGAAGAAATCTAGGCAAATGGCAGAGGTTAGTCTTGATGAACCACTTAATTTTGACAAAGATGGCAACGAGCTTTTGTTGAGTGATGTATTAGAAAATGATGAAGAAACTGCCAGTGGAGCATTGGAAAAAAACGGAGAAAAGGCTCTGCTGTGGGAAGCAATAAGAAGGCTTAATGACAGGGAACAGAAAATTATGGAATTAAGGTTTGGGTTGAATGGAGATGAAGAAAGCACCCAAAAAGAAGTGGCAGATATGTTGGGGATTTCGCAAAGTTACATCTCTAGGATAGAGAAGAAAATCCTTTCCAAACTAAAAAAAGATTTGCAAAAGGCTAATATTGGATAACATATTATCAAGTTTATATTTTGCAAATAATATATAATTAAATACAAAAGTAAAATATTAAATGTAAAGATAAAACTATTTTAAGTATTAAATTATAGTAAAAATATCCCCAAAAACATATTTATTGACTAAAAAAATCCTTTTTAATCTCTTCCAGAGCATTTTTTTCAAGCCTGCTTACCTGGGCTTGAGATATACCTACTTGATTGCTTATTTCTATTTGAGTTTTGCCTAAGTAATACCTTAACCAAAGTATCTCCTTTTCTCGCATACCAAGATTATTTAGTGCTTCTTTTAAAACTACGTGGTCTATAAATTCTTCACTGGTATTCTTTATATCTTTTATTTGGTCCATAATCATAACGTTTTCTGAACTATCATTATATACTGGGTCAAAGAGTGATATAGGCTCAGATATGGCATCGAGGGCAGTTAATATTTGCCTTGTAGAGAGATTTGCTTCTGTTGCAATTTGTTCAATGTTTGGCTCATTTGAATTTGTTCTAGAAAGTCTTTCTCTTGCTTGCAATGCCTTATATGCTATATCTCTCAAACTTCTACTTACCCTAACTGCAGAATTATCTCTAACAAACCTTCTAATCTCTCCAATTATCATAGGGACAGCATAAGTTGAGAATTTGACATTAAATTTTTCATCAAAATTATCCATAGCCTTTATCAGCCCAACAAAACCTACCTGGAAAATGTCGTCTATATTATCGCTTTTGTTAGCGAAGCGCTTTACAACACTCAATACCAGCCTCATATTTGAATATAGAAACATTTCTCGTGCCTCTTTGTCCCCGGATTTCAACCTTTTCATAAGATTGGCAACCTCAGTTGAGGACAATTTTGGAATATTTGATGTGTTTAATCCACATATATCAACTCTATTGGACATTTTTTATCACCTTTATTGTAGATTGCCCAACAATAATGATTATATTCCATAGCCAGTCAATAAACTTTTGTTGAATTTTGTTTTATTTTGGCAGCAAAGAGCATATTTATAAAAGTATGGAAACTACATTTACAGAACTTCGAAGCAAAGAGGTAATAAATGCCCTTACAGGTAAAATGTTGGGGAATATATGCGATATTGTTTTGGACCTTAGATGTAATAGGATATTGGGATTTATTGTCCCTGGATGTAAAAATTTTTTTAATTTTTTCAAATCTTCGCAAGAGATTTTTATTCCTTTTTCGCATGTTTGTAGAATTGGAGAGGATATCATTCTTGTGGAGGTTGCAGAACCTCCTTCAAAAAAACAAAGGAACAAACCAGTTCGCATTTTTGAAGCCCAAAATCAACAAGATGGCAAAGATGGAGATGGAGCAATTTATGATAGAAATGATGTGGGCGATAGTATGGAGGGGAACAATGCAAATCAGCATACTTCACAACATATGCAAGATAAAACACAGCGTGAAAAAACTGTTAAATTAAACAACTTCAGAAATCAAAACTGGGCAAATTTACAACATGACAATGAAGGGTATAATTTGTCATCAAACGATTTTTTGCAAAAAAGTGATAATAATATTTATGCAAATAAATCTAATAGAAATGGTTATGGAAAAGATAAAATATCTAGTTATAACATAGGAAAAGAAAATTATTTTGAAAACTATGATCAAGAGGATATTTATCCTATCAACTAAATCAAAAAATTAGTTTGAAATTTTATATTTCTATGCTAAAATAACCTATCAAATTTATTTAACGAGGGAACAAATGAAGTGTGTTTTTTGTGGCTATAAAGATAGCAAGGTTATTGATTCTAGAAATTCTGACGAACAAAATTCTATTCGCAGAAGAAGAGAATGTCTTAAGTGTGGAAAAAGGTTTACGACCTATGAAATGGTAGAAAGCACACCAATTCTAGTTGTAAAAAATGATGGTTCAAGACAGACTTTTGACCCACAAAAAATTAAAAGTGGAATAATTAAGGCTTGCGAAAAAAGACCGGTATCGATGAATCAAATTGACGATATTGTTCTTGATATAGAAAGGCAGATTAATAATTCTTTGGCACAGGAAGTAAAGAGCGCTGAAATTGGAGAAATGGTTATGAACAAACTAAAAGCTATTGACGAAATTTCTTATGTCCGTTTTGCCGCTGTTTATAGAAAATTTAAGGATATAACAACTTTTATCTCCTTTCTTAATAATATGAATTGAAGATAACCCTTATAGTGAGAAAAATTCTATAAAATGTTGTGTAAACTAACAAATTAACTTGCCTTTGTAGCAAGTTTTTTTATTGTAATTTATTGTAAAGATTGAAGATTTTGAAGGTTTTTGTAGTAATTTAATATTCAAAATAATCGTGCTATGTTTAGCAATTATATGTTTAATAAGTAATCCTTTTTTATTAGAATTTGATAACTTTTTATTAAAAAATATTATGTAAATGCTATAAATTATGTAGTAAAATCATATATAAATATATGGAAATTGCAAACAAAGATGCAACCTTCCCACTAGATAGTGGAGAAGAGGGCAGAGAGTATAAAATAAACAGCATATCAGCTCCAATAAAGATCAAAAGAAGGCTTCTAGAGTTGGGCTTTGTTGATTGTAATGTAAAAATTCTTAAGAAAAGTGTTAAAAATGGTGTTTTTTTGCTTGAAATTAGGAACTATGTTTTGGCATTAAAGAAAAAAGAAGTTGCTTGTATTTTTGTTCAAAGGAGAGGACAAGCTAATGAATAATTCAACTGATATTGTTTTCGTTGGAAATCCAAATGTGGGTAAAACTACCTTATTTAACAAAATAACAAATAGTTTTGAGCATGTTGGCAATTGGCATGGTGTTACTGTAGAAAAGAAAAATAAAATGTTAGAATATGACGGTCAACAATACAATTTTATAGATTTGCCGGGGTTGTATTCCACCACAAGTTATTCCTTTGAAGAGCAGGTTTCTATTGATTATTTAATTTCTACAAAAGGTATTATTGTTAATGTTTGTGATGCCAATGTCCTAGAAAGAAATTTACTTTTAACCCTAGAACTGCTTGAATTTGGTGCCAAACCTATCTTAGCCATAAATTTTTCGAATGAAGTAAAAAAGCGAAAAATTAACTATAATTATAGCATTTTGTCGCAAATGCTTGGTTGCAAGGTTACTGTATGTGAAGGTGTTTCTAAGCAGGGACTTATTTCTGAATTTATTCAAAATAATTCAAAAGAAGTGCCATTGCCCTATCTAAAAAAGTTGCCCATTAGTGATGTTCTATCGATACTAACACCATCTCAGTTAACTATTTTGAATAACAGAAAAATTTTTATCGCAACCAAACTTCTTGAGCAAGATGAGTTTGTAGAGAATAGTTTACAATTAAGTCAAAAACAACAAGGCCTTCTAACAAAGATTACAAGTAAGGCTGATTATCCCACACTTATTGCAAGGTTGAGATTTGAATATATTAAACATATCTTAGATAGGTGCAGAAAAGTAGAAAAAGAAACTACATATGGCAAATTTGCTATTGACAAGATCATTCTTAATAAATATCTATGCTTGCCAATATTTTTGGGGATTATGTTTTTAATTTTCAATTTAACATTTTCTTCGGTTGGGGTGTGGCTATCTGACTTGTTAAAAAATTTTATAGATACATTTATTGGACTGCCTATTTCCAATTTTTTAATAAAGATCAATACTCCTAATTGGGTTGTAGGGTTATTTTCGCAGGGAATAATAGGTGGGGTGGGAGGACTTTTAAGTTTTATTCCACAAATTGTTTTGTTATTCTTTTTCCTATCACTTTTGGAAGATAGTGGGTATATGTCCCGTCTTGCTTTTTCTTTTGAAGAAATTTTTCATAAATTTGGATTAAGTGGCAAAAGCATCTTTACTGTCTTAATGAGTTTTGGTTGCACAACTACAGCGGTTTTAACATCACGAAATTTGGAAGATAAAAATGCAAAAATCAAAACAGCGATGTTAAGTTCATATATGAGTTGCAGTGCAAAACTACCTATATATGCTGTTATTGGTGGGGCTTTTTTTGGCAAGGGAAATATTGTAATAATAGCAGGGTTGTATCTATTGGGCATAGTTGTAGGACTTATAGTGGCATCTTTTTTTAACAAAAAAATATTAAAGAGTGGGGAATACTCATTTGTATTAGAATTTCCACCATACAGATTCCCTGATTTTAGGCGAATTGTTAGTGTAATATATCAAAATTGCAAGATGTTTGTTACAAAAGTGGCAACTATATTGCTATCGTTTAGCATAATCGTATGGATAATGCAAAATTTTACCTTCAAATTTGAATACATACCGAATGGTCGGTCAGGCGCTAGTATACTGGAAATTATTGGAGGTTATCTCTCGTATATACTTCGACCAATCGGTCTTGGAAATTGGGGAATAGCTGTAAGTTTGCTGGTTGGTATAATGGCTAAGGAAATGGTAGTTGGGACAATGGCTATTATAAACAAAATTCCCACTACCACAGACTTTGACACGACACTTGGGTCTAGTTTTTTGACTTCAGGATTTACTATTGGCTTTACCCCACTTACTGCAATAATTATGATGATTTTTAGCTTGCTATATATGCCTTGTATTTCTACTATGGCTGTGATGAAAAAGGAAATTGGACGAAAGTGGACTTATGTTGCTTGTCTAACTCAATTAACAGTTGCATATGGTATTTGCTTTGTAATTTACAACTTGTTTTCAGGTAAGTTATTGGCACAATATATCATTGGCTTTGGGGTAATTTGTTTGGTTGTATCCCTATTTGCTTGGTTATGGAAAAGAAGAAAACTAGACAAGACGATGTGTTCTGGGTGTTGTATTTATTGCCAAAGTAACTGTGATAGGCATCTTGTTAAAAGTGGAACAAAAATTTGATATTTGTAGAAAATAGACTAAATGTTTTGATTGATTAAATTCTTTTTGTATGATACACTATAATAGAATTGGAGATAATACAATGAAACCTTTAGTTGCAGTGGTTGGAAGACCAAATGTGGGAAAGAGCACATTTTTTAATAAGATTTGTGGTAGAAGAATAAGTATAGTTGATGATATTGCTGGTGTAACCAGAGATAGAATTTATGGCGATGCAGAGTGGTGTGGTAACTATTTTACGCTAGTAGACACCGGAGGGCTGGATTTTGAAGAACGCGGTGAGATTGAGAAGAATATTCTTGCTCAAGCTCAGATTGCAATAGATTTAGCCAATGTAATTTTGTTTTTTGTTGATGGCAAGGAAGGGTTAACCAATGCAGATAGACAAGTGGCAGATTATCTTATGAAAAGGGCAAAAAGTGAGATTTTGCTTGTTGTTAACAAAATGGACAATTTTAAACTTGATAATATGTATGAATTTTATGAACTTGGCTTTGAACACGTTTTCCCAATTTCGTCAGAACAAGGTAAGGGATTAGGGGAACTGCTTGACCAAATAGTTGCAAGTCTAAATGAAAAGATTGATACAACAATTGTCCCAACAGAAGCAATAAAAATTGCCATAGTGGGCAAACCAAATGCTGGTAAAAGTAGCCTTACAAACAAGTTGCTGGGAGAAGAAAGGCTGGTAGTTAGCAGTATTGCAGGCACAACAAGAGATGCTATTGATAGCCCGTTTAGATACAACGGGAAAGACTATGTTCTTATTGATACAGCAGGGCTTAGGAAAAAGAATGCAATAGAGCCATCGTCAATCGAACGTTATAGCGTTTTAAGAACTATAGAAGCAATAAAAAGGGCAGATGTAGTTGTTGTTATGATTGATGTAAACGATGGAATAACTGAACAAGACATCAAGGTTGCTGGTTTTGTGCATGAGCAAAACAAGCCTAGTGTTATTGTTTTGAACAAGTGGGATTTGATAGAAAACAAAGACGACAAAACCATAAATAAATTTAGAAAAAAACTTGATGAAGAACTTAAGTTTATGAGTTATTATATTCCAGTCTTTATTTCGGTAAAGACAGGTCAACGTGTAGGCAAAATTATGGAATCGGTTGAAATGGTGCTAAAAAATGCAAGCAAGCGTATTTCAACAGGGCAACTGAATGACATAATTCAGGGGGCAATAAATATGAAACAACCTCCTAGCAAAAATGGTCAAAGACTGAAGATTTTGTATGCAACTCAAACGGGGGTAAATCCACCAAACTTTGTTATATTTGTAAATAATAAGGAAATAATGCATTTCTCATACCTAAGATATCTCGAAAACACAATTAGAAAGGCAGTAGATTATTCTGGGACTCCAATCAATTTGATTGTAAAAAATAGGTCAGAAAAGGATGAATAAAAATGGAATGGTGGAAGTTTTTGGTTTTAATTGCAGGTTCTTACCTTGTTGGAAATATCTTTTTTGCCAAAATAATCAGCAGAATTAAGCACTATGACATTTCAAAGGCAGGCAGTGGGAATCCAGGGACAATGAATATGTTGCGAAACTTAGGATTTTCTATGGGGTTGATTACATTGTTGCTGGATATGCTAAAAGGGGTTATCCCATCTATATGTGGTTATTTGTTGTTTGGTGGCAATTTTTATGATTTAATAACTTGCAATGGGGCTAGCAACCAGATTGCCTGCATAGGATTGTTTACAGGTGGGTTATCTGCATTGGTTGGCAATATTTTTCCAGTCTTTTACTACTTTAAGGGTGGCAAGGGGGCTGCAGTTATGTTTGGCATCTTTTGTGCAGCCAACCCTCTTATGGGCATAATCATCTTTATTGGAGGATTTTTGTTCTTATTGCTTTTTGACTATGGTTCATTGGTGTCCTTTTCATTTGTAACCATTGCAACCATAGTGGAAGCATATTTGTTAGGTATTATGAGTGAAGATGGTAACATTGTCTTAAGTTGTTTGCTGTTTGCAATGTTTTGCCTTGTATGGTTTGCTCATCGACAAAACATTTTTAGACTCCTTACCGGCAAGGAAAACAGGCTTAATTTTAAGAAAAGTTTTGGCAAAAAGTTAAAAAAGAAAGTATAATATTTCCTTGCTCTATATAAATATTATAGTAAAACTGTCATTTTGTGGCAGTTTTTTTGTTATCGTTGCATAAGGGAATATTTTGTTTCATATATTTTGGTATATCGAATTTTCGGAGGAAAGTATGAATTCGTATCAAATTTATGAGGATATTGCTACACGAACAAACGGTGACATATATCTTGGTGTTGTGGGACCTGTGAGGTGTGGCAAGTCTACATTCATAACTAATTTTGTGCAAAAAATGGTTTTGCCAAACATAAAGGATAGTTTTGACAAAACGAGAACTATTGACGAATTACCACAAAGTGCAGATGGCAAAACAATAATGACCACTCAACCTAGATTTGTGCCAAAAGAGGCAGTCAAAATTGTGGTCAATGACAAGCTTCAAATGAAAATCCGCCTTGTAGATTGTGTTGGATACTCGGTAACTGGGGCTGAAGGGCTGATAGAGGATGGCAAACCAAGACTTGTAAAAACTCCATGGAACACAGAACCAATTCCTTTTGAGGAGGCAGCAGAAGTCGGGACAAAAAAAGTAATATCAGACCATTCCACAGTGGCTATTGTTATGACTACTGATGGCTCTTTTGGAGAACTAGAGAGAAATAACTTTGTAGAGGCTGAAGAGAAAACAATAACTGAACTAAAACGAACAGGAAAACCCTTTGTTTTGGTGCTAAATACCAAAAACCCACGTGCAGAAAAAACTATGTCCCTAGCAATGAATTTGGAAAAGAAATATGATGTTCCTGTTGTTCCGGTGGACTGTGCAAACTTAAAACTAGACGACATAGATAATATTTTTGTAAATATTTTACAAGAATTTCCACTATACTCTTTGCGAGTTAATATGCCAAAATGGATACAAGGGCTACCTTATGAAGATGAATTGATTCAAGAAATAATCACTCAAAGCAAGTTGTTGATAGACAATGCTAACAAAATTGGTGAAGTTGACAATGCTAAAAATGTTTTTGAATCAAGCGAAAACTTTGAACCAATATCTCTTTCAACTATAGACCTAGGCAATGGTGTTGCATATCTGGATGTAAAGCCAAGGGAAGATCTGTTCTACAAAGTTCTGTCCAGAGAATGTGGGCACGAAATTAAGAGTGATTTTGAGTTGGTTTCATTTATCAGAGAACTCGCTTATGCCAAGCAGGAATACGACAAGATGAAAGAGGCTTTGCATCAAGTGGAGGAAACGGGCTATGGGGTAGTAAGTCCAAAAATGGAAGAAATGACGTTGGAAGAGCCAGAAATAGTTAAACAAGGCACAAGATATGGAGTTAAACTTAAGGCCAGCGCTCCAAGTTTGCACATAATGAAAGTTGATGTTCAAACGGAGATTAGCCCTATAGTAGGTTCAGAACAACAAAGTGAAGACCTTGTTAAATCGTTGTTAAGTGAATTTGAAAGCAATCCAAAAGGGCTTTGGGAAACTAATATGTTTGGTCGCAGTTTGCATAGTTTAGTCAATGAGGGGTTGAACAAAAAAATTGTTGCAATGCCTGTTGAGGCCCAAAAGAAAATGCGAAAAACACTGACAAGGATTGTAAATGAAGGCAAGGGTGGAATAATCTGCATATTGCTATGAAGTATCAATTTTATAACCATTGCATTGATATTTTAGATTGCAAAAGAAGTTTGATTTGTTTAAGTATTTAGATTTGATAGAACTAGAATAGTTGAAATATTCAAATAAAAATTACTAAAAAATTATTTCTTCAAAATAAAAAAATCTTTCTCTGTAGGGAGGAAGATTTTTTTTGGATAAAATAGTTTTTCTTAACCGACATTCCACATCGAAATTTTGCCACCATTGAGAATTGGTGTAATAAAGAGCCAAATAGCACTTGCGCCAACCAGACAATAGATTGTTCTTGCAAGCCAAGTGATGTTGCTTGTGATTGCTTCGACCAAGTTCCACGAAAATGCACCAATCAATAGCCAATTCAATCCACCAATAAGAAGAATTATCCATGCAATAAGGTTTGCTATTCTCATATTTTTCCCCCCTTTAACCATAGTTTGCTTCTAAGTGTATTTTTTATACATACAAATTTGCTGAATAATTGGGTATTGACATTTAGCCAAAAAAATATAAAATATAGGTAAATAACACTAAGGAAGGGAATAAAAATATGGAAAAAAACAAAAATTTGGTCATAACCATTGATGGGATAGATTTTGTAGGAAATGACGATAAAGGAAATGCAAAGAAATTGGCAGACTACATATTTCAAAATGAAAGGGATATAGCCCTAAACTACAGTAAGGGCACTGCAGATGAATTGTATTTAGTAAGATATGAGTTTGAAAAGAAATTTAAGTGCTTGCCAAAAGAATTTTTTGACCTTTGCGAGATAGTTTATAGCGCGCTTGACATTGTTGAAAAAAATGAATTTTTTTGGAGAAGAAAAGCTGGCAAGTATTTTAATGTATATAGCGAAAATTGGTTTGCTAATGCAAAATATTTTGGATTCTTTATGGATATGGAAGCCAAAGCCCAGACATCCGCAGTAAATTGTGAATCATATTCTAGGGCAAAAGAAGACCTTATGATGCTTTCTATGGACGTTTATAAAAATCAAAATAAAGAAATTTTTGACCAACCTTTTAGCGAAGAAGTTTATATGCAACTTATGAACTATTACAAGGAGATAGAAGAAAACAATGATGATAGCGAAAACCCAAGTATGTAATGGATAACAAGCATCAAAATAAGGATTTTAGCGTTTTTTATTAAAAATCTCTCTCGAATGAGGGAGTTTTTTTATGGGTGAAGGAAATATGTCTTGCAGTTTGCAAAAATATTGCTTGCTGAAAAAAATAACTATTTATAGTAAATATTTGAACGATTTCAGCAAATACTTTTTAACATAATTTTTTAACAATTATAGTTTTACAAATATTTAGACTCATTTTTATAATTTTTTTAGCAAAAAAAAGTCTTAAATTTGCACATTAAAAGGATGTATGTAGCACTAATGTTTTTGTAAAGAAAGGTCAAAATGTTGTTTCCAAATAAATTTATTTATGATAGACTATAGGTGGTGGAGGAATTATGACTGATATTGAAATCGCACACAACGCAAAACTTAAAAATATAATTGAAATTGCAAAAAAATTGAATATTGACGAAGATAAATTGGAGTTTTTTGGCAAGTATAAAGCAAAAGTCAATGATTTTAATTTCAACCCAAAGGCAAAATTAGTGCTAGTAACTGCAATAAATCCAACATCTGCTGGAGAAGGAAAGACGACTGTTTCTATTGGGTTGGGAGATGCCTTTTCTCTTCTTGATAGAAAAGTTTGTTTAGCACTAAGAGAGCCATCTTTAGGCCCTGTTTTTGGATTAAAAGGAGGCGCAACTGGAGGTGGATACAGTCAAATCGCTCCAATGGAAGATATAAACTTGCATTTTACTGGGGACTTTCATGCCATAACTAGTGCAAATAATTTGTTATGTGCATACATTGACAATCATATCTATCAAGGTAACAAGTTAAATATTGACGAAAACAGGATTGTATTTAATCGCTGTCTTGACCTTAATGACAGAGCATTGAGAGATATCGTTGTGGGTGGTGGAAAGAATGGTGTGGAAAGGAAAGAAAGATTTAACATAACAGCATCTAGTGAACTGATGGCTATATTGTGCCTTGCAAGTGATATCAATGATTTGAAAAAAAGGATAGGGAATATACTTGTGGCATACAACAAAAAGGGAGAACCTGTATATGCCAAAGACTTAAAGGCAGAAGAAAGTATGACCATCCTACTAAAAGAAGCTATAAAACCAAACTTAGTGCAGACTTTGGCTGGCTCTCCTGCATTGGTCCATGGTGGACCTTTTGCAAATATCGCACATGGGTGCAACTCTATAATTGCAACCAAACTTGCCATGACATATGCAGATATTGTAGTTACAGAAGCAGGCTTTGGGGCTGACCTTGGGGCTGAAAAATTTTTGGATACAAAGTGTAGGATAGCGGGAATAAAACCTGATGTAGTGGTTATTGTCGCAACTATAAGAGCCCTTAAAATGCATGGTGGAGCAAAAAAAGAAGAATTGGGCATACCTAACTTAACTTACTTAAAAAAAGGCATACCTAACCTTGTTAAACATGTAAAAAATATGATTGAAGTATATCATCTGCCAGTAGTTGTCGCAATAAACAAATTTACAACTGATACAAAAGAAGAACTCTCTTTTATAGAGGAAGAAATGGCAAAAATTGGTGTTAGTGCAACATTATGTGATGTGTGGGCAAAAGGTGGAGAGGGAGCAAAAGGCTTGGCAAAAGAAGTGGAGAAATTGTTTGCTGTGGGCAATTCAAATTTTGACTTTGCATATAAATTGACTGATTCAATTGAAGATAAAATAGAAAAAATTGCAACAAAAATATATGGAGCAAAGGGGGTTGTTTATTCTGAAAAAGCAAAAAAAGAATTGGCAGAAATAGAAAGACTAGGTTATAGCAATCTCCCTGTGGTTATAGCAAAAACACAATATTCGCTGAGTGATAATAAAAATTTGCTGGGGGCTCCAACTAATTTTTATATAAATATCAACGAGGTGCAAATAAGGGCAGGGGCAGGCTTTGTTGTTGCTATATCAGGGACTACTTTGTTGATGCCGGGTTTACCAAAAGAACCAGCGGGAATAAAGATGAGAATTGATAATGGCACAATTTCCGGGCTGTTTTGACCAAAAATTTATGATCATTTGTAAATAAAAACACCTTAACAAAGAAGAAAATCAAAAGGTTTGATAAGCTTTGTAATTTTACTTCTAAATTGAAAGGTGTTTTTTAATATAATCTTTGATATATTTAGTCTGCATAATTGGAGAAGTAGTTTTGGATAAGGATTACAGGAGTTCCTTTATCACCACTGCCACTAGTAAGGTCTGCCAAACTTCCAAGCAGATCAACATAGCGACGAGGGGTAGTCCCTTGTGATGCCATATTTCCTTTTAGGTTGGAGTTTTTATTTCTAATTTCTTCTCTTATTGCCTTTTGAAGTTCACTTCCTCTTAAGTTTTTGAATTTGTTATCAGAAAGAAATTTGAGTTTTAATTCATTTGGAGTGCCAATAAGTCCATCTGTATAGGCAGGGGATACAAGTGGGTCAGCAAGTTCCCATATTCCGCCAACAGGGTCCTTAAAAGCTCCATCTCCATACACCATAACTTCCAGTCTTTTGCCAGTTTGCTCAAACATCATTTTTTGGACTTTTTCAACAAATTCTTGCCCATGTTCTGGGAATAGTTTTACCCTGTCCTCTGTTGATTTGTTAGAACCAAGCAATCCATATTTTGAATTGTAGCCACTGCCATCGACACTTTCATTCATAATATCACAAAGGGTGAGAACTTTTTTTGCGCCAGCATCAAGCAATCTCTGTTTTGTCTGTTCTCTAGTATGAATATCAGCACAGATAACTGTGTCTGTATATTTCAAAATCTCTTCTGGATTGTTGGACACAATAACTTCTGTATTTTTGCCACCATATTCTTTGTAAAGGTCAATATAATTGATGCCTGTAAATGGATGAACAGGGTGGGAAAATATCTTATTAAACTCTTCTCCAGTCCAAACTTCACTATAAGGATTGAGTTTTGATGTAAAAAATTGATTGCGTGAAACAAGTTCATTGCCCACTTCATCTGTTGGACAAGATAATTGAATAACCAATTTTTCAACACCTTGGGAAATAGCCTTTAGCAACAAGGAAAATCTATTTCTGCTTAAAATAGGGAATACAAGTCCCAATGTCTTGCTTTTTACTTTGCGTTTTACATCTTTTGCTATTTGTTCCAATGTGGCATAATTGCCTTGGGATATGCCAACCACAGCCTCTGTAACGGCAATAACATCCCTGTCATGCAGTTGCAAATTGTTTTCCTTTACAGAAGATATTACGCTTTCACACACAATTTCTTCCAAATTATCTCCGTCTTTTATAATAGGAGTTCTTATTCCAATAGACATTGTTCCTAGTTTCATTTTTCACCTCTTATTTCTTTTTTTTATCACAAAATTACGGTTTTTGTGCAACCATATTTATTAAAAAGGCAATTAGTTGTCAGAAATCAAGTTTTCGTAGATATATTCATATATTTGGGGAGCTTTTTCACACCATTTTTTGCCTGCGGACACAGCAGCACTTCTTGTTAGAGTTTTTAGTTTTATCTCAAACAATGGTTGTGCAACAAGTGGTTCCTTTATCTTAAATACTACTGTATGGGTACTATCAGCATTTTTGAAATATTCCGAAACATATTCTTGGCTACGCTTAAAGACCATTCTATTTTGCTTGGCATATTGCGTTATTTCTTCTCTAATATGAGGCTTGATTCTAGTAAAGAAATTAGCGATACAATTTCGACCTTCTGGAGTTATGGTGTATCTTTCGTCCCTTGGATCAACTTCGGTGCTTCCTGCAGGGGTAATTTTGCTTACAAAGTTTACCTCAACTAGTTGCATTAAGGCTTCCTTGCATTCCATATACTTTAGCCAATCGTTTCTACTTGTGCAAATATCTATAATAGAATTCTCTGTAAGAGGTATTTCCATACGATCGAATACAAAAAGCAATATAAGTTTGTTTAGCGTTTCATCAAAAAATTTGTTCATTTTATCTCCTAATATTCCAAAAAGTTTATATCACAAGATAAAATAAAAAGCAAATATTTAACTGCCTTTTTTTGATTAAAATATAAAATTATATTCACCTTTTATTTTTTGCAGTAATTTATCGAAATTTGTTTTTATTTTGAAAATATTTATGCTAAAATTATTGCATAATGTAGGGGGAAATTATGGGAGAATCTTATACAAAACCTGATGGGTTGGATAATTTTTTGAATGCTTGTGATGAATTTATACAAGGCAAGTTTATTTTGGCAGATATAAAAATATCAAAAATATTGCGAGCTATATCCACATCAAAAGAAGTATATAATCTAATGGCTGAAAGTTTGATAAATTATAATTTTAGGAAGGAATATAGCGAATTAAAAAAACTTTCTGACGAACAGGGTAAAGATTTTGAATTGCCAAAAGATACTCAAAGTGTTATCTCTTTTGTTTTTGCAATGCTAGTGGAAATAGACAGTAAGAGGATAGATTTTAGCGAACTTCTTTCAACCACATTTCCATATGCAACATCTCAAAGGGAAGAGTATGCTATGTTTTCCCAAAAATTTATAATCCCATTCAAAAATGCTGTTTCTAGGATGTTTGGCATTATTCCAGATGGAGAAACATCTTTTGAAGAGGATAGTTATAAAGATATTATGTCCGATGATGCCAAAGAAACAGAGCAAGAAAGAGACAACTCTCAGACACCAGAAGAGGAAGAACACTGTGAATGTGAGCCTCACAGTGAGGATACATGTCTATTGTTTGATGGCATAGCCCGCAAATGTTTGCTGATTGATGAAAAACTGCAACATGGCAGACCATCAGACAAGAGAGCAAATATTTTGCTGTTGACACGTGCTATGAAGGAGTCGTGCAATATGCGCAAAATAAACATTGTTATTGCTCTTGTTATGGCACTTAACGAACTATCTCGCCATGAACGTTCGATAAAAAATGAAATAAGAGAAATAAATGAAATTTGCTTTCAATTTTATTCCTAAAAAAATATAAAACTGCATATCAAACTCAGCACAAATGCAATAAGTGTTTGTGTTGTTTTTATTTTTAGAAAATATGAGTATTTAATATTGGCTTTGCTAGCAAACATTTGACTCTGCAAATGAATAGATAATCCTCCAAAACTTATAAGACAACTAAGCAATATACACAATATCCCATTATTTGATGCAAGTTGCGACAGGGATACACAACCACTCGTAACTTCTACAATCCCACTTATAATAGGTGTTAGATAGTCTGCTCCAAATACTTTGTATATAAAATTACTTATAACGGTCATTATTGAGTTGTGAAGAAAAATCTCCAAAATACAAAAGGATAATGCTATATATCCCCCGACCATAAGTAAAGATATTATTGAATTTTGAACAATTTCGTTTAATGTTAATTTAGGATTTGTATCCTTTATATATTTATTGTTTTTTTCTAATTCAGGGCATTTTACATTTCTATAAAAGAAACCATTAATAAATGCCGAAAAAATATGACAAAAAAATACTATCACTCCGAGTTTTGCGTTGCCAAACATAGATAGGGTAACACTACCTATTATAAACATTGGACCAGAAGTTGAAGTAAAACTTAACATTTTGTATGCTTCTGTTTGAGAAATATATCCCTGCTGATATAATTCACTGGTCAATTTTGTCCCAACTGGATAACCAGATAATATGCTCATCAAGAACACATACCCCCCAAAATGTTTAACTCCAAACAATTTGGCAAAAGGTTTGTCCAATATACCAAAGATTTTGAATGATATGTCTAGTTGCATTAAAATCTTGGTAAGGATAAAAAACACAAAAAGGCTAGGTAATACGATTTTTGCCCAAACGGTAAAACCCCTATATGTTGCAGAAATATATGGAGATGGATTAACACAAACCAAAAGTATTAAGCCCAACAACAAAAAACATAATATAATGTCAGAATTTGCAAATAGGAAATTTTTTATTTTTGTCATATATATTTTTATTTTTTGAAATATCAAATTATACAAAATAATTTTACTTTAATTGTGAAATAACATATAATGTAAAATGTAATTGGAGGGCATATGGAAAAGGTTGCACTGGTGTTGAGTGGTGGATCTGCATATGGATTTGCTCATATAGGGGTTTTGAAGGTGCTGGAGAAAAATAAAATCCCCATTGATATTATTGCCGGGACATCTATGGGCGCAATAATTGGTGGGGCTTATAGTGCTGGGATAACTCTAAACACAATGGAAGAATTGCTTAAGGATTTTTCCAGAAACAAACTTTTTGACCTAAACTTATTTGGACTGTTTGACGAAGGGTTTTTATATGGGAACAAGGTTACTAGATTTTTTTCAAAGTTATTTGGAGATATAAAGATAGAAAATTGCAAAACAAAATTTTGTTGTGTTGCCTGTGATTTGGTAAGTGGTCAAAAGATAGTATTTGAACAGGGGCCAATTGTTCCAGCGATAAGGGCAAGTATGTCTATCCCTGGCATTTTTCGACCAGTCAAAATGGGGAAGATGTGCCTAGTTGATGGTGGAATTAGCGACAATTTGCCGGTAGAAGATGCAAGAAGAATGGGTGCAACAAAGGTTATTGCTGTGGATGTTTGCACTTTTTATAAAAAGCAAAACAACCTAAAATCTGCCGTTGATATTATTATAAGTGCAACAAACTTGCTAACAGCAAACTGCGTTAAGCAATACAAGGACAAAGGCGATGTATATATAAAAATTGACCAACCTACAGTTTCATTTGAAAAATATACCGTTGACGATATTACAACAAGTATCGCCTATGGCGAAAAATATGCAAAACAAATGCTCCCAGAGATAAAAAAGATGCTAAATATAAAAGATTAACTTTTATAAGGAGGTTGTATGTTTACAGAAAAAGTTTTTATTAAAATGGCAAAAAGGGATATGAAGAATATTGTTTTCCCAGAGGCTGATTGTAGCGAGAGGACAATAGATGCAATTTGTTATGTTTTGAAGCACAAAATTGCCAATGTAACCTTGCTAGGTAACGAAGATTCTCTTGCCAAAAAAATGAAGGAAAGACATTGTCATGGTGGAGTAATAATCAATCCAAAGACTTCGCAATTGAGGGAAGAATTGGTTGCAGAATTGATTAGATTGCGAAGTGATAAGGGGCTGACTAAGGAGCAGGCTGAGGAGTTGTTAAATGATAATTATTATTTCGCTACAATGCTTGTAAAATGTGGTTATGCAGATGGTGCTTTGGGGGGTGCCGAAGGACCTACTGCAAACGTCTTAAGACCTGCTTTGCAAATAATAAAAGCAAAGAAGGGAATAAAAACAGTTTCATCCTGCTTTGTTATGATTGGGACAAAAAAATTGGGTTTTGGAGAAAACAATGTTATTTTGCTTTCAGATTGTGCCCTAAATCCCAATCCTACCGCACAGCAATTATATGATATTGCAGTTGCCACAGCCGACACAGCAAAAACATTGTGCAATATAAATCCAAAAGTTGCTCTATTATCTTTTTCCACTCTCGGCAGTGGAGGAGATAAAAATGACATAGTAAACAAGGTTCGTGAAGCAAGCCAAATGCTCAAAGCAACCAAATTCTGTGTAGATGGTGAAATGCAATTTGATTGTGCAATTTTGCCAGAAGTTGCCAAAGTAAAAGCCCCAAAAAGTGCTGTGGCAGGCAAAGCAAATGTATTGATATTCCCAGAGCTTAACTCTGGCAATATTGGATACAAAATAATGCAAAGAGCAGGCAAATTATCTGCCATTGGGGTAATTATGCAGGGCTTGGACAAACCATGCAATGACTTATCGCGTGGATGTTCAGTAAGAGATATTGTTATTATGACGGCTATAACCTCACTTCAAGCACAAAACAAATAATCATTTTTATAAAGAATGCAAAAGATTGTTGCAATTATTCAAAAAAGATTATATAATCTACATTGATTATAATTTAACGTATAAGGAGATAAATATGAAAATTTTAGTTGTAAATGCAGGTAGCAGTTCCATAAAATATCAACTTATTGATATGGATGGAGAAAAGGTTATTGCAAAAGGACTTGTGGAAAGAATTGGTGAAAAAGGTGCTTCTCAACTTACACACAAAGTGAATGGGAATGCAACCGTCATAAAACAAGATATGCAAAATCACGCTGAGGGGCTAAAACTTGTTTTGGACGCTTTGGTAGACAAAAAGATTGGCGTCATCAAATCTTTAGATGAAATTTCTGCAATAGGACACAGAGTTTTGCATGGCGGTGGAAAATACAAAAAAGCAACACTTGTAACAGAAAAAGTTATGAAAGACCTAAAAAAATATATCCCACTTGGACCACTTCATATGCCAGCAAATATTCAAGGGATTGAAGCTTGTATGAAAGTTATGCCAGGTAAGGAAAACGTATGCATTTTTGATACAGCATTCCACGCAACAATGCCAGATTATGCATATATGTATGCTCTGCCATATTCTTGGTGCAAAGAAATGGGAGTTAGAAAATATGGCTTCCATGGGACAAGCCACGAATTTATTGCGAAAGAAGTTGCAAAAGAAATGGGTAAGGATATAAAGAAACTTAAGATAATTTCCTGCCATCTTGGCAACGGGGCAAGTATTTGCGCCATAAACAAGGGCAAGTGCGTAGATACATCAATGGGCTTCACACCACTAGAAGGGCTTGTTATGGGCACAAGAAGTGGCGATATTGACCCAGCAGTTATAGAATATGTTATGGACAAAAAGGGTTATGATATTCACGAAATGCTTACAATACTTAACAAAAAGAGTGGACTTCTTGGCATAAGCGAACTAAGCAACGATATGCGTGATGTGCTTGCTGGCAGTGCAAAAGGCGACAAAAAATGCAGACTAGCAGTGCAGAAGTTTGTGTATGCAGTAAAGAAATATATAGGTGCATACGCCGCTGTTATGGGAGGAGTTGACGCTATAGCATTCAGTGCTGGAACTGGCGAAAATAGGGCAGATGTTAGAGAAGAAATTATGGATGGGCTAGATTATCTTGGTGTTGATTTTGACAAGGATAGAAACACTAACTTTGTTCGTGGTATAAACTACAAAATTTCTAAAGACAATTCCAAGGTTGCAGTTTATGTTATCCCAACTGATGAAGAACTATCTATTGCTCGTCAAACAAAAGAAGTGGTTGAAGGATAAAAAGAAGGTAATATTATGAGTGAAGTAACAATGCAAAAGTTGGTTGCATATTGCAAAAACAGAGGGTTTGTATTCCCAGGCAGTGAAATATATGGGGGACTTGCCAACACTTGGGATTATGGCCCATTGGGAGTGGAACTAAAAAACAACATAAAACGTGCATGGTGGGATTATTTTGTAACCAAAGACGCAAATAGTTATGGTGTAGATTGCGCTATTTTGATGAACCCACGTGTTTGGGAAGCAAGTGGGCATGTGGCATCTTTCTCTGATCCAAAGATGGATTGCAAAAATTGCAAAACAAGACACAGAGCAGATAGTTTGATAAATGATTATAATTCAAAACATAACATCGAAATGGCAGTGGACCTTATGAGCAAGGAGGAAATGTCTAAATACATAAGCGAGCACAATATTAAGTGCCCAAATTGTGGCAAATGCGATTGGACAGAAATCAAAAACTTTAATCTTATGTTCCAAACCAAAAGAGGTGTAACAGAAGATTCTAGTGATGTTATCTATCTCAGGCCAGAAACATGTCAGGGAGAGTATGTCAATTTCCTTAATGTTCAACGCACAATGCGTGCAAAAATTCCTTTTGGAATAGGGCAAATAGGTAAATCTTTTAGAAATGAAATCACCCCAGGAAACTTTGTATTTAGAACCATTGAATTTGAACAAATGGAATATCAACTCTTTTGCAAACAAGGAGATGATGAAAAGTTTTTTGAACTATACAAGCACAAAGTTATGGACTTTTATAAATCACTTGGACTTCCTGCAGAGAAATTGAAATTTAAGGATCACGACAAACTTGCTTTTTATGCAAAAGCAGCAACAGATATAATATTCAACTTTCCATTTGGCTGGGAAGAACTTAACGGTATCCACAATAGGACCAACTATGACCTCTCTCGTCATCAAGAATACTCTGGCAAAAGTATGCTTTACACAGACCCAATAAGTGGCGAAAAATATATCCCATACATTATAGAGTTTTCTGTTGGGGCAGACAGGTTATTCCTTACCCTTATAGCCAATGCTTACACAGAGGAGCAACTTGACAATGGGGAAACTAGGGTTGTCCTTAAGATTTTACCAAGACTTGCACCTATAAAGGTTGCAGTGCTTCCATTGCAGAAAAACCTAAGTGAAAAGGCTACTGAGGTATTTAATTCATTAAGACAAAAGTTTAATTGTGAGTATGACGAATCTGGTAGCATTGGGAAGCGCTATCGTAGACATGATGAAATAGGCACACCTCTCTGCGTAACAGTGGATTTTGATACACTGGAAGACAATACAGTTACTGTCAGAGATAGGGATACAATGAAACAAGAGAGGATAAAGATAGACGACCTTGTTTCTTACATAAATGACAAAATTTTTGGTTAATATTTTTCTATAATTTCTTTAGAATTAAAAAATCTATAAACCAAAAAAAACACCCTTCAGATTAGGGGCTAGTTCGAATGCAAAACTAAATTTTGAACATTGCCCTATATTCTGACGAGTGTTTTTTTTATTTCTAATGTTATCTTGTAAAAATATCAAATAGTTTTTTTTAGCCCCTTATGAATATATCAAACTATGTCTTTTTTGTTAAAAACAGTCAACATTGCAACATTTAATATTACAATAATGCTGGCAACGATGACAAGGGACATGTTAAAATTGACTCCTGGAAAGACTGGTGAGGAAAATAAATTTGTAAGATTTTGTAATGAATTGTATGACGAAGAAAAACTTCCACCAAAATACTTAAACAAATCAATATTTGCAAAGACATTGTATCTAAGCCAAGTAGCACCTCTAGAAACAAATGTAACAATAATATTGGTTGCATATATTCCAACTGCAATGCACACTGAGGCCAGGTAAGAATTAAATATTGTAGATATTGCTATTGCAAGTAGGGCATATATCCAAATCTTTAGCATAAGAGTTGCCAAGTATATTAAGAATACAGCCCATATAGGAGCAACAAACACTGTGCTTGCATTAAAAACTACTAACATAGTAGGGAAGGATATTCCATAGATAATTATACCTGTTATCAAAGTTACTATGGCTGAAAGCAATACAAAGACAAAGCCAAAGAACAATGTGGCGAGAGTTTTTGCAAAAATAATTTTCCAGCGCTTGTATGGTCTTATGGCTAAAAGTTTTATCGTCCCCTGACTGTGTTCTTTTGCAATCATTCCAGCCCCCAAAACCACAGTAAAGGTTATTATTACAATGCTTACAATTTCCATCGCAAAATACATATAGTCAAATGCATTGGTTTCTGAATGAGAATTTTTATTAAATGAAAGGGTAGAGGCTAAATCACTGTCTGCATAATCATTCTCCAAAAGATAGCAATATTTAGTCTTAGCTTCTGCCAGCCTATAACTATTTGCATCTTCAAACCCAACATATTTTGCCATCGCAACATCACCATAGTCTTCAATTATATTGTATTTTAGGTCATTATTCAATGTTTTTGTTGCATTGCCACAAGCAGAAAGATATCTAATTATTAAGTTTTTCATAAGGATTTGGTTGCTTTCATTGGCATCAAATTCGGCATTAAGGGAAGCCTCTTGATTTAAACTATTAACCTTTTCAAGCGCAGTAGAGGTTTTCTCGCTGGATAATGTTTGAAAGTAATTGTAATTTGATTGCAGAATTTCGGTTGAATAACTCAAATCCTTTACTTTTGCTATATTATCTTCAAGTTTGTTTATACAATCAAAGTTTTCAATTAAATTCTTGATATTCTTAAAATACTCAATATTTTTTTCAGATGAGGAATATGTTAATATAGATTTTGCCCTGCCCAAATTGTCTTGAATATCCATATCTGTTTGTTCTGTGACCAAAATTAGAGGGATAGAATATTGTTGAATAAGGTTTGTATAATAATTTTCCGTTTCAACGAATTTTTCTTTTAGAATGTTTTGTTTGTTTAGGCTATTGTTTTTCGCTGTGGAAATTTCTTCTTCGGTGGAAGCATTTTCCAAAGTATCAATGCTGGTTAAAAAGTCAGTCCATGCCTGTTTTATAATATTCATTTTTGATAACAGCGATTGTGCTTTATCTTTTGGATTTTCTATTAGGCTATGATATTCAACTAGGGCAGATGTATAAGAATTTTCATAATCTGATTTGTATTCATTCAAAAAACTACTATATATTTCTGTTACCTTATAACCACTTAAAGTTACGGATGATTCTGTTGTAATGTTTTCGTCTGGAGTAAAAAACTTGGGTGCTATTGTAAGCGCCAGTATTATTACCGCAGTCATAACAAATATTATTGGGCTAAGAAATATCTTCTTTATTTCACCCTTTGTTAATCGAAATATTTTTTGCATTTTTACTCCTTAATAATTTGACTTTGGGGAAGGCAAGGCCCTCTTGTTTATTGTTTCTAGGAAAATGCTTTCCAAATTCTGTTTCTTCTCTGAAATTGAGTAAATAGAAATTCCATTGTTTACCAGCAGGGCAGTTATTTCCGGAATTTTATCGTGTGAGATGTCCACTGTGATAGTATTTTTAACTATAGAAATTTTGCGTTTGCCATATTTTTCTAGTATCAACTTGCCGGCATAATTTGGAAAGTTAACTTGGATAGAAACCTGCTCTCCATCTTCCTTGGTCGTTGAGGAAATGTGTAAAATTTTATCCATATAACCCAAATTTATTATTCCAACTGTATCACACATCAATTCCATCTCTGCTAGATTGTGACTAGAAACGAGTATAGCAATTTTTCTATCATTGGCAAGTCTTCTAAGGAACTTCCTCAAATCAACAATCCCTTCTGGGTCTAGTCCGTTGGTTGGTTCATCCAAAATTAGTAACTTCGGGTCATGCAACAATGCCTGTGCGATGCCAAGCCTTTGTTTCATACCTAGAGAATATGTGCCTACTTTGTCTTTTAATCGGCTGGTCAATCCAACTATTTTGCCAACGTCATCAATTTTTTGTGGAGAATACACGCCAGATAATCGAGCATAAAATTCAAGGTTATTCCTCCCCGAAAGATTGTTATACATTTCTGGATTTTCAATGATCCCCCCCACTAGAGAGATTGCTTTTTCAAATTGTTTTTTTATTGAATACCCGCATATCAGGACCTCTCCACTTTTCATCTTTGCTAAGCCAGTAATCATTTTTATTGCAGTAGATTTGCCAGCTCCATTTGGCCCCAAAAAGCCAAAAATCTCTCCTTCGTGAATGTCGAAGGAAAGATTATTGACGGCAATTCTTTTGCCATATTTTTTGGACAAGCCTCTTACACTTAATACTACTTTATCAGTCAAAGCAAATACTCCTTATCAATAATTAAACTTGTTGGATTTATAAAAAAGGTAGAAAATTATATAAGACAACACAATATTAGAAGCAACCAACACAGGAACCAGCCAATAACTCAAAAATTCTCGCTGAAGGATATCTTTCATCCCAAAAGCCAAACAGATTGCAAATATAATTATTGCAGAAAACAAGAACAACAATAATCGTTTGGTAATTTCTCGCTTAAATTTTGTTTCTATAACTATAAGTCTATATCTATTTAGGAAGTTTTCCAAGGTAAATACCAGTGCAATACTGCAAGCACATGCCCCAGCAAGAAAATAAACTAGCCTCTGTCCTTGCAATACATAGCCATCTTTGTTTAGGAATAAATAGCAAAATATCACTTCAAACAACATAAATAGGGCAGTTGTCCATGCAGTGAACATATTAAGTTTGTTTTTGTCTGTATAAATTTTAGAATTAGACTTGGCATTTTCATTATTATGTTTTCTTACATCAAGCCCCTGAAGTTTGTATAGATTTGCAATCATAGATAGGTCATTACAATCTATATTACTATCAGAATTTTTTTCTACAAAAGCATCTATTTCGCTTGTTCTTGTTTCTTTTGATTGTTCAGAAAGTTGCGAAGAAGGGAATATCTCCTTAAATGTTTTCGCCCTATTTTGTTCATAGGGATCAGTCATTTGAGATTTGTTATACAGATTGCCAATTACAGTTTTATAGTCATTATTTTCAAAGATAGGATCTTCCTTTTCTGGCTCATTCCATGAAATTTCCTCTTTTTTTGGCAATTCCTTTTGGTCAGATATTTTTTCTTCTGTATATTCAATTACGTTATTATTTTCTATCGATGACGCACTGTTTGCATTGCCTAATAGGGTTTTTTCCTCTGGTTGAGTAGAAGAAATATCTTGATTTTTATTATTTAACTTCTTTGCAACATCAAATATAGAAGTCCTAACTATAGGCTCATTTTCATTCAATGGTCTAGCAGGCTCAATTTCATTTTGATGATTGTCCATATTCTCATATTTATTGGTATAAGCCTCTATTTTTTGTGTTATGTTTTGTTTAGAAACCGCTTTTACATCTTGTCCAAAAAGGTCAAACTGATAAAAAGATTGGTTTTTGTTGTCTTCTTGCTCTTGAGATTCGTCAATTTTTTTAATTTCTGGGCGAGAAGAGGGAAGGGAAAACAATGTTTCTTGCCTGCCCACAGACACATCCCCAGCCCTTTTGGTTTCAGGTTGTTCTTGATTTAATTGATACTCGCTGGATGGAAGAGAAGATATTAAATCTTCCATAAGCCATACGTTTTTATTTTCTTCAAAAAGTTTTTTCCCCTCGTCTGTAAGCACATAATAATGACGATTTCCACCAAGTTCACTATCCTTCCAATAGGAATGAACGAGATGTTGCTCCTCCATTCTTCGCAAACTGCTATACAAACTTGGCTGTTTCAAAATAAGCTTGCCTCCAGACAAACGCTCTATCTCCTTGCATATTTCATAACCATATTTATCCCCTGAACTTAGTGCAGTGATAATAATAGGTGCTATAGAACCCCTTTGAGCCTTGTTATCCAAATTTTCTGACATAATTCTTCACTCTTTTTTATAAAATTTCAAAAACAGATACTTCAGACGATACGCTTCAAATATTACAATTATATATTACAAAAAACTTTCTTTTTAGTCAACAAAAAAGGGACTAATCTCTTTCAAAGAAGGGAATAATATGATAAAATTATTTTGAGGCTAAAAATGATAGAACAAGCAAGCATTGTTAGAGAAAAAAGAAAAACGATAAAGATAGTTGTTAATAAGTTAGGGAACCTTACTGTTTATTGCCCATATGGCTTATCACTGAACAAACTAGATGAAGTCCTAAAAAGCAAGGAACGCACAATCTCTAGCAAAATTGCCAACGCAAAACTATTAAGTAAAAATTATGCTGATGTTATGAGTAAAAAGTCAATTTTGCTCTTTGGTAAGGAATATAAACTTGCTTTTTCTCAAAAAATTAAGAAACCTTCATTTTCTGATGAGTATTTTTTTGTGCCAGAAAAATATCTAACATCCAATAAAATTGACTTATGTATAAAAAAAGTCGTAAAAGAAATAGCAAGCAGAGTTATTCCTGCAAGGCTAAAAGAAATTGCACAGGCAAATAATGCCTATGTTTCGAAAGTTTATATAGGTGATTTTCATGCAAAGTGGGGAAGTTGTGACTCAAATTGCTTAATCAAATTTAATTGGCGACTGGCAATGCTTAATCAATCAATAATAGATTTTGTTATTTATCATGAAATTACACATCTAAAAGAAATGAATCATTCCAAAAAATTTTACTATGAACTAGAAAAAATTTGCCCAAACTGGAAAACGAGCAGGGAATTGCTAAAAAATTATAATTTCCTCTTGACTATGTATTAACACAAAAGTTTTTAGAATAATTAACATACAAAAACTTTTAATAGAGAACCCCGCCTGCATAGATAAAAAACATTAAAAAATAATTTATATAGTAAACTTGTTTATTAAAAAATACTATTACTTTTCAAGTTGTTATATAAAAAAGTAACAAATTTTTGTAAAAAAGAACAACTCTCAACTCGTATAAACTATTCGCAAAACACAGGTTTTGCGAATAGTTGGTGTAATTTTTGCTACTTTTTACCATTTTTTACAAAAATTTGTTTTTTATTAAAATATCATTATTTATCTAGGTTTTTATAAAAATTTTTAATATTTGATTGATTTTATGTGATTTATTATTTTGTATTTTATATAAATTTGATTAAAATCCTGTATCTAAACATCTCATAAATTTGCATAAAAAAATATAATCTGTGTGAGATTTTTATTTTTTTGCAAAAATAACATCTCATAAAAGTTGTCTGAGACAGAATTTCTATTTTTATATGAAGGATTATTCATTGTAAATTTGCAAAAAAAATGATATAAATAAACCTTTGTTTGCTCTACAAAAAATATTCAAAATTTTGTGTTATTTCCGATAATATTCTATATCATAATTCTATATCATATTAAATTGCAAAAAAAAATGGCATACTATCTATAACACAATATAAAATTTATAGTTTTTTATGATATAGCCTAAATAAATCAAATTAAACAAATGTAATAATTAGTTGCTTTTTATAAAAATCTATTTGATTTGTTTGAAAGTTTGCATAGTAGTATGAATTGTAGTTATTTTGCATAGCACTTAATATTGTTTGCATAGCACCTAACCTACTCCAAAATATAAAAATTTATTTTGTAGTTAAATAATCTATCAATCTTTTCTGACTTATATAATTTTGGATATATAATGCAGAAAAGTCTTTATATTTGCATAACTAATTTCTGCAAGAGTAAATGAATCAAGGGGTTTCCCGTCAAAAGAAGTAAATTTTGAAATACTACAATTTTGAAGAAAATTAAGGCATTTGTAAAAAATCTTCCCTATCTCATCGCCCATAAGCAATGTGTTTGGAATATTATAAATAATCAATTCTACGAAATATTTATTCATTTGACTGGCTGTCATCCATTTATTTATAAGGATTGTCTTTCGTATATTTTTGAATATTCTAACAATTTTTTTATAATTTCCTTTGGTAAGACTATCTTTTAAG
The DNA here is from genome assembly GCA_945928645.1 of uncultured Clostridia bacterium. GTDB lineage: Bacteria > Bacillota > Clostridia > Christensenellales > UBA1242 > UBA7862. Next base: position 64,362 of record CAMENR010000001.1, on the reverse strand, counting down.
TCCATTTGCTCGTTATAAGCAAACAAATTAACTTGTTCACTGCAATTCTTTAGAGGATTCCAAAATGACAAAATAGCATTTTCATCACCCTCCAGATAGGTGGCAAACCTAATCAAAATCTTAAACCCAAATTCATTGGCGCAAAAGATTTTTAGACCGTCATCAACAAGCAAAAACATTGTTTTCTCAGCAAAATATTGCGACATAATTTGAGCTAATTTTGGTATTATGTCGGCATAAGTCCCTGTAATTAAAAATCTTTGCTCTTGTTTTTTGCTATTATGTTTGGTTAGGATAGCATTGGAAAGCACAAGTTGTGGGTTTGATGATGCTACAACAATTTCCAATTCTCCAAGTTCATCTATAAAGGTGTTGTTGGTATATTCTCCCATAGGAAAAATTTTTGTAGTAGATTCATCAAAGTTTTGGACCAGTCTGCTATCAACCAATTCACTTAATGATGCAGTTAAAAAGGACAGGGCTTTTGTATAAAAGTCCTGCACTTTTTCTTTGTTTTTTAGTTGAGATAACCGAATTATCGTTTCTCTGTCCATAACCTTCCCTTCAAAACTTGCTATCAAAATTATTTTTTTATAACTTCCAATCCGCCAAGATATTTCCTTAATACTTCTGGCACAGTTACACTGCCGTCAGCATTTTGATATTGTTCAACGATTGCAGGAATCAATCTTGATGTTGCCAACCCACTTGCATTGAGAGTATAGACATATTCTGTCTTTTTGGTTTTGGAATCTCTATAGCGAGTGTTGTTTCTCCTTGCTTGATAATCTCCAGCATTAGATGCAGAAGAAACTTCCTTATAAATCCCCATACTTGGTATCCATACTTCGATGTCATAAGTCCTGCGCATAGAGGCAGAACAATCCCCTGCTGCAAGCTTTGAAACTTGATAATGAAGACCAAGATTTTTAACAAGATTTTCCGCCTTAGTTACCAACTCCTCAAAGGCTTTATCCCCCTGAGCCGGAGTTGTGTATTGCACCATTTCAACTTTATTAAATTGATGACCTCTTATCATTCCACGTTCTTCTTGTCTATAACTACCTGCTTCTCTCCTATAACAAGGAGTATATGCAAAAAATTTCTTTGGCAATTCATCTTCTTGCATAATCTCGCCTTTATACAAATTTACCAATGCTGTTTCTGCTGTTGGAAGGAGGAATTTGGATTTTTCATCTTTATTGTCTATCCAATACACTTCATCACTAAATTTTGGGAATTGCCCTGCCCCAAAGCCACAATCATAGTTTAGCATATGAGGTGGTAAAATAAATTCGTATCCGTCCTTTGTATGTTCATCAACAAAATAATTAAGCAAAGCCCATTCCAATCTTGCCCCAATACCCCTATATATCCATGCTCCATTGCCAGCGAGTTTTACACCTCGCTCGTAATCAACAAGGCCAAGATCTGTGCAAAGTTCAACATGGTTTTTTGGCTTAAACTTAAACTCTGGTTTTTTGTTGCCTTGTCTTAATACTTTATTGTTTTCTTTTCCACCAGGCAAAAGGTCATCGTCTGGTGGATTAGGCAACACAGAAACAAAGTCAAAAATTTGTTGTTCTATGGTGGCAAGATTCCTATCCAATTCTTCTATTTTATGGCCAAGCAATTTCATTTCTTCAAAAATAGTTGTGGTGTCCTTCCCTTCTTTTTTAAGGGCAGGAATTTGTGCGCTAACCTTGTTTTTTTGTGATTTAAGAGATTCTACCTCTTGTATAATCTCCCTACGTTGTCTATCCCATTCTATCACTGGGTCAAAATTAACTTCACAACCCTTCATTGCAAGCAATTCTTCTATTTTCTTTTTATCTTTTTTTATAAGTTCTAGTGAAATCATCTCTTTATCCTCTTATACATTAAATACGTGTATAGTATAAATAACACATAAAAAAATGTCAACTTCTATAAACAATTTTCAAAACATATTTCAAAAAAATAAATATTGAGCCCAAAAAATAAATTGAAAGCCCTAACATAACAATTTCACTTATTTTGCTCAAAGAAGACTAAATTTGTTGGACAAAATTATAAATTATTGTTAAAATTTTGATGATATGAAAAATGCAAATTATTTTGTAGAAAGGAATCTAAAAAATTCCAATCAATTAAAGTTATTATTGTTTGAACTTCCCTCCTTTTGCGATGAATATTTTAGAGGGATAGAAAATACCACAACGCCCCTCACTCGAGTAGGCTATGCACAAGACCTTAAGATTTTTTTTGAATTTTTAACAAAAGAAATCTTGGAGTTTATTGGCAAAAAAGTTAAGGATATAACACTTGAGGATTTGGGTAAAATTACTCAAACTCATCTTGAGATATACCTCAATTACCTTTCAAATTATGAGAAATCTGGTGAAATTTTTTCAAACAACTCAAGAGCAAAAGCACGCAAACTGTCGGCAGTGAGAAGTATTTTTAGGTATTTTTATAAAAAAGGAAAACTGAGTGAAAATGTCGCAAGCAAAATAGATACACCAAAGATAAGAGATAAAGAAATTGTTAGGCTGGAAGTTAATGAGGTAGTAAAATTGTTAAATACTGCCGAAAATCCAAAAGATTTTTCCAAAAGGCAACAATCATACAATAAACTTACAAAAACAAGAGATATTGCTATCTTAACTTTATTGTTGGGCACAGGGATACGTGTTAGTGAGTGTGTTGGGCTAAACATTGAAGACATAGATTTTGATACAAATGGGTTCAAAATCACTCGAAAAGGTGGAGCACAAACAGTGTTATATTTTTCAGAAGAAGTAGCCACCTCTTTGCAAAATTATCTTAAAGAAAGGCTATCCAACGAATTTGTCAGTCCAGATGAACATGCCCTTTTCCTTTCCATCCAGAACAAAAGAATAGGTGTGCGTGCAGTGGAGCAACTGGTAAAAAAATATAGTCAAGATTGCATACCACTAAAACATATCACTCCACACAAACTGCGTAGCACCTACGGGACAAACCTCTATCGTGAAACTGGCGACATATACATTGTAGCAGATGTGCTTGGGCACAGAGATGTAAATACTACCAAGAAACATTATGCCGCCATTTCTGAAGACTCACGAAGAAAAGTCGCAAATGTTGTTAAACTTCGTGAAAGCAACGAGAGTTGATATTCCACTTCCCTACTCAAGAGTTGATATTTTTTATTACATAAATATTTATGAATAAAAATACAAAAATTTTAACAAATTAAAATTGTAAACATATGTTTGACAATTTAGTTTTTTTATGATAAAATCTTTTAGAAAATAATTATTCGTTCTGGAGGTTATTATGGATAATGAAAAAAAGGTTAAATCAGCAAATTCAAAAAATCGAGCAGAAGCTTTAGACCAAAAGCTCGAGCAATCCTACAATATGATAAAACACTGGATAGCTGTGCGAGGATATCAGCCATCTCTGAGAGAAATGATGAAAGAATTGGGAGTATTGTCTACTGCCACTATGAAATATTATTTGGATAAATTGGAAGAGCGTGGCTATATTAAAAGATGTGATAGCAAAAATAGAGCAATTCAACTCCTAAAAGAAGAACAAAGACCTAAACAACCAACTTGTCTTATCCCTCTATTAGGCGAAGTTGCCGCAGGACAACCAATTTTGGCATACGAAAATTATGATGAAGTATATGAACTTCCCCAAAACCTGTTCAATACAAATGGTCAAGTTTTTATGCTCACAGTAAAGGGTGATAGTATGATAAATGCTGGCATATATAATAAGGACAAAATTGTAGTAAAACAGCAAAACACAGCAGAGAATTCAGAAATTGTGGTCGCAATGATCAACGGATGTGCAACAGTTAAGCGATTTTTCAAGGAAGATGGCCAAATACGACTTCAACCAGAAAATGATTTTATGAAGCCTATTATTTGCAAAGATGCGGTTATTTTGGGCAAAGTTGTTGGGCTTATCCGAAACTACTAATCATCCATTATATTCCCTTCTCTCTAAAAAAAATAATACTCTCCAATTATCTATTGGAGGGTATTTTTATAAAAAAACAATACCACTATTAGTATTGTCTTACCATAAAATTTTGGCAGGGGAAGAGGGATTCGAACCCCCATCGACGGTTTTGGAGACCGCTACTCTACCATTGAACTATTCCCCTTCAAAAAGCAAATTATGTTATACTCGTTTACATTGTAAACAGCAAAATTATACATATAAACATCTAAAATGTCAATAAAATTATATCAAAAAGTCAAAAATATTTATTTTGAAACATTGTTTTGATATATGTAAACGATTTTTTTAATAAACACGTCGATATTCTAACAAAATATAAAGTCAAATATCTCTCAATAAAATATTATTGCTAGATATAAATATTGCAAAGTGAAACAATATTTCAACGCATATTTATACATACGATGTTTATTTATACATTGAATATGACACAATAAATATTATTTTTTCTTCCCTACCCTATTTATATAACGAGTTAAATTTCCATAAAAAATGTTTTTGATTTGTCTAATATTTAGCCCTATTCTGCAAAGGGCTAACCTCAAATTTTCAAAGTCAACATAACTTTTTAGGTCTATTGGCAAGTCAGTTGTTCCAAAAAAATCACTGCCAATGGCTACATTTTTATCTCCATATTTTTTTATAAAAAATTTAATTTGCTTTGCAACATCACTGCAAGATATTATTCCTTTTTCCCTTATAAAATAACTCACAAACGACAGACACACTATCCCATTGCTATTTATAATGGCTTTAATTTGCTCATCTTTTAAGTTGCGACTATTGTTACACAAGTCAAAAATATTACTATGAGAGTTATATATCGGTTTTGTCGTTATCCTACAAAAGTCCCAAAAAGTTTGTTCATTCATATGTGCAGTATCAACAATAATCCCTTCTTTTTCTAGTCTATTTACAACATATTTGCCTAAATCTGTAAGACCGCCTTGTCCCAGTGCTCCACCTCCAAAAGAGTTGTCATTGTTCCACACCAAACCGCACGAAAAAGGTTTTAGCGCAATCACATATTCCAATCTTTCCTTAAGTTTTTTCTCCCCCAAAAAGCCTAAGTCCTCTATCGCAAATATAAAATTGTCTTTATCTACTATTTCATTGCTAAGCATTTTTAATCTTTTCATTGGTTGAAGCAAACTTGTTGTCCAGATTTGAGAAATAATCTTTGTTTTTTTACAATATTTTTCTACCCAAGAAATATATGCTTTTCTTTGGACTTTATTTAACTCTGTTAAAAAATCGTTGTGAGCATCAAAAATTTTCATATTTATATTTATGCATATTTTGTTATATATGACACTTAAACAAAAAACTTTAAGATTCAATAATCCTAATTAAAATATATCTAAGATAAAAGATATTAAAAATGATAAAGATTCCTTATTATAAAATTTTATATTGCGATTATTATGCAATCTAAAAAATCATTTAGAGGAAATATACACCACTATGGCACTAAAAAAAGGAGAAAAGCTATTCGCCAAACTCCTTTTATACATTACGATAAACAATTATTTTGCAACATCAGTTGCTCTTGTTTCTCTTATAACATTTACCTTAATTTGCCCTGGATATTGCAGTTCATTTTCAATCTTTCTTGCAATATCTTTCGCCAGGAACACCATACTTTCATCGCTGACTTCTTCTGGTTTGACCATAATTCTTATCTCACGTCCTGCCTGAATTGCATATGACTTTTCAACACCCTTAAAACTATTTGCAATATTTTCAAGGTTTTCAAGTCTTTTGATATAAGCATCAAGCAATTCCCTGCGAGCCCCTGGTCTACTACTGGAGATAGCATCTGCTGTTTGAACAATTATTGCCTCAAGCGAATGGAATTCCACATCGCCATGATGAGCCTGAATACAATGAATAACTTCTGGAGTTTCCTTGTATTTTTTACATAGATCAACACCAATGGAAACATGCGTTCCCTCTTGTTCATGATCAAGAGCCTTGCCTATATCGTGCAAAAGCCCACCACGTTTTGCTATCTTTACATTAGCGCCTAGTTCACTGGCAAGTAGCCCGGCTATATGACAAACTTCAAGGCTGTGTTTTAATACATTTTGACCATAACTAGATCTAAATTTAAGCCTGCCCAACACTTTTATCAACTCTGGATGAAGGCCAATTACACCTGCCTCATAGACCGCATTTTCGCCTGCTTCTTTGATTGTTGCTTCTACATCTCTCTGAGCCTTTTCAACAATTTCTTCAATTCTTGCAGGGTGAATTCTGCCGTCCATAATGAGTTTTTCTAATGCAACTCGAGCAACTTCTCTCCTAACTGGATCAAATCCCGAAAGAACTACCGCCTCTGGAGTGTCGTCTATGATAAGGTCAACACCAGTAGCATTTTCAATTGCTCTTATGTTTCTTCCTTCTCTACCAATAATTCTGCCCTTTACTTCGTCATTTGGCAGTGGAACGACTGTAACAGTTATTTCAGATGTAATACTAGTTGCACATTTTTGCACAGCAAGTGTAACAATTTCTTTTGCCTTTTTGTCAGCACATTCTATTGCTTCTTCTTCCATTTTCCTTATGGTTGAAGCACAATCGTGTTTTGCTTGCTCCACATACATATCAACAAGTTGTTTTTTTGCTTCCTCTTTAGATAGCCCAGAAACCTTTTCCAGTGCTTGAGTGATTTTTTCGCTTTCTTTTTCTACTTCTTCTTTAGCAGAGGCAAGTTCTTTTTCTCTTTCCTTTATTTGATTTAGTGCAACATCAAGGGATTCTACCTTTTTGTCTATTCCCTCTTCCTTTCTCATAAGGGATTCTTCTTTTAGAGTTAAACGATTTTCTGATTTAGAAATTTCGTTATAACGCTCGGCAATTTCGGCATCACACTTTTCCTTCAAAGCATGAATTTCTTCCTTTGCCTCTAGTATTGCTTCTTTCTTTGCAGTTTTTGCTTCTGCATAGGCATTTTCCAAAATTTTTGCTGCATTGCTTTTTGATTGAGAACTCTTCCTAGCATTCAAAAAAATTGTTGTGCCTGCTCCAGCACCAACACAAAGAACACAAGCAATAACAAGCCATAAAATTGATACCATATTTTTGTGTCCTCTTAAATATATTATCAAATTTCAAACAAGCCAACATTTATAAAAATTATTATTGGGAATGTTTAATGCCATTCTCTCTGTGTATCCAAAATCAAATGACAATGCTTTATCATATTAAATTGATTTATATAAATGTATTGAAACTTATAATCTTTTGACACAAACATTTTAGCAATACAATGTTTTTATGTCAAACTTATTTTTCAATTTGAATAAAAAACACAACTCTACTATTACGAGAGTTGCATTTTCTATCAATTTTTTATGTCAATAATTTCCATTTTTGATATTGCATCTTGGATAAGGAATTCTCTGTTTAGAAGTTCCTCATTTTCAACAATTTTGTTAAGTTTTGGATGTGTTACAGGATTTTTTGGCAAGAAAACACTGCAACAATCTTCATATGGAAGAACAGAAATATCATAAGTGCCAATTTTTTCAGATATTTTGGATATTTCAATTTTGTCAAAACTGATAAGAGGTCTAAAGATAGGCAGATCCTTTGCCATCATACTAGTCATTGTTATCCCCTCAACAGTTTGGCTAGCCACTTGTCCCAAATTTTCTCCAGTAATTATCGCCTGACAATCTGACTTCTTCGCAACTTGTTCTGCAATTTCCATCATAAATCTTCTAACAAGAGTTACCATATACTCATCATCGCAGTTTTTGTGAATTTCTTCTTGAATCCTTGTAAATGGAACAATAAAAAGACGGATGTTTCCTGTGTATTTCTTTATAATATTTGCTAGGTCAATAACCTTTTGCTTTGCTTGTTCACTTGTATATGGATAACTTTCAAAATGAATTGCATTTATACACAATCCTCTTTTTGCCATAAGAAACCCAGCCACTGGGCTATCTATTCCACCACTTAAAAGAAGCATTGCTCTACCTGCAGTGCCAACAGGCATACCGCCAAGACAAGCAATTTTGTCATAAAAAATATATGTTTTGCCATTTTGCCTTATATCTACATATACAATTTCTTGTGGCGAATGGACATCAACCTTAACATCTGGATTGTTTTTGAGAATAACACCCCCCAATTCGCCTGCAAATTCAAAACTCTTTATTGGGAATGTTTTGTCTGCACGTTTTACTTCTACCTTAAAAGTTTTGTCTTTTATTTTAATCTTTTCGCAAGCAGATTTTATTGTGTCAACAGATGTTTCTACTTCATATGCGACACTTAGCGAAACCAATCCAAACACGGTCTGAATAGCCTCAATAATATCATCTTTATCTTCCGCCTCAAAATCACTAACAAGAAACCTTCCAGAAATTCGTTCAAGTTTTAGATTAAACTTTTTCAATCTGCGCTCAACATTTTTGAAAAGTGTATTTTCAAAATAAGAATAATTTCTACCCTTTAAGAATATTTCTCCAAATCTAATCAAAATAACTTCTTTCATATCAATAACATTCCTTTAGTTTGTTGCAAAATTCTATTACATCTTCTTCTGTGCTATCAAAGCCAAAACTTACTCTCACTGCTCCTACAACTTGGTCTTTGGAATAACCCATACTCTCTAGTATTCTGTTGCCTACCTTATTAGCAGAACATGCAGAGCCTGTGCCTACAATAACTCCATTGCTATCCAACTTTCTCACCAAGACTTCGCCCTTTATCCCTTTGAACATAAGGCTAACTACATAAGGAGATCCTTTTTCTGTTGAGGCACAGATAAACTTATCCTTGAAATTTTTATACAAGTTCTCAAGCAAAAGAGTTTTCAGTTTACCTATTTTTTCTAGATTTTTGGTCATATCCCTGTTTGCAAGTTCAACTGCCTTCCCCATAGCAAGTATGCCCCCTGCATTGACTGTTCCAGACCTCAAACCCTTCTCTTGACCACCACCAAATGAAATATTTTTTAGGTTGACTTTGTTTGATATAAACAAAGCGCCAACACCTTTCAGACCAGCAATTTTATGTGCAGACATAGAAAGTAAGTTGATTTTGCATTTTTTTACCGACAATGGCAACTTGCAAAAGCTTTGCACCCCATCAACGTGAAATATACAATTTGGATTTTTACTATCTATTATATTCCTAATTCTATACAAGTCATTTATTGCCCCTGTTTCGTTATTTACAAACATAGTAGAAACAAAACAAGTATCCTTGTCGCATAACTTTTCAAAAGCATCATAATCCACTTCGCCAGTATTAGACAATGGAATAAATTGGACATTATATCCCCTTGTCAAAAGTTCTTGTGCGCAGTTATACACTGATGGATGCTCTCCCACAGAAAAGAGATATTTCTTTGTCCTGTTGGTTGCACTGCCAAATATTGCAAGATTATTGGCTTCTGTTGCTCCAGATGTAAATACTACCCTATCTTTGTATTCATCTCCAGATAAGGCATCCAAAATCAAAGACCTAACTCCGTCTATCTTTTTAGAAAGGTTAAATGCCGAAGAATAAACTGCAGAAGGGTTAAAAAACCCTTCCTCACAGTTCTTTACATATTCCTCTACAACTTCTTTTCTTGGCTTTGTTGTTGCGCCATTGTCTAAATAAACCATATCAAAATTATACTTTCCGTTTTTTCTAATGTCAATAATAAAATTACAATTTTAGGGCTATTCCATTCTGTTCAAATTTCGAAATAACTGCCTCGTGGAAAAGATCAATATCTTCCGTAGTAAGAGTTCTATCCAAGCTATTTACTTCATAGTGAAGAGTATAACTCTTTTGTCCATTTGCATTTTCGTAAATATCCAATAGATTAACCTTATAATTAAGTTGCGTATCTATGCTTTTTGCAATAGAAATAATATCCTTATACAATTTACCCTGAGGGATAATAAAGTTGAAATCTAATTTGGTTGTTGGGTATTTGCTTATCTTTTCAAAGACTGTTTTTGTTTGTTGTTGTTCACATATCTTTGAAAAATTAACTTCAAAACCAGCTACAACACAGTTTTCTTCAATTTTATCCGAAACCCTTGGTGTTATTTCAAATAAATTCCCCACTTCTACATTATTTGCAAAAATCTTATAGTAGTTCTTTGGGTGGCAATAATCATTTGTATGGGTTGAGAGTTCAAGAGTTAAGTTCATTTTCAAAACATACTCAAATATATAATCAATAATTTCTTTTACTTCAAACAGCACACTTTCTTCGCTTGCAGTTTTTCTATAAAGCAACAATCCCAGGCTCTTTGTTTCATCAGCAAGGTTGTCATCTCTCATTTGTTTTACAACCCTTCCAATTTCAAAAGTGCCAAAGTTGTTATATACTCCTTTGTTGTCTGCAATTACCTTTAGCAAACTTGGTATCATAGTGCTTCTAATTTTGTCATTGTCTTTGTTCAATGAATTTATACACCTAATTACACTTTGTGGATTTATCCCAAGTGTCTTATTTGATTCGTAGTCATACCATATATAAGAATGGGTTTCGTTTAGGTCAAACCTACTTGCCAAGGCGTATTTTACATCATATTCCAAGGCAACAGCCTTATCCAAAAGTGCTGGTTTTACTGGTTGAACGATTGATTGTGGAGTAATATTGTCATAACCATAAATTCTTGTAATTTCTTCTACGAGGTCTGCTTTGCCATTTATATCTTTTGTTGCCCTAAAAGATGGGACTTCAAATTTATATACTCCATTTTTGTTTTCCAAAACCTTAAAGGAAAGACTTGTTAATATATCTAGAATTGTTTTTTCATCAATTTTTATGCCCACAAACCTGTCAACATACTCTTTGGACAACTCTATCTCCAACTTAGGATAGTGTTTGTTGTATATATCACAAATGCTAGAACAAATTCTTGCATTTTTATCCTGGGATTTGACCAAATAAACCAATCTCAAAAGTGCTGTCATAGTAAGTTCTGGATCAAGCGACTTTTCGTATCTAGCACTGGCTTCTGTCCTCATACCAAGTGAAATTGCAGTGGTGCGAACTTTGTATGCGTCAAAATTTGCTGATTCAATAAGGACTGAAGTTGTATCTTCTGTGATTTCACTATTCTCTCCACCCATTATACCTGCTAGCGCAACTGGAGTGTTATTGCAAGATATAACCATATGCCCTTTTTTAAGGTTGCGAGTTGTTCCGTCAAGTGTAACAAATTGACGATCATCATCTAGGTCATACACTTGTATAGATTTAACTTTTTCTCCGTCAAAAGCATGCATAGGCTGTCCGAGTTCTAGCATAACATAATTAGTTACGTCAGCCAACAAGTTTATCCCCCTCATGCCACAATAGAACAATCTAATCTGCATATTAAGGTCAGAAGATTTCCTTGTTATATTCTCCATCTTTGCGCTGGTATATCTGTTGCAACTAGAACTTTTGACTACTACATCAACCTTTTCTTTCCCTTCAAAATCTTTTTTATCTGCCAAATTAAGAGTTTTAAGTGGTCTACCTGTTAGAGCCGAAATTTCCCTTGCAATACCATATATTCCCCAAAGGTCAGGTCTGTTGGTGAGAGATTTATTGTCAACTTCAAATAGTATATCCTCTATATCCAAAACAGACTTTATGTCAACTCCAATAGGGGTGTTTTCGTCCAACTCTACAAGCCCGCTGTGATCATCAGATATTCCAATCTCATCTCCTCCACAACACATTCCATAACTTTCAATCCCTGCTAGTTTTGCCTTTGAAATTGTAATATCTCCTAATTTTGCTCCAATCTTAGCAAGGGCAGTTACCATCCCTACCCTAACATTTGGTGCACCACAAACAATTTGTAGTATTTCTGTGCCACAATCTACCTTTAGCAGATGCAATTTTTTACTATTCTCCACTGGGTCAACACTCAATATTTTTGCCGTTACAACACCAGACAAATTTCTTCCCTTATACTCAATCCCCTCAACTTCTGCAACAGACATTGTGAATTTTGAAATCAATTTCTCTATATCCACACCATCGAGGTTAACAAAATCTTTTATCCAATTTATAGAAACTATCATATTTTTCTCCTATCACTTTATCTTTGCTTGTGAAAGCGCTTGTATATTGCCACTGTTAAGAAGTCTTATCTCTGTAATATCAAAATTCATCATAGCAAGCCTAGAGAAACCCAATCCAAACGCAAAACCTTGATATTCTTCTGGGTCAATACCACCCATTCGTAAAACATTTGGATGAATCATACCACATGGGCAAAGTTCAATCCACCCACCATGTTTGCATACTCTGCACCCCTTTCCATCACAATATGGACATGATATGTCTAGTTCAAATCCAGGTTCAACAAATGGGAAGAAACCTGGCCTTAGTCTAACATTTATTTCTTTCCCAAAAACATTTGTAAGCATTTCCTTCATAAAGTATATAAGGTTTGCAACAGACACATTTTTGTCAATCATCATTCCTTCTATCTGGAAGAAAGTATTTTCGTGGCTGGCATCTAACTCCTCATTTCTAAAACACCTACCTGGGAAAATAACCTTTAGTGGAGCACCATACTTTCTCATAATTCTATTTTGAGCGGCAGAAGTGTGCGTTTTTAACACCTGCCCATTGTCCAAATAGAAGGTATCTTGCATATCTCTTGCTGGGTGATTTTTTGGCACATTAACTGCTTCAAAATTGTTATATTCCGTCTCTATCTCATTGCCATCTTCCACTGCAAAACCCATACTCAAAAAGATATCCACTACCTCTTTCTGCACAATAGTTATTGGGTGAAGGCTTCCCTTTCTAACTTTGGATGGAATAGTTAGGTCAATCTCCTTTGCAGAATTAATTTTCTTTTGCAACTTTTCTTCTGCAATCATTCTTTCTCTTTCTGCGAGCATAGTTTGAATGGTTGTTTTTGCCTTGTTAACCTTTTCTCCAAATGATTTTTTTTGCTCATTTGGCAATTCTTTCATACATTTTAGTATGCTTGTAATTGCCCCATTCTTGCCAAGATATTCCTGATAAAACGAACCTAATCCTTCATTTCCGTTTATTTTTGCAAGTTTTTCTTTTGCTCTTTCTAGCAATTCTTCCAAATTTTCCATAATCACTCCTTGTTGTTAAATAAAAAGAGAATTCCTCCCCATTTGCATTAGGGCGGAACTCTCCGCTGTACCACCTAATTTCGGTCAAAAGACCCTCATTTTTGCTGTTACGGGCAAACCCGTCCAATCCTACTACCACTTCAGTTGGAGGCTAGAAAGTGAATTCGAGAGTCACAATCAACAAGCCTTTTTCAGCACACCCTTTGGGCGAAGGCTCTCTCTTTTTTGACTGTCTGGGCACCCATGACTGCACTACTAATCTTTCATTATCGCCTTTATAAGAAAATTTCAAGGTAATTTTACACCAATCGCAAAACAACCTCAAAAATTATCAACGATAATATATTAACATTTATATCAAAAATGTCAACCATAATTTCAAACTTTCTGCAACTTTAGTTCGCATAAAATTTTGCTCCAGAAAGATAAACATTTGGTATTTCTCCAACAATTACACATTCCGCCACCAAATATTCTGCTTGTTTATTGATATTTTTTGAGCCAAATGGCAAAACAAGAGTCGCCTCACTCTCCATCGAAACCCACACTTGATGAAGCGTTTGATTTATCCCAGAACTTGTAAATGTAGAATAAAACCTACACAAAATATTTCCATGTGGTTGAACAGTTAATGTTATATCTCCTCCACGCCCTACAAGAAAAGTTATCCCAGTGCATGTTCCAATTGGAATTTTTAGACCAAGTGAAGCCTGCTTATCTATCTCTCCCTGAGTTGTCATAGCCAGAGCATTAGCCAACTGATTAACCTTTGCTGAGTTTGTTACTATTGAAGTTATCTTGTTTGAACTATCATAATTTATTGTAGTTAGGTCATCATATTGAGTTATGCCTATACTGGATATCGCTTTATTGCTAGAATTTACTAACATTTTTTCTATGCCAGATTTTCCATATTCCCATACAATAGGGGCAACTACTAACCTTATATAGCAAAAAAGGCAGATTACAATGCCAATAGTAATAGAAAGGAATATAAGTAATCCCCTCCTAAAGTGTTTCTTTTTGCATTTGCTAAATCTGCTCTCTATATATTTTTGTTCTAGCGACTTGTATTCCTCACAGCAGTTTTGTCCTACCTCTTCCATACTTATATAATACTATTCCATTAGGAAAAATATGATAATCCTCTAGAATATGATAATGTAATAGTATTACGCTGATAACCATATTATAACCATTTAACTTTGAACATATAATCAAGCATTTATATTCAACCTATATAACAATATGCAATCCTCCGATTGTGTGATTGCCATAAATACTATGACCAACATATAGTTATACACTCACTGATTACAATCCAATACCTCACAATTATCTATAAGTCCATAACAGTTATTAATACTTAAACTAAGACTTCTTGCTATGTGCTTTGAATATAAGTGCAAATAAATATCCAAAACCAACCGCAGCCGCTATACCAGCAGATGTTGCTGTAACTCCACCATTAAATATGCCAAGAATTCCTGCTTTCTTTACTCCTTCCATAGCCCCTCTTGCAAGACTTGCTCCAAAGCCTATAATTGGCACAGTTATACCTGCATTGGCAAAATTCTTTATGGGTTCAAATATCCCCACTGCCTGCAACAGCACTCCAATAAGTTCAAACAAAACAAGAATCCTTGCTGAAGTCATACGAGTCCTTATTATAAGTATCTGTGCAATCAAGCAAACAAAACCACCAACTCCAAATACTATAAGATATTTCAAAAACATATATTCACCCCTTTCAAATAGTTATATCCTTATATATCCTACCAAATAGTTATATCCCTATATACCCTGTCAAATAGTTATCTTTATATCCCTTTATCTTCCCTTTTCTATAACTACAGCATGAGCTATACCAGGGATAGTTTCTCCCTGCTGACTGGAAGTAGTGCTCATAAGCGCCCCTGTGGACATAAGGATAACTTTTTTATAATCTCCACTGTCTAGTTTGCTCAAAATATAGGAATTGATAACACTGGCACTGCAACCACATCCACTTCCACCCATAAAACTCCTTTGCTTGTTACTGTATATCAGTTGCCCACAATCACAATAGTTTTCTCCCATTTTATAGCCATAATTCTCCATAAGGTCCACCAAAATTTCACTTCCCAACTTTCCAAGGTCCCCTGTGGCTATTAGGTCATAATCTGATGGTGTGGTGTTTGTATCCCTAAAAAGAGCCCTTAGTGTATCCGCCGCAGCAGGTGCCATAGCGGCCCCCATATTGTTCATATCATTTATTCCAAAATCTACAACCTTTCCAAATGTAGCATAAACAATATTATGCCCATTGCCCTCATTTGCCAAAATGGAACAACCAGCACCAGTAACTGTCCACTGCGAAGTTGGTGGTCTTTGACATCCAAGTTCCAGAGGCGACCTAAACTGCCTTTCTGCTGTAGAAAAATGACTGCAAGTAGCACAAGCAACCCTGCCACAATATCCACCATCAACAAGGCAAGCACCTAAAGCAATGCTCTCTGTCATCGTTGAACAAGCGCCAAACACACCAACAAATGCCGTTTGAATTTGTCTTGCAGAATAAGAGGCAGAAATAATCTGATTTAGCAAATCTCCACTTAGTAGCACATCTATGTCTGTAGATAGAATATTCGCCTTGTCAGTTGCTCCACATATTGCCTGTTCCAACATTTTCCTTTCGGCAATTTCATATGTTTTTTCATTAAACAAGTCATTCTTTAAGATATAGTCAAAATATTTAGACACAGGACTTAGCCCCTCTTTTGGTCCTACAATTGCATATCCACTTATAAGTTTTGGTGTTTTTGTAAATTTGATGGTTCTTTCTCCAACTCTATTTAACATAATCTCTCCCTTTTTTGTTGTAAAATGTGATTGCTTTTTTGCACTATACACAGTTTTGATATCTTTTTAATATTCTCACTGTTGACTTTATTTTAGAGCAAAATGACTTAACCAAACAGTCCAATTATATAGTAAACCAAACCAACAAGCATACTTGAAGCTATGCCGGTAACAATAACAGGACCTGCCACAGAAAACATTTTTACACAAACACCAAATATCCATCCCTCATTTTTGAAGTCCATTGCAGGACTAACAATAGAATTTGAAAACCCAGTTATCGGCACAATAGAACCTGCTCCAGCAAAAACACCTATCCTATCATAAATGCCTAGCCCCGTAAGAAATGCTGCAAGAAAAATAAGTATAACCAATGTATACGCTTGAACATCATCTTTTGAAAGTGATGGAAACAGCGCCATAAGCCCATCAAAAATCCCCTGCCCAATGCAACATATTAACCCTCCCACCAAAAATGCCCATAATAAAGATGGGAAAAATCTAGTTTTTGGAAGGCGATTTTCTACAAATTTACAATACTCTTGGTTTATTTTTAGTTTATCCATTATTCCTCCAGCAATTTTGCCATAAACTCATCAACAAAATTCTCAATAAATATTGTCAGTGCAAAAAATTTTATTCAAAAAATAAATAATTTTACAAATTTCTGCCAAAATAACTTTGAACAATTGATGTTCCGGAGGTAAAAATGAAAAAATTTATTGGATTATTGTCAATCTTGCTGGCTTGCACCTTCCTTTTTGCATGTTCAAATGGCAATCAAGCGCAGGTCAATCTTGCTAGCAAAAAAATATCTGGAGGATTGGATAAGATGATTTCCCAGGTAAAAAAACTGGAGGAAGTAAACACTGACAAGATAAATCTAAACTCTATTTTGGGAGAAAATATGGACACTTCTGACGGTTATCACTGCTATGGAGATGATTGCTATTATTGTGAAGATGGAAGTTGCTATAGATGCAAAAATTATTCCCAAAATTACAATACTTCTAGTCAGAATGGCGACACTTCTACTCAAAGAAGCAACACTAGAAGAAATATTTATCCATACAGAGAAGTTCTGAATGTAAAAATGCCAACAAAAAATCATATGACTCAACGAGCCAACGCCAACCTATTTGCATCAAATGACTACAGAGCAACCAAGAGAAATCTTAACCTTGCAACCAGCGACACCAGCTACAATGACCTTAGAACAGCGTGCAACAATGTTTGCGACCTAAACAAAGAATATTCCAACACAAAGACTTCTCTTATAAACAACTGCAATCGTGCCAAAGAACTTTTGGAAAGATTAAAGAAAGGTGAAGCAAAACTTTCGGACAGTGATGTCAAGACACTAAATAGTTACTACGAAGTTATCAAACAATGCACCAATAATATTACATCTTGCAAAGGTTGCAAATCCACAGTAAACACTATTGGTAAGAAAAAGCTTAATCTAGCAAGCAACTCTGGCTCTATGACAGCAGATTATAGAAATATTTACAACTGCATAGACTCCAATTGCAATACTTGCAACAACGCAAACAATTCTGTTTTAGACCTTATAAATTTTGCCAGCAAACTCCTTGGCGAAAAAACAGTAGACAATACAATGTTAAACTCCAATCAAACTTCAAAAACAAGATATAATTATGCAAAAAATCAATTTGACAGCAATCGATATCAATCTTCTAGAAATAGTGTTTCAAACTCACAAAACAGCAATAATAGTTATATAAATCAAAATAATCAATCAAACAATTATAACTCAGCCAATAGAACAAAAAACAAAGTTTATGACTCAAACAGGTATCAAAACAACTCGAATAAATATCAAGAAAATACAAATAGATATCAAGAAAATACAAATAGATATCAAAATAACACAAATGCATATCAAAATAATTCAACCAATTACTCTAATAATTCTCTCAATCAACAAAATAATAACATAAACAATAACTATACAAAGGATACTAAAAACACTCAGGAAGTTACAGAAAACAAAAATCCAGATTCTTCAACAATTATTCCAAGTGTTGCATCCAAGTCTTTGGCTGATGATAGAACAATAGAAAATACTATATATGATAGTCAAAAACTCTCTAACCAATATAATTCATATCAAAATAAGACTTCAAATAACAATGCAACAAAAGTTTCAGATAATACATCAATAAATAATACAAATCAAACATCATCTGCATATAATCAAAATAATTCAAATCAATATGCAATGAACAAAACTAATACAAATGTCAACAACTCTACAACAAACAAAAATCAAAATTCAAACTATGGTGTAAGTTATAATAAAATTCAAAACAACAAAACATCTCAAATGGACAATTCTTCAAATAACACAATAAGAAAGGCTAATCTTGACAATCAAAACAATAGAATAAACAATTCCCATTCTGCCACCAACTACAACTCACAAAATATGAATGGTATAAATAATTCAAATAATAATTCTACCCAAAATTATTCTCAAAATTATAATAATATGAACAGGAATTTCAATCAAAATAATACATCACGCAATTATAATACAGCCAATAGAAATAATAATATGCAGAATTTTAATTACAACAAAAACAATCAAAACAACAACCAGGCATATAACTCGACAAACAACTATAACAATATTCAAAAATATAATCAAACAAACAATCAATATCAAAATAGCAATACTGGAAGAAATAACCAAAATATAAGAAACAACTCATCTACACAGAATAATAACAGAATAAATAATTACACAGCCCCATTAAGACTCCCTGTTGTAGATTATATACAAAGAACTTGCTCAAATACTAATCAATCCACTTATTCCCTTTTATTTGGCCCAAAACAAGTGCGTGCATAACAAATTTACCTGTTCAAAGAAGTTTATACTAAACCCTCACCTCTTTGGTGGGAGTTTTTGTTTTTAATGAGGGTTTTGTTTTGGTGGGTGTTTTTGTTTTTTTGAGCAGATTGTTTTGGGTGATTTTTTTTGCTATAATAAATATAAAAAATATATCCTAAAATCAATTATTCTAAAAGACAACTCCCCCATTTCAAAAGAACAAAATTTTCTTTTCAAAAATTTTTTTGCTTATTTTTCAAAAATATAATCAATTTACTTGATTTTTTATTTTTTTATGATAATATATTTGCAGTTAAGGTCCCATGGCTCAGTTGGTTAGAGCGCTTCGTTCACATCGAAGAGGTCATAGGTTCGAGTCCTATTGGGACCACCAAATTTGCTCCGTTTGGAGCTTTTTTTATGCCATAAATCTTTATAGTTAACAAACTTATATGATTAAAATAATTACACCAACTACTATTGTCAATAGTATATATCATTTATAAAACAATTCAATAAATTATCGAAATGATGCAATAGTGTAAAACCAATGCAATATTGTAAAAACAATGTAATGATGTTAGAATTGTAAAATAAAATAATATTTGAAATATGAATTACAAAAGTTAATACTCTTTGATATTTCTTTGAGCCAATAACCTTAATTCCTTTATATCCTCAACAACAATAACTTGATTTTTGAATTTCATTTTAAGGCTTTTATTTGGCAATGTTTTATCTTGAATAAAGTTTGAACTTTGCAAATATGCCCTTAATTCTTGGGCAACAAACTTGCTTTTGTCATAAAATTTTACTTTCCCAAAAATCTCCTGTAAGTATTTTTTTATATATTTATAGTGAGTGCAACCTAACACAATGTTTTTGACTCCAGCAGTTTTGTATTTGCTCAGACTGTTTAGTAAAAGCAGTTTTATATCTGCCTCTACTTTTGGTGAGTCTTTTGCTAAGTCTATCATTTTTGCTAAATTATCAAAACCAACCACAATACAGTTTTTATTCCCCTTTGCTCTTAAAATATCTTCGTTGCAATTGACGGTGCGAGTTGTAGCAAGAATAAGTGTTTTTTGCAACAAAAGTTTATTTGTTATCAACGGGGTAACAAAAAAGATCGGAACAGAATTAAATTTTTTTATTATTTTCCTTTCAAAGAGACTGCTCATAGTGTTGCATGCAACGACTACAGCCTTTGGCTTCATCTCTCTTGTAGCGATATTCATAATCTTGCAACAAATATGCCAGAGTTTTGTTTTGCTTTTGATGCTATAAGGGCAGTTTTTTACATCTTTATACAGTACAAAATTTTCCTGTGGCAAAGCACGCAAAAGTTCTTTGGTTACAAACTCACCACCACTTCCACTATCAAAAACAAAAATATTATCCATACTATTTATTTATGATTTATGAAATCAATATGTTTATATATAAAAAATTATGTTTCGTCAATTTCCTCATGCCTAATTTTGTTTTTTAGCAATTCATCATGCTCTTTTTCCTTTTTTCGCAGAGCCTCTCTCAGCCCCTTTAATGCATCAAAGGGAGCGAACTGTTTTGCCCTTTCCCAGCGAGGCATTTTAATTCTTTTCTCCACTTTTATGCCCTCCTATAGATAGATTTCTTTCTCTTTGTGTAGCCTTTTCTTCATAGTCAAGCCCTTTAAGAATTGCATTTTTCCCATATTTATCTTTCACTTCTAGCACAGCCTTTGTCTTTATTTTTTCCCTTTTTACATTATCAAAATTTGTGAAAAAATCATATCTCTCATCATTTTCTGGCACAAGATTGTCAAAACAATACCCTATTTGACGGATAAGTTTTTTGCGGTCGGCTACCTTACAAAACAAATCATCACACTCCTTGCCAATTATAGAATAAAGGTTTGTTACCACTGATAACCTTTGAGAGCCTTTGTCGCTTTCTCCCTTTCTATCTCCATAACTAATATATATGTGTATTAGCTGTGTCGCATAATTTTGATTTGCTAGGTCATAACAGCCATTTTGAACCATTTCCTTCATAACTATTCGAGCTTCTTCAAAAGTATAATTGCATGGCAAAATTTGTGATGAAGAGATAGATTTTGAATGAGATTTATAATTCTTTATATCGCTCATCAGACAACTTTCTCTACCCCATGCATGATCAATAAGCAATTCTGCATTAACTCCGAATTCTCGATACAGTGTTTCTTCATCGCATTTTGCAATCCCTTCCATATCAAAAATTCCATATTTCCTAAGTCTGTCCACTGTTCCATCAGAAATTTGCCAAAAATCTGTAAGTGGACGATGATTCCATAAAGTTTTGATGAACTTTTCTTCATTTAGCCACCCAATTCTGTCAGGGGAATATTTTGCTGTAATATCAAGGGCTATTTTGGCAAGATACATGTTGCTTCCTATACCCACTGTAGAGGGGATGCCTAGTTTATCCCATATTTCTTTCATCAATTTCTGAGCAAAAGGCTTTGCTGTTGTCTTGTAATATTTCAAATAATCCGTAACATCTAATATACACTCATCTATGGAATACACATGAATATCATTTTTGCTAATATATTTTAGATAAATTGCGTAAATTTCTGAGGCATAATCAATATACTTCTTCATGCGTGGAGGGGCTATAATATAATCAATATTCTGAGGAATTTCATAAAGCCTACACCTATTTCTTACTCCAAGCGCCTTCATACTTGGACTTACAGCTAGGCATATAGTCCCCGAACCACGTTCCCCGTCCGCAACAACCATATTTGTTTTCATCGCATCAAGTCCACGCTCTGCACACTCTACAGATGCAAAAAAAGACTTCATATCAATAACAAAATATACTCTATCAGTCATACAATCTGTTCCCCATATTTTCACTATAATTTTATCAAACATATATTGTCAAAACAAGTCAATTATAAACATTTTTTGAAAATAAAAAAATTATTACATTGAATGAAGTTTTTGGTACGTTACTAAATTATTAACTATACAACTTACCAAAACACATACGTTATCAACAAACTATATACATATTTACTTATCAAATATTTAGTTAAATTCCTTGTTAATTTAGCATAAACAAAATTCTTACTACAGTTATAAAATAATTAGGAATAAGCATTTTTTGTCTTACTTTTCCAACTTGTATAAATACAAATATTATAAAATTATCATAAATTTTATAAAGTAATATTAAAGATATCTATTTTTTAATGTAAGATATACAGATTTTTTCAACATTTTTTATTAAATCTTTTGACAATTTGTAAATAAAATATAAAATATAGGTAAGATAAGTAAGACAAGGAGCAAAGATGGAAAAGAAAAAATTTATATGGACAACCAAGGTAACTAGTAAAGGTCAAATCGTTATCCCTAAAGAAGCAAGAGATGTATTTGATATAAAGGAAGGCGATATGTTAATCCTTTTAGGCGACACCGAAAGAGGCATTGGCATAGCCAAATACGATGATTATTTGAAATTTGCAGAAGAAATTTTTAAGGCAAAAAACGGAGAGCAAAATGATTGAAATTGAAAATTTAACCAAAAAATATAAATCCCTTGTAGCAGTGGACAATCTCAGCCTAAGGATAAAAGAAAATGAGTGTTTTGCCCTGCTTGGACTAAATGGTGCAGGCAAAACAACGCTTATCAATATGCTTTCAACTGTTCTATTGCCTACCAGTGGAACAGCAAAAATTGGTGGTTTTGATATTATCAAAAATCCACTTGAGGTAAGAAAGATTATAAACATTTCCCCACAGGAAACAGCAGTTGCAAAAAATCTTACAGTTAGAGAGAATTTGAATTTTATTGCTTCTTTGTACAATATAACAGACAAGGAAGAAAAAATTAACAATATAATATCAAAACTTCAACTACAAGAAAAGGCAAATATTAGATGCAAAAATCTTTCTGGAGGGCAAATGAGGAGAGTTAGCCTAGCGCTTGGACTAATATCACAACCAAAGGTGTTATTTCTTGATGAGCCAACCTTGGGACTTGACATAAAAGCGAGAAAAATTTTGTGGGAAACAATATCTTCACTAAAGGGTAAAATGACCATTATACTAACTACTCATTATCTTGAGGAAGTAGCAAATTTAGCAGATAGAGTAGGAATCATATCACATGGCAAAATTAAAAGTGTAGGCAGTATAGAAGAAATTTTGAAAAACACAGGAACAAAGAATCTTGAAGATGCTTTTCTTTCCATTACAGAGGAGGAAGTATGAGAAAAACTTTTGTTATTGCAAAACGTAATATTATAGAAATGTTTAGAGATCCTGTCAGTTTGGTCTTATGCATAGCATTTCCTCTTTTTATGCTTTTGCTTATGCAAATTTTATTCAAAAGCATACCAAGCACTCCGGATAATTTCCAAATTCAAAATTATGCTAGTGGGATATGCGTATTTGGATACACCTTTATCTCCCTCTATATTTCAATGCAAATAGCCACAGATAAAAACACATCATTCATAAAAAGACTAGATATATCCCCTATCCATCGTTACAATTATCTCTTTAGTTACTACATTTCCTCCTTCCCTATGGTTTTGCTTCAAACAACTCTATTTTTCATGGTAGCATTGGCTTTTGGCTTTCCATTTAATTTCAATTTGTTACTTAGTATAATTTATCTTATTCCGTCAGCAATATTATACATAACTTTTGGAATTTTTATAGGAGTTATCTCAAAAAACGAAAAAGTTACTGGACCTATATCTTCTATCCTAATTAGTGTAATAGGCATCTTTGGCGGAATTTTTATGCCAACAACTGCCTTTTCTGGAACATTTGGGACAATAGTTAATCTCCTTCCATTCTCTCATTCTGTAGCCATTGCCACAGAATTGCAGACCATTGGGACAAGTTGTATTTATCCACACATCTTATATGTTCTATTTTATATTGTCCTATTGCTTTCAATTACTCTAATAATAGACAACAAACTTTCTAAACATAGATAAAAACTATGAGATTTGTTTGTTGCAAAATTTAACTTATAAAAATCACCAAAACCACTTTGAAAAAATTTGAACTTATAACAAACTGTTTATATATAAAAATAAAATATTGTGGCAAAATTATTACACACAACAAAACACAGATATATTTCTTAATAAACCTTAGATAATTCTTAATAAAAAGTTCTCAATGAAAAACTCTCAATGAAAGGTCCTCAATGAAAAGTTCTCAATGAAAAACTCTCAATGAAAGGTCCTCAATGAAAAGTTCTCAATGAAAAGTTCTCAATGAAAAGTTCTCAATGAAAAAACTCCATTTTATTGGAGCTTTTTCATTATAAAACAAACAAAATAGCATTTATATTAAATCTTATATTTGCTCAATTTTTCTGACTTCTACTTCATCAAAGGCATCAACTTTCCTTGATTGCATCGTTAAGATTGCATTTCGAGCCATTTCATCACATTCGTTGTTTAATTTATTGTCAGAATGTCCTTTAACTTTTACAAAATGAACCTCATATTTGGTCAGCAAGTCTAACAGTTTTTCCCAAAGATCCTGATTAAGAACAGTCTTCTTATCTGCTGTTTTCCACCCCCTCAACTGCCAACTCTCCAACCATCCATTATTTATGGCATTGCACACATAGGCACTGTCAGAATGTAACACAACCTTACACTGAACCTTTAACAATTCCAATGCCTTTATAACGGCCAACAGCTCCATTCTATTGTTTGTGGTTTCTTCCCTAGCCCCAAAAACATTCTTCCCTCTACCATCACATGTAATAATGCCTGCATACCCACCAGGGCCAGGATTCCCTGAGCAAGCCCCGTCTGTCCAAATATATACTTCTTTCATAGAAATATTATACATCAATAAATCTAATTGGCAAAATATTTTATTCAAAGTTTTAATTATGAAAATATAATTATCGAATAAACTACTTATTTCAACAATAACATTCAAGTTCTAATTTTAACATTATTAGGCGTAAAAATAACTATTTTTATTTTTTTTAGAAAAACTCTAAAAAAATTATTGCATATTTTGATTATTTATGATATTATACAAGAGTTGCAAGTGATAGGTTTGCTACAAATATAATTTTGTGCCAAAGTGGCGGAATGGTAGACGCATCAGACTCAAAATCTGACGAGGGCAACTTCATGAGGGTTCGAGTCCCTCCTTTGGTACCAAAAAATCTCAGGCAAATATGTCTGAGATTTTTTATTTAACTAATTATAAATATTACACTTCAGTCAAAAAGTCTGAGATTTTTATTAAATAAATTATAGTGATTATGCTTACAAATTATAAAAATTATACTTAATTATTTTTAATGTAGAAGAATAATCTTTCTTTTTATTTAGTAAATATACTATTCTCTATTTTTAATCTAAATTTTTAATCTAGCAAGATAGATTCTTATCTATAATTTCAATTTTGTAGATAAGTTCTTCTATTTTAATTTAACAGATACATCCCTGCTTCCATGTCCTCTCTGTTATTTTCAAGGTCTTCTTCCATATATTCTATATTTAGACATTCGTCGTTCAAATCCATAATTTTGTTTACAGCATCAAAATTCTTTTTCAAGAATTCTATATAAACATCTCTTTGATTTTCAGCCGTTTGTTCTGTCATCTCTAATGGATTGTGATAATCATTGATCTCAAAATTTTCTTGACCCAATAAATCAGGATTGTTATCTGCTGCCTTTTCAATGCTAAGAAGAGACACTCTTTCATCTTCTGAAATCTCATCGGCAAAATATTGGTTGTCCTTTAACTCTCCTGGAACATCAATGTTAAGCAACGCCTTTATCGCTGACCTTATAGGGACATAAATACTATTGAAGTCGTGATCGTTCATCACTCGTTTTCTATCACGCAAAAATAGTTTCTTAGTTTTTTTATCCGCATTTATCTCATTTAGAAAGAACTTTGTCATTCTAGTCCCAAAAAGGTCTGCCTTCCTTTCTGATGGATTACAGCTCCAAGTTCTATAATCAACAGAATATGCAGAACATCTTTTGTATCTGTCAATAAGTTGTTGTATAAAATTCATTTTTGTTTCATCAGTAATATTTTCAGGCTTTTCAAATTCAATCTCTGAACCATCACATTCTTTTATTATTAAATTTTCTGCCACATTTTTTAAGTGTAAAAGTTCCTCATTGTATTCCTTAACATGCCACATTTCGTGAAAAAAAGTGCAAAAAACATCAGAGACACGTCCTACTGAAGTTTCCATTGGGAACGCAATATTTATTCCTATACAAAACTTTGGTTTTCCATTTTCCAAAAACCCTGTTGTATATGCAGCATCACTGAAGTCTTGAACTTGGAACTCTTCATTATCTTGTTCATCATCTGTTAAATTTTCATTTTGATTTGCAATCTTGCTAGCGCACTTCTCATTTGCTTCACAATTATTTTGACCTTCATTTTTTTCAAGATTGTTTAGGCTATTTTCTTTATTTAAGTCAATAATTGTATAACCTTTATCACTTCCGTAATACTCAACTAGCACACTATTTGGGTCAATATCCATCACTGCGCAACAAAAATTTGATACAGCCCTAGCAGATTTAATAACATAAAAAAACCAATCTCTTCTTGAAAAATTACCCGATGCATTTAGTCCCATCTCAAATATACTTTCCAATTCTTTTGCCCTGACTTCTATTGCATCATCCAAAGACAGTTCTGATACATCTTCAAAGTTGAATTTTCCAATGCCTAATTCATAATCATTATAAACAACTTTACCTGTCGCCATATCCACATAGTTGACAAGACCATCATCTTCAACAATATCTCTTTTTTTGTAAGCCTTTTTCAAAAAGTAATTTTTCAAAGCTTCCTCTTTATCTTTCCCCACGTTACCCTCCAATACATTTACAAAATAAAAATGAATGTATTTTAATTGTTATAGTGAGTATATCATAAAATTTTGAGTTGTCAATAGTTGGTTGAATGACAAAATAAGTTGTAGTTTTATAATATGTGTGTTATTACCTACTATAATTTCTTATGACGCTTTTAAAGTTTTTTTACTGTTTATTTTTATTATAAAAATTATCTATTACTGCGAAATATTCATCAATATTAGTTATTTTGTTAAAAAATTCCAAGTCTTTGCTCCTATTTTTTTTGGCTTGTTCATTCTCCCCTATATTTTTAATTTTACCATTCACAACGCCTTTAATTAAACTCCTCATAACAGCATCGCTAGTATATATATTTTTAGAGTACGCATATTGATATGCCATATCTACTATCTTCTTAGTTACTTTCACTTGTTCCCCACATTCTGTAAACAGAAATGTTGTCATTTTTAAATATTCATTTTTATTGAACTTGCTGTCATATTTAGCAATCGCTTTTATTAAGTTTAGTATCTGACTATTTTCTTTTTGTCTAATAAGTGCATATCGTGTTGAGCTTAAGAAAGAGATTCTTTTTAGAAATATTCTTTTTATCTCACTTTTTTTGCCAAATATTATTGCATTGTATTCTTCATCTCCTACAATAAATCTTATTTCATCATTTGTTAGCATATTTTCTAAGTTACTAGACTCAATACTATATCTATGTGAAACTAATCTACTATAATAATATTCAATAACCTTAATAGTCAAAGATTCACAATAATCCTTATCTGCAAATAAACTACTTGCTGCCACCTGCAATTCCTCAAGCGAAAATATTTTCGAATACCTCATAATTGATCCAACAGACTCGCCTCTAACACAAATACTCTTGATAATATCCTTTACTTTTTCTACATATTGTACTCGTTGTATGTTTGATTTTGATTTAATTTGCTCCGCATATTGAGGGTTTTCCGCAGAGAACTTCTCAAGCATTTTCTTAAACCCTTTAACATTGCTAATTTGATACTTTATACAGAATGCAGTAATACTTAAACTTTCTACTAAATATTTTTTCAAAACTTTCTCATATTCATATTTTGACTTAGGTGTAATTGAACCAAGCTTAAATAAAAATATTGTGGAAGCATACTCATCATCCCAAGACAACAACTTTTTTTCTTTTACTTCAATCCTTTCTTTCTGCTTTTGCCTTTTTAATTTCTTCTCATTTACAATATCTTTCTCTAATGTCAGGATATAATTTTTTAAGCAAAGAGGCAATAGATCTAACTCAATGGAACTATAATGTTCAAGAATTTCGCTTCTAGAATAAATTTTTTTAATAGTTTTCCTTGTTCTTGTTACATATTCACTGACTATTCTATTAAAAATTACTTCATTTTTATTTGCAAAATATTCAAGTATTTCCCATTTATTTTCTGGTGTTGCCTTATACATAATTAGTTGAGGCTCAGTATCACATTTCCAATTTTTTTTTCGTTCTTCCTGTATTATCTCAAATTCCTCATCTGAAAACAACTCTCTATATCCCATTAAATCAAAACCATCAAGCAAATTTGAATGCCTTATCAATATGTTAAAAATTTGATTTTTATTTTTCTCAGCATCCTGAGCTAATGTATTAAGAATATAAATTTGCCCCTTACTAGTTTGTAATAGTTGCTCATAAATTTCATGGTTATATCGCTCAAAATATTTTAACTTTATCAAAAAAGATTCATAATCATCTGAAACACCTCCAGCATTTATACTTAATATCTTTAATAAATTATCTGATTTTTGCCATGCTAAATCAGAAAAATCTAAAACCAATTTACGAGCTGGAGCATAACTCCATGTCAAATAACTCCTACTATATTTTTCCGCAATTTCTTCTGGAGTATAGTATCCAGATTTTAATAGTTTTTCCAACATTCCCAAATCTTTTTGATATAAACCAAAATAAGTTAGAACCTTGAACTTATCAATAGTCTTTGTTTTTTGTATTAACTTCATAATTTCTTTTGGGCTATTACTATTTTTCCACGATTTTATTATCACGAATTACTCCTCTTTTATATCCTTAGCTTTTGAAAAAATACTACAACATACTATTACTGATAAAAGCTAAAACAAGTCTTTTCTATGTCGGGTCTTATTCACTGTACTTATTTCATTAGCCATTTTTTTATTAAAATTGGTTATAAAACTAATTTGATGGAATTTGGCATATGGTAAATTGTAATTAAAACATTCCACCATCAACTACAATGATTTGACCGGTGATATAATCCGCTTTGTCAGAGAGCAAAAAGGAAACAACGTTTGCCACGTCTTGTGGTGTTCCAATTCGTTTTTTCAGCACCCTCCCAGCCTCAAGAGGTTTTATGTCTTCTGTCAAAACATCCTTATTCATATCAGTATCAATCCAACCTGGAGCAACAGCATTGACATTGACCTCTGGTGCAAGTTCAATGGCAAAATTTCTTGTAAGAGAATTTACTGCACACTTTGATGCATCATAATCAATGGTCGTTGGATAAAAACAGTTGATAGAATTGTTCGACGATATGTTCACTATCTTCCCAAAACCATTTAGTTTCATAGCCGAACCAACAGTTTTGCATAGGTAAAAGGTGCTAAATGTATTTATTTCAAAGGTTTTTACAAACTGACCGACCGTTCGGTCTTTTATATCCATATCTACACAAATCCCTGCATTATTTACTAGGTAATCAATTTTGCCAAAAGCTTCCTTTACCTGCTCTAGCATTTTGTCAACTTCTTCCACTTTGGATACATCGGCCTTTATTGCAATGCTTTTTACTCCGTATTTCCTTTCAATTGTCTTTGAAAGTTCTTCTGCAAGTTGCTTAGAAGAATTATAATTGATTACTACATTTATACCTTCACTTGCCAATTGCAATGCAATCTGTTTACCAATTCCCCTACTAGCGCCAGTAATCAAAGCACATAAACCTTGTTTCTTTTCTGATTTTTTTCCTTTTATAAGACCTATTCTTTCGAAAAACCCCATATCAAACTCCATCATTTTTTTATTGTAGTTGTAGGTTTTGACAAAAATATAACCTTTGTTAAAGTCTATTTTTTGAACCCATCTTTTAGTGAAATTGTGCTATTAAATATCACTCTACTATCAGTAGAGTCTTTGTCAGTGCAGTAATAACCCTTACGCATAAATTGAAATTTGTCATATGGTTTAGTATTTTTTAAGAAATTTTCTGCCAACGCAGTAGTTTCTATCAAGGAATCTTTTTCTAATATTTCATCAATAGAAATCCCGTCTGCTAGGGCTTTTGATGGCCATAAATATTCTGACTTTACAAGATTTTTGAAATTCCTTATCGTGCATTCAAAGCAATTTTGACTAGAAACAAAATGTATAGTTCCCTTTACCTTAATACCACTATTGTCTTGCCCGCTTTTTGTGTTTGGCAAATACTCACATTCCAAATGGTCAATTTTATCCCCGTCCATAACAACTTTGTTGCATCGAATTACATATGCACCCTTAAGTCTTACCAAACCTCCCTCAATAAGCCTATTATATTTTGGAGGTGGGTTAAGAGAAAAATCTTCTTGCTCAATGTAAATTTCTCTGCTAAACAATGCCTTATGACTGCCTGCATTTTCATCATTTGGATTGTTTGGAATAGAAATTTCTTCTGTTTGTCCTTCTGGATAATTTGTTATTATAACTTTTAGTGGCGACATAACTACCATTGCTCGAGTTGCAATCTTATTTAGGTCTTCTCTAACATGATATTCCAATGCGCTAAAAGGGATTGTGCTTTCGCTGGCGACAACTCCGCAACTGCGAATAAAGTTTTTCACCCCCTCTGCTGTATAGCCACGCCTTTTCATACCAACTATTGTCATAAATCTAGGGTCATCCCAGCCCAAAACCTTACCCTCATTTACCAAAGCTTTTAGATAACGCTTGCCCAGCAAGACATTTTCTAGATTAAGCGTAGAAAACTCCCTTTGTTTTGGAGCAAAAGGTTTGTTCCAACCATGGTCAATAAACCATTCATACACTTCTCTATGCACACGGAATGTTATATCACAAAGACTATATGTTACTCCTTCCAACGCATCTTCCATTGGGTGTGCAAAGTCATAGATTGGATAAATACACCATTTATTGCCAGTCTTATAATGATGTTCGTGAGAAATTTTATACATAATTGGATCACGCATAAGGATATTTGGGTGTGACATATCTATTTTTGCCCTTAAGGTTAAAGAACCGTCTGGGTATTTCCCTTCCCTCATTTCCCTAAAAAGTTTCAAACTTTCCTCCGCAGGTCTATCCCTATATGGACTATTTTTGCCCGGCTCTGTAAGGGTTCCCTTAAGTTTTTGTTGGTCCTCTTGGCTCAATTCATCAACATAAGCATATCCATTTTTAATCATTTCTTCTGCTATAAGATAAATTTTGTCAAAATAAGCTTCACTTGCATATATTACATCTTTTGGTTCATACCCCAACCAATGTAGGTCATCAAGATAACTTTCAGCAAATTCCCCTTGCTCTCTTGATGGGTTGGTATCGTCCATTCGAAGATAGGTGTAACCGCCAAACTTTTTGGCTGTTTCAAAATCTATCATCCAAGCTTTGCAATGTCCAATATGCCAATAACCACTTGGTTCTGGTGGGCAACGTGTAATAACCTCTTTGCTTCGCCCTGCTTTAAGGTCATCTAATATCTCTTCCTCAATAAAATTTTCTGGTTTAATATTATCTAAATCAATCATTTTCTTCTCCAATTTTTATACTAGTGTCATTATACAAAAATTCATTATTATAGTCAAACAGACAAATGAATTTCAAAAAAAAGGGACTTCTATTTAGAAGTCCCCTATTAAGATAACCCAATTAAGCCCTAACAATATCTTTGCTCTTCATACACTTTGTGCAAACATTCTTCTTTACTGGAGTTCCATTTTCCATCACTGTAACTTTCTGCACGTTTGCTTTTTTATGTGTAAGTGTTCTTCTCGTTAGTTGAGAACTTCTATAACTCAATTTGCTGGCTCTCATCTGGTCTTTCCCACATACTTCACATTTTGCCATTTTCTAAATCTCCTTAAAGTAACTACTTGAATATTATACATATTTAATTAAAATTGTCAACAAAAGAAATGAATTTTTTTTGAAAATAAAAACTATTCACCAAAAACTATGGACTTTTTGTAGATAAATTGATATACTATTTGTGTTATCATACTTCGTTGCAACAAAATGCCCTATTAATTTTACTGTGAAAATTCCTACTTTTTTGGTTTATGAGGACACTTCACTTATATTATATAATAGTGAGCATTCATAAATCAACACCTATTATACATTTATGTATATAGTATCATTTATTAGGTTTTTGAATATCCAAGACAAATACCTACATAATAAACATTACAAAAATTCAATATATAAAACTCCCTACATATACTATGCTCGTGTGGCTCAGTTGGTAGAGCAATTGATTCGTAATCAATAGGTCAGCGGTTCGAGTCCGCTCACGAGCTCCAAAAAACCTCAGCATTATTGCTGAGGTTTTATTTTACTTATTTTCGTTTTCTCTATCAAAATTGAATGTCATTGAACCATCTCTGTTGCGAGCAAGTTTAACAATTTCTGGTTCTTCCTGAGTTGCTTTAAGACTGAGGGATACCTTACATTTTTCTGGGTCGAGGGCAATAATTTTTAGGTCTAATTCTTCGCCAACCTTTGCAACTTCATAGATATTTCTAACATAGTAATGCGAAGCTTCCTTTACATGCAACAAACCTTCCAATCCATCTCCAAAAGTAACCAACGCACCAAAAGATAAAATCTTTTTCACTGTGCAATGGACTACATCTCCCACATGATATTGTTTGAGTTTTTCGATTGTTGGGTTTGGTTGCAATGCTTTGTAACTCAAAGACACCTTGCCTTGCTCTTTGTCACATTTAATAACCTTAAATTCATATTCTTTGCCAAGCTCAAATACATCACTTGCTACTTTGTTTTTGTCATAACTTGACTCACTATTATGCACCAAGCAATCTATGCCATCAACATTTACAAATGCACCAAAATCAGTAAATCTTACTACTTTGCCCTTAACAACTTTATCCAAATACATTGCTTCCCAAAAGGCAGTTTCTCTAGTATGTTTTTCATTCTCTTCTACAGCCTTTATTGATGCAATTATTTTCTTATTCAAAAGGTCAATCTCTATAATAATTGCTTTGAGTTGCTTATTTACATAGTTTTCGAGATTGTTGTCTACTCTTCTAATAGATATTTGACTGTATGGCACAAATACTTCAAAATTACCCAACTTACTCTGAAGCCCACCATGAACAGCATGAGTGATTATTATCTCAACTTCATCTCCAACTTGCAAGTTGTTTATCATTTGCTCCCCACGTCTTATCTCATCTGCTTTTGCCTTTGATAGCAAAACAGCACCACTCTCATCTTTTGTATTGGTGATAATTGCTTCAAACTTATCTCCCACTTCAACATCTTTCAGAGCCTCTAATTCCTCTGGAAGATATGGAATAAGACCATCCTTTTTTCCCCCAATATTTACTAGCAGACCACTCTTCATCTCTGCAACGGCCACTGCATCAACCTTTGCACCAACTCTAAACCTAACAAACGTTCTGTCTATGTTGTTCAAATTAAAATTCTCATCCATTGTTTGTCCATTAATCTCCTTTATACACAAATTGTATCAAATCTTTCAAAAAAAACAAACTACTTTTTTGTAGTTTGCCTTCGATTTTATTGTTTTTACAGAATTATTGCCAAATTTCAGACCAAATAAAAGTTTATTTTGCTTATTTTTATATTTCTATTTCTCTTTTTTTAGTTTTTTTACCAATTTTTTTTGCATAACAAAATCTTCATATGTATTTTTTAGCGTCAAAATTTCTTCTCTCAAACGATTTTCTCCTGCAGAAATTGCTTCTTTTAGGGTTTGACCATCTTCCACTTTTAGTTCAAAAGGATTCCCTATAAGGACAGTGTTTCTTCTAAAAAAACGATGTTTTTTGACTATATAACAAGGCAAAATAGGTTTGTTTGATTTTAGTGCAAACAGGCATGCCCCACCTTTTATATCATTACTTTCTTCAAAACTATTTTCCCTTGTCCCCTCAGGGAAAATCCCTACATTTTGTCCATCTTTTAGCAAAGAAAGAACTTCTCTTGTCTGCGAAACATTAAGCCCACGTGATCTGTCAATTTCAATCGCACCACACATTGTCTTTATCCAAAATCTACTCCAAGATGACTTGAAAAGTTCTTTTTTTGCCAGAAATCTTATGCGTGAGTGCAACGCAAAATCTAATAAAACTGCATCAAAATTGCTTTGATGATTGCAAATTATTATATAATTGCTCTTTTTGTTCAACCTGCAAGATTTTCGCACTCGAAAAGGAGCAAAAATCCGAAATGGAAGCCACGCTATTATAAAACAAATCCAAAATAAAATCATAAATAATTCTCCAATTTAGTTATACAATTTTTCCCTGCGACATAACCTGTTGCCAACGCTATCTGAATGTTATACCCCCCAGTCAATGCATCTACATCTAGAGTTTCCCCTACAAAATATAACCCTGGTGTTAGTTTGCTCTCCATTGTTTTTGGGTTAATCTCCTTTGTATCCACCCCACCACTTGTTACCACTGCAAAATCTATACAATCCAATCCTTTAATTTCATAATCAAAGTTTTTGAAGGCGTGTATAATAGTTATTCTATCTTCCTTGGAAATATCACAACATCTAGTGTTTTCATTTATCTTTGTTTTTTTCAAAAATTCAGGAATTAAGTTTTGAGGCAGATATTCTTTTAGAAGATTTTTTATTGACTTTTTGGGATTAGCAGAAATATCACTTATCAGTCGTTGGGTTAACTCGTTTTGGTCTACCATTGGCTTTAGGTCAATCCGAAAAATAGCAGAATCTAGGTCAAATTTATTTGCAAAACTAGACAAAGTGAGGACAATAGGGCCAGACACCCCTTGATGAGTGAATAGCATCTCGCCAAATTGCTCAAGGTTTTTTGCTTTTATATTCTTTTGACCTTTTGGGATTATGGTCGCTTTTACATTTTTTAGAGTTAACCCTGCCAAACTTCCATCATAATCCTTTAGTAGTATAGGGACAAGAGCTGGTTTTGGTTCTATAATTTTATGCCCAAATTGTCTTGCAAATGAATACCCATCTCCCGTAGAGCCTGTGATTGGATAAGATTTGCCCCCAGTTGCTATAACCAACAGATCACATTCTAATTTCCCTTTTGATGTGTATAAAATAAATCTAGAATTATTTTTTTCTATTTTGCAAACATCACAATTATAAACTATCTCTACATTTCTTTTCTTCAATAATCTTTCAAAAGTTCTTGTTATATCACTTGCCTTATTACTCTTTGGAAAAGCCCTCCTCCCCCTTTCTATTTTTATAGGAGTTCCATTTTTTTCAAAAAAATTAACAGTGCTTTGTGGTGGGAAGGAATTTATTGCAGAATATAAAAATTTATTTCCTACTACAACGTTTTGCAAAAAGGTGCTTGCGTCACATAAATTGGTAACATTGCAACGTCCTTTACCCGTTATATACAACTTTTTACCTAATTTTTCATTTTTCTCCAAAAGAGTTATGTGGCAATTGCTATTTTCAGAGCAAGTTGTAGCACACATCATTCCACTTGCTCCGCCACCTATAATGATAATATCCATATATTATATTTTAACATATACAAGTGATAATATAAAGTATTTATTTCAAAATTTTGATAAAAAAGTCCATTTGAATAAATTTCAAATAGACTTAGTAATTATTTTATAAGGTTGTTGGTAAGAGATTTTAGATAATCTATCTCATAACTTTTAAGTGGTCGAAGTTCCCCACGCTTAAGTCCACCTAATCTCAGACCAGCAAAATTTGTCCTCTTCAAAAACTGCACCTGTCTGCCTATGGCATCAAACATCTTTCTTATTTCTCTGTTTTTGCCCTCATAAATTGTCATTTCAATTTTGGAAAGTCCTTTTTCGAATCTAACAAGTTTTGCTTTGCACTTGCCATATCTTTCGCCATCAATAACAACCCCTGCTCGCAAAACAGCCAATTCACTTTCCTTTATCTCTCCCTCAACCTTAACAATATACGTCTTTGGAATTTCATACTTTGGGTGTGTTAGTTTGTATGTCATATCTCCGTCATTGGTAAGGAGCAAAAGCCCTTCACTTTCGTAGTCCAGTCTTCCCACTGGATATATCCTTCTATCCACAGAAGATATCAAATCCATTACAGACTTCCTATTTCTGTCGTCAGAAAGAGATGTAACATAACC
Source organism: uncultured Clostridia bacterium (assembly GCA_945928645.1). Classification (GTDB taxonomy): domain Bacteria; phylum Bacillota; class Clostridia; order Christensenellales; family UBA1242; genus UBA7862. The sequence continues at coordinate 28,346 of CAMENR010000001.1, read as the reverse complement.
CTTAGGTTTGTTGAGCATATAATAAACCTTTTCGTCTGCAGGGGTTATCTTCTGCCCATCAACTAGAACAACATCTTTCCTTTCGTCTACAACAGTTGACAATTCTATTACCTTTTTGCCATTTACTTGCACTAGGCCTTCTTCTATTAGTTTTTCTGCTTTTCTTCTAGAGCACAAACCTGATTGTGCAATGTATTTGTTTATTCTCATCATTTTACCATTTTTCCAATATGTCTTGAATTTTTGTTTCTGGCTTAATCACCTTTACATCTTCAATACTACACAAATCGTCAACAAAAATCAAGTCATTATCAAAATAAATTTTAACTTCTCCAATTTTTTGTCCTTTTTGAATAGGTGCTTTGCAAATAGATGGATAATCATACTTTACTGTATATCTGTCTTCATCACCTTTTTTGCATACCACCGAAAATCCGTTTTTGTGGAATATCCTAGTGGTTGCATTCTCTCCATTATCCACCGTTATATTGTCTACTACTTTGTATTTGGATATTATGTCATATTGCCTATATTCCTCATAAGCTTTATTTATTAGTTCCATACTTTCCTCAAACATTGGACCACAATTCAACACTACGCAAACCACTTCCATTCCCCCTCTGTTGCAAGCAGAAACTAAGCACCTACCAGATTTTTTGGTGTAACCAGTCTTTACCCCAATGCACCCGTCAAGGCTCTTTAATAATTTATTTTTGTTTATCAATGTTCTAGCAGAGTTATGCTCACTGGCACGAATGATATATTTTTGGCAAGAAACAATCTCTCTAAAAACAGAATTTTTTAGTGCAACTGCCGTAATTTTTGCCAAATCGCCTGCTGTAGTAAAATGTTCCTTATCGTCCAGCCCATGTGGAGTTACAAAATGACTATCCTTGCAACCACATTTTAATGCTGTTTCATTCATCATATCTGCAAAGGCTTCTACACTACCCTTGCCCACCTCCAAAGCCAAGGTTAGCGCTGCATCGTTGCCAGATTGAAGCATAAGGCCATACAAGAGTTGCTTTATGGTCAGTTGCTCATTTTCTCTTAAATAAATTGAACTTCCTTCCACCAATGTTGCCTTTTTTGGCACAGTGACCAATTTGTCTATATCATCAACATTTTCTATCACAGTTAAAGCTGTAACTATTTTTGTTGTGCTAGCCATTGGCAATTTTTCGTTTTCATTTTTTGCGTATAAAACCTTCCCTTGAGAAGTTTCTATTACAATCATCGCTTTTGCCGAAGATGATACATTGGTTGTAGATGCAAATATTACTGACTTCTGCAAAATACAGTTATTTGCAACAATTGTCGCAACTAATATCAATAAGAATGTTAATACAAAAACCCTTTTATTATTTAACTTCATACAAAACTCCTATTATTTTACCTTTGAAACAACATCTTTTATGATATCAACAATCTTATCAACATTGCTGTCTGTTTCAACCTTTATAAATTGCACCTTATCGCCAGTAACAACCAAAAAACCTATTGGCACTATGTTGCAACCGCCACCACTTCCACCGGCAAAAGGATAGGTAACCTTTTTCTTTGGTGTATTGTATTCTCCACCTCCAGAGATAAAGCCCACAGTAACCTTTGAAATAGGTATAATACAACAACCGTCTTGAGATATAGGTTTGCCTACAATGCAATCTATATCTACCATAGACTTCATATTTTTTAGGGTATTCTCAAGAACGTTTTCAATAGGTTTATTTGCTTCCATTTTCTACACTCCTAATTTTTTTTGAAAAAGTTTGTATCAATGCTAGTAGCATTTTGATAATAGTAATGTCCACACTGGACGAGAACCCAAACAAAGCACTTTTATACAAAAAGTTGGGAAAATTATTTATCTCAAAAGGTGTTTCACTATCACCAAAAGCAACACAAGTTAATGAGCCAAAAACTGCATTAAGCGCCCCACAAGTTAGGCATGAGAGCATACAGTTATCCTCAAAACCTATACGAGATAATTGTCTAATGTGTGTTAGATTTAGCAACTTTATAAGGCAACCAAAATAATCTTCTCCAAAGGATTTTCCGCCACCAAAGTCAATTATTGAGAAAACAAAATTCTTCTTTTTGCCTTCCAGTTGTATCTTATTTGGCATAAATTTTAGCCCAAATAGAAATAATCTTATGTTGAAAAAATAGCCTGAAATAAAACCATGACTTTGCATAAAATCATAATGTATTTTTACCTTTATCCTTATGGGAATAAATAGAAAAAAAATAATTATCATAGTAATTATCAACAGCCATTTCATACTTTTATTATTTGTGAGTTGTCAAAAAATATCCATACAATATACAATTTGTTGGGGATATTATATAACTGTTTGTGTATTTCAACTTCCAAGTGCAAAGCATTAACCGCCAAGCCTATACTTATAAAACCTAATACCATACAATATTTTATCTACATAAGCTTTTGTCTGTGGATATGGAATATAATTTAATGTTTTGCCATCATGTGAATAATTTTCATTGGCAAGCCACATTCTTACTGTATTTTCTCCTGCATTATACGCACAAAGAGTCAAGATTTGGTCATTAAATTTTTGATATAGATAGTTTAGGTAATAACATCCAATGCGTATATTGTCCTCTGGCTCATACAAATCACACTCGCTGTCTTCTCCTATAAGTTGTTGGACATATGTTGCTGTTTGAGGCATAATTTGCATCAAACCCATTGCCCCTTTGCTAGAAAGAGCATTCTTATCAAAAGAACTTTCCTCGTTGATTAGGCTTGCAACAAGAGCAGTGTCCAGATTGTATGTTTTGCTATAATTTATTATTTCTTCCCTATAAAGCAAAGGATATCGCACAGCAAAAAAAATCGCAACCCCTGAAAAAATGATAATTGCCACAAAAAAGAATATGAAAGTCTTTTTGCTATTCATATTCTTATTGTATGGTTAAATTATTAAAATATAATATTTGAGATAGAATTTTGCTACAAAGCCAACTAAAATTAACATTCAAACCACGTTTTGCCGGTGGACACATCTACCAAAAGAGGAACGCTTAACTTTAAGACATTTTCCATACTATCTCTCAAAATCTTTGCCACCTCCACTGCTTCTTCTCTTGGAGCATCAACAATCAATTCGTCGTGAACCTGAAGGATAAGCTTACTTTTCATTCCTCTTTGTTCAAGTGTTCTGTCTACCTTTATCATTGCAAGTTTGATGATGTCACTAGCCGTCCCTTGCAGAGGCATATTCATTGCCACTCTCTCGCCAAAATTTCTGTTTAGATAGTTGCGAGATTGCAACTCATTTATCTTTCGGCGTCTTCCAAGCAAAGAGTAGGCATATCCCGTTTGCTTGGCAATCTCGATATTTCTATCCATATAAGCTTTTACCTTTGGATAGCGAGCAAAATATTGTTCGATATATGTCTTGGCTTGTTTTACAGAAGTGCTGATGTTTTGGGACAGGCCAAATTCGGATATTCCATATATTATCCCAAAATTAACTGCCTTTGCCATTCTCCTCATCTGTGAGGTTACCTCTTGGATAGGCACTCCAAACACCTCACTTGCAGTAAGCGAATGGATATCTATATTATTGTTAAAGGCAGATATCAATGTTTCATCTCCCGAGCAATGAGCCAATATTCTTAGTTCTATCTGCGAATAGTCTGCACCAACGAGCAACCCGTCTGGATATCTAGAAACAAACATTTTCCTCAAAGATTTTCCTTCGTCCTCTCTCACAGGTATATTCTGAAGATTAGGTTCGCTGGAACTCAATCTTCCGGTAGCAGTGAGGGTTTGGTTGAATACAGTATGCACAAGTTCATCTTTTTGTGTCAAAACTTTGTATGGTTCTAGGTAGGTTGTAAGCAACTTGCTTATCTTTCTGTAGCGAATAATCGCAGGCACTATGGGATGCAACTCATAAATTTCTTGCAAATGCTCTATGCTGGTAGATTTCTTTTTGTTGTTAACAGTCATAAGACCTAACTTATCAAAAAGAACCTCACTCAACTGCTTTGGAGAATTTACATTAAAATCTACTCCTGCGAGTTGCTTTATTGTTTTCTCCATATCCTCCACTTCGTGTGAATATCTGTTTTCAAGGTCTGACAAAATCTGCTTGTCTATCTTAAAGCCTGTTTTTTCCATATTATAAAGCACTGTTATTAGTGGGAATTCTACTTCATCATACAATTTTTTTAGATTTTGTGAAGTTAAGTCATTTAACAACTTTTCATAGCAATAGAACAAATTGACTGCCTGATAAGACTCTTCCAAAGAATATTTAGAAAACAGACTATTTTTGTTGCAATCTCTTTCGCCTACGCACAAAAGATAATATGCGAGTAGTGCATCAAAATCACAACTTTTCAATGTGATATTATACTCGTCAAGAGTGTGCATCATTAGTTTTTTGTCATATGTTATTTTTTTGATTTTCTCATCTTCAAAAATAGGCTTTAGTGTGTCTAAAACTTCTCCAATATTCGTTCCGCCCAAAAGATCGTGGGAAATATTGCACCAAAATTCACAATTTTTGTCGTAGGCAAATGAGAATTTGTCATCTGTTATTTCAAAACAAAACTCTTTTGAACGTTTGATGTGAGGTATCTGGCGAATTACATCTGAAGGAGAAGTAATCTCTATCTTATTTGCATTATATTTTTCAAAATCTTTGTCTTGAGGAAGGTCTTCAAATAAGTCATTTTTTTTGAGAAGGCTATTAAATTCGTATTCCTTAAAGAATTCATATACTTCATGTGAAAATGGAAATTTGTATGTCAAATCTTCTAGTTTTAATTTTAGACTAAGGTCTGTCTTTATAGTTGCAAGTTCTCGGCTGAGATAAGCCTTTTCTTTGTCTGCTTCCATTTTTGCACGATATTTTTCCTTTACCTTGTCCAGATTGGCATAAATATTGTCCAGCGAGCCAAACTCTTTTAGTAGATTGGTTGCTGTTACCTCGCCAACACCAGCAACACCTGGAATATTGTCCGAACTATCCCCCATCAGTGCTTTTAGGTCAACCACTTGGTTTGGATACAACCCATACTCCTCATAATACGACTGCTCGTCCATTTCCTTAACTTCTGTAATTCCCTTTTTGGTTATCCAAACTTGAGTATTTGGAGATATAAGTTGCAGGGCATCTCTGTCCCCAGTAACAATGATATTTTCGGTGTCAAACATTTTGCTTATTGAGCCTATGATGTCGTCCCCTTCAAATCCCTCTATCTCCATAGCGCTGATACCCATGGCTTTTAGCAGTTGCCTTAATATTGGGAACTGACTTGCCAACTCTTTTGGTGTAGGCTTTCTGTTGGCTTTGTAAGCGCCATACATACTATTTCGAAAGGTCTTTTTGCCATAATCCAATGCCACTACAATATATTTCGGCTTTATCTCCAAAATTGCTTTTATCAAAATATTAGTAAAGCCATATACCCCATTAGAAAACACCCCCTTGCTGTTGGTCAAAAGGGGCAAAGCATAAAAGGCTCTATTGATAAGGCTGTTTCCGTCTATGATAACGAGTTTGTCTTTTAACATAATTATCTCACTTTTTTACTGATTGAACATATTTTGCAGTCAAATGCAATTTTCCTCTTGTGCAACTATTTTTGACAAATTTCGTCAAGATATGTTGCCTCCACATCACTCACATGCAACAACACCGCCACAGGATATTGATAGTAGGCATTGCTTAGTGCATAACTGCCACCCATTACCCTTTGGTCAAATCCTCCCATATGCCAGTTGATTGCCATTGCCTCCTCTCTGGTTAATTTGAAAAAACTGGACACAATATACACAGATTTTTCTCCATGGCCATAAGGCAATGCCTCATCACAGCAGAAATAAGGTTGTTTTACCCATTCGCCATCTATCTTAACATTCCTCATCTCCATTTTGTAGCAATCCACCTTGCAGATGTCATGCAAAAGAGAAACTATCGTTGCCGACTCCAAGGAGAACTCTTTTTGCCAATTCTCGCCATACTGCATCACTAGATTTTTTATAAAGCGGTCAAAAACATTCAAAGTATGAAAGCACAATCCCCCTTGCACATTAGAGTGAAACTTTGTGCTGGCAGGAGCAACAAAGAAGTCGGACTTTTCTAACCACTCCAAAAAATCTTCCATTCCTTCCCTTTTTACATTTGTCCTAAATAGTTCTAAAAATCTTTGTTTGTTCTTCTCCAAGTCTATTACAATCATAATATATTTCCCTTATAAAAGTTTTTCATACTGATTTTAGCACACTTTGCAAAATAAGTCTAAACTTTTTTGCCAAAAAATTATCAAGCATCTACCCAACCAAAAAACTCCCTCATACGAGAGAGTTTTTTGTATTTATTTATAACATATGCTAATATCTTTATTTTGCTAATATCTCTATCTACTTTTATCACAACACACATCAATATATCATATCTACTACATATTATCATTGTTTGGTCAATGTAACCTTGCTACTTGATGTCGAGCAAGCCACTGTTGTGCCACTGGTTGCTGTGCCAACTGTGCCATATGGTCCAGCAGAGCCATTGTAGTAGGTGCTGGCTGGCAATGCTATGGTGCATCCTGACGGCAAATTATACGGAAGTGTTATGCTTGAGAGCGCGGAACATGATCCCAACATGCTACCTGTGTTAAAAGTTGTTGTTGTGGTTTCATTGCCATTGTCATCAGTTGATGTTGTTGTTGTAGTCCCAATAGATTGCATAGAAAAGTCTCCTAAATCTAGGCTGGTTAGGGAGGAGCATTTGTAGAACATATATGACATATCTGTTACCTTGCTGGTATTAAAATAGCTTAAATCTAGGCTGGTTAGGGAGGAGCAATTGTAGAACACATACGACATATCTGTTACATTGGTTGTTCCAAAAGAACTTAAATCAACACTAGTAAGATAAGCACACCCCTTAAACATCCCATACATTGTTGTAACTTTAGATGTATTAAACATACTGAGGTCTAGACTAGTTATTCTAGAATATACAGTTGCTACGCTTCTAGAATCACCTTTGAACATATAATTCATATTAGTTACATATTTAGTACTGAAATTATCAAAAATAATACTTGTAAAAGCTGGCAAATATGTATACGTTAAAAACCATTGTTTTTTTTCATAGTAAGGAGCAAAAAGATAAGAAGAGTTTTCCGGGGCATATATGGTACACGGCGAGTAAAAGACTATCTTAGAATAGTCATTATAATAAGCTATTACGTCATCTATGGTATCAGATGGGACATAGGCAGATGTATCCGTTACACTATTAGTTCCTACGGATATACTATTGGAATATCCTGATATTTGTGAGGGATCCCTGGTAAAGAGCAATTCTTTGGTGTAATTATACAGATTTGCCCTACCAATTCTATTCGCCCAATTCGACGATAGATAACTAGAGTTTTCTACATACAAAGCAGTCAAAGTATCATTACCAACCGTCAATTTTGGTGATGTTGAGGATATATAATATGGAATAAACGTTGTAGCAGTTGAACCTTCCTCCAACTGAATATGTGATACATCCACATTAACATCTTGTGCTGTAGGAGAATAAACTAAATAAAAGTACAACCAATTATCAGAAGTATAAAGCAGAGTTGGAGATATTCCAAATGTAAAACTGAATGCAACGTGTCCCATGGATAAATTTGGATAATCTACTAATGCAGGAGTAAGAGCCTTGGTAACATTACAGTATTGAGTTGTGCTCAAAACAGTTTTAATACAAACCTGATTTGACGGAATTTGATTAAATTTATAGTCAAAACTAATAGAGTATGTAAAGGTTTTCCCACCACTCCATACAGTAGGAATCCTAAAAGCAAATACAGATTCCCCGTTACTTGCAGAGTAACTGATATTTCTACCTGTAACATTTACAAGATTTACGCAATCGACATGCTTCCAATTTGTAAAGTGATAGCCAGGCTTTGTAGGAATGGGCAAATCACCGTAATTATCACCTAATTTGACGGTCTTTGAGCTGGGAGATACCGCGCCCCCCTGTGGATCAAAAGTAACCGTATAAGAGGGCCTAGAATAGGTTACAGTAACATTGGAGGTGGTTTTCTGTTGGTTGGCACCATAGATAATGGCGCCAAGTATTATCATAATGGTTATGTATAACACTATGATTGTTATTCGGTTACATCCTCTGCCCAACTTATTAAGCCATAGGACAAACCTTTCCTTTTTGGTCATAAAGCCCTCTCCTTTTATCTAAATATCTTTCCCTTTTTATTTGCTTTGATTTGTTTTCAAAATAAAGTTTATTATTACTTTTTTTATTTTCAAATACTAAAACAAATTATGTTATTACTGCCATATTTTCTAAATGAATTATGCTATTGCTTCTTGTTATATTTTCTAAATAAATTATGTTATTGTTCTTTGCTACAATTTCAATATAGGCTACATTATTACTTTTTGTTGTTTTAGCAAAACAAGCATATTGTGTGTTGTTTATTTCAACACTATTTTTTAATTTCAACATTCTTATAGGTATTGCACCTATTGCGAAGTTCCATTGCGTGTTTTGCAGACGCCTCACTTTGCTTTGCACCACCTGACAACCTTGCAATCTCTTGCAATGCTTCATTTTCGGTTAATACAAGAGCTTTTACACAAGTTTTGCCATCTTGGGTAAATTTTTCCACTTTGATATTCCTGTCGGCCATTGCACAAATTTGTGGCAAATGCGACACAGACACTACTTGATGCTTTGCGGAGATATTTGCCAACTTGCAAGCGACCATATAACCCATTTCCCCACTTATACCGGTGTCTATCTCATCAAAAACCATAAGGCTAATTTGGTCGTTTTCGGCAAGAATATTCTTCAGTGCCAACATAAACCTACTCGCTTCGCCACCAGAAATTATTTCTGCTAATGGTTTGAGGTTTTGGCCCATATTTGCAGAAAACATAAATTTCACAACATCAGTTCCACTGCCTTTGAGTCGGGCTTCTATGTTTTGCAGGGTTGGGTTATCTTCAAAATCCACAACAAATCTTGCATTTTTCATCCCCAAATCTGCCAGTTCGCTTATCACTCTATTTTCAAATTCCCTAGCGACTTTCCGTCTTTCAAAACTTATCTTTTGAGATTCTAGCACAAGTTTTTCAAGCAAGGATTCTTTCTTGGCAAGGAGGTTTTTTAGGATATCTTTGCTAGAAACGATTTCGTCATAATCCAACTTGCATTTGTCCAAAAACTGCAAGACCTCCTCAATAGTTGCCCCATATTTTCGTTTGATTGTTTTGATTTTGTCCAATCTCTCGTCAATTCTGTCAAATTCGTATTGGTCAAATGAACATTCTTGCTTTTTATCCTTAACGGTATTTGCAACATCCATAACTTCAAATTTGACACTTTGTAACCTTTCGGCAAGCGAAGGAAATTCCCCGTCATATCTTGCAATGGAATTAAGTGAAGAATGGGCTTTTTTTACACTATCAACACTGTTATCCAGCAATTCATAGCAACTATTCAGCGCTTCGTAGATTTTTTCAGAGTTTTGCATAACAAGTTTTTTGTTCGCCAACTCCTCATCTTCTCCCAACTTCAAATTCGCCGATTCGATTTCCTTTATCTGATAATCCAAAAGGTCGAGCAATCTTTCCTGATTGTCAGTTGAACCATTAAGTTTGGCTATCTTTGTGTTCAACTGTTTCAACTCTAGCAGAAAACCAGTGTATTGATCAAGCAAATTTTTATCTTTGACAAAACCATCTATTATTTCTAGGTGAAATTTATCCTTAAGGAGATGTTGATGCTCATGTTGCCCATGGATATCCACCAAAAGTGAAGTAATGTCCTTTAACATAGATTGTGTAACAGGAGTGCCATTTATTCTTATATCACCCCTACCGTCATTAGCAAACTTTCGGGAAATGACTATCTGCTCGCAATCATCAAACCCCTGAGCCAACATTTCTGCCCTCAGAGCCTGAGATAAATCTCCCTCAAACAACGCTGACACTCGCATAAAATCTTTGCCTTGAGAAATAAGATGTTTGTCTGCCTTCCCTCCCAAAACAAAATTCAAAGAATCTATAATAATACTTTTGCCGGCTCCTGTTTCGCCACTAAGAACGTTTAGCCCCGAGCCAAGTTCCAGTGTTAAGTGGTCTATGAGAGCAACGTTTTCAATATCCAAAGTTCTTAACATATTTTCTCCAACAAAATGTTACCACAAAAACAAAAAAATGACAAGTCAAATAAATAAAAAACCAGACTTTCATCTGGTAAATAAAACAAAAATATTTGATAGAAAGAAATATATTTAACTTAGAATCTAAAAAATTTGCTGTGAAACTAAACCTAAAATTAGCAAAATAATAGAAGAAAAACTACACTCAAAAAATTAAGAGTTGATAATGGCGTCAAGTTTTGCACGAGAATATTCGGCCGTGGCATTATCTTCAAAAATAAGCATAACAGTATCTTCTCCATATGTAGCACCGAGCAAGTCTTCTATGTTCAACCTATTTACCACACTGCATATCCCATTTGCCAATCCCTTTAGTGTTTTGATAAGGACAAAGTTCTTAATTGTGCGAGAGGAGATAACGGACTCTTTTAGCATATAGATATATTTGTTGGAAGTTTGGGTTGTGGAATCTGTGTAGGAATATTTGTATTTACCACTTTCAGTAGAAAGAGTTTTGATCAAGCCCAGTTCTTTTATATCCCTACTGATAGTTGCTTGAGTTACATCAAAATTGCAAGCCCTAAGTCTTGCTACAAGGTCTTCCTGAGTTTCAATCTCATTTGTTGATATAATCTCCAATATTTTTGACTGCCTACTGCTTCGTGCCATACAAAGTCCTCCTTGATGCTTATTCATTGTTGCACGAACAATTATACATATTTTTTATATTTATGCAAGTGATTTTTGAATATTTATTCACGCCCATTTTTATATTTATGCATAATTATTTATAATAATAAAAAGCAAATTGCATAGACAGTTAAAACAATATTCTTCGCTTATAATCATACTTTTAGTCATTCTGCAAAATCAAATATGCAATCAAAAATGACTTTGTATAATCAACATTTGTTCTCTTATATCACAAACTCTCCAATTTGTAGAATTGACATTATTCATTTCTTTTCATTGGAGCAATTCCCTTGTTTCATTTTTGCTTTTCGCTTTTTTAGACAAAGAAATGCTCCAACTTTTTTAACTATTTTTTCGGAGTTTTTGACTGCATAATTTTTGGATATAGCTTTAAACAAAACAGTTAGCCCAGCAATAATAGCACTCACCCCCGCCCCAACAAATATTTCAAGGCTAACTATTTCTATCCTTACAATGCAATATGCCGTAACAATAGTCCCACTTACACCACATAATATCCCACAAATATCTCCAATCACATCACACAAAATTGACGACACCTTATCACTGTTTCTCACTAACATAAGACATTTTTTTTGCACTTCAAGGTTGTCTATCTTCTTTAATGATTCTATCTGACATGACGTTATTGCCAACCCCACCATATCGGACAAAACATTCAGCGACATAAAGATAAGTAATAGGAGTATTGCTATAATAAGCCCACTTTTTTCTAATACAAGGCTAGACAATAAACTTAAAAAAAGCGAAATAGAAAAGGCTAACAGGCTTATCTTTGTAACCCACAACCATTTACCCCTAGAACTAGACAGCACTCCTGTTTTTCTTTTTCCGTCATCTTTTTCAAATACAACTTTTCTCATCATATATGTATATTCAATATGAATTGAATTTAGAAAAAAATCGGTCATTATTGACCGATTTTTGCATATAAAATGTTGCTTTGACTATTTGATAAGTTGCATTATATTATCAATACATTTATCTTTAGATACAACAACTGTTTCCCCACTTTTGCGAAGTTTTATTTCTACATTTCCATCTGCAAGACCACGAGGGCTAACAACCACTCTTATTGGCATACCAATAAGGTCAGCATCTGCAAATTTTACACCAGGGGCGCAATCTCGGTCATCAATCAATGTTTCAATCCCAGCAGATATAAGTGTTTGATACAAACTATCAGCAACTTCTTTTACCTCACTGTCATCATATCTCAATGGCACAATATTAACCTTGTAAGGAGCAATGCTCATAGGCATACAAATACCCCTATCATCACTATTCTCTTCTACAACACAAGCAAGGTTTCTACCTACTCCTATGCCATAGCAACCCATAATAGGATTGATTTCCTGCCCATCTTTGCTATGCACAAACATACCCATACTCTTGGTATATTTTGTGCCAAGTTGGAAGATATTACCTATTTCTATGCCATGTTTAACAACTACATGCCCGCCACAAATTGGGCAAATCTCTCCTTCTTTTACTTTAGAAATATCAGCAAACTGAACATCACTCATATCTCTTTCAAAATTGAAATTTTTATAATGATAATTTGGTTTGTTTGCTCCGATAATTGCGTTTGAAATATTCTTTAGGCTATTATCATAATAAACTTCACAGTTTGCGATATTCAGGTCTTTTGGTCCAATATTCCCTGCCACAAAACCATCTTGTTCCCTTGCTTCAAATGGCACAACCTCCTTGCCAACCAGTTTTCTGAGTTTTGTTTCATTAACCTCCTTGTCCCCACGAACAAACGCCAACACATACCCACTTTCACCCTTTATGGCATAAGCAACTGCTTTGATACATTTGCTACTATCTACACCAAAGAATTTGCTGACTTCTTCAATAGTTTTTGCTTCGCCTGTATCAACAAGTTCCAGAGGGAGTTTATCTTCTAATTTTGCTTCTCCATACACGCAATCGGCCACCTCTTGATTTGCCCTATAAGCACAATGTTCGCATATAACTAGTTCATCTTCGCCCATGTCATTTATAAACATAAACTCATGCGACATATTTCCACCAAACATTCCATTATCACTCTTTACTGAGATAAAATTCTTCAACCCAATTCTGTGATAAATATTTTCATAAGATTTATGCACTTTGTAATAATATTCTTCCAAACCTTCTTGTGAAGTATGAAACGAATATGCGTCCTTCATCACGAACTCTCTCACACGGATAAGCCCACCTCTACTCCTTGCCTCATCACGAAATTTGGTTTGAATTTGATAAATCATACAAGGTAACTGAGTATAACTTTTTACCCAATTTTTAGCAAGGTGAACAGCCGCTTCCTCGTGTGTCATACCCAAAAGAAGTGGATGACCTGTTCTGTCTACAAACCTAACCATTTCACTGCCTATGGAGGAATATCTACCACTCATATCCCACAACTCTTTTGGCATTACTACCGGGAATTTGACCTCTTGTCCGTCTATTTTGTTCATTTCATCTCGGATAATATTCTCTATATTATTGCATGCTTTTTGCCCAAGCGCTGTAAGTGTCCAAATTCCGTTTGCCACCTGTTTCATATATCCAGCCCTAATTAGTAAGATATGATTTTTCATCTTTGCATCACTTGGAGTTTCTTTTGTTCTTTCTGCAACCAATTTGCTAACTTTCATCTTAATCTTCCTTCACTTTTTATATTCTATTCTTCATCCTCAAAAGAGTCAAGTTCATTTTTCAAAATTGTTAGTTTCCCCCTACATTCTTCCAACTCTTTTTGGCAACCCTTTGCAATATTTACCCCTTCTTCAAAAAGTTTTGTAGCATCTTTTAGCCCAACCTCGCCCTTCTCCAAACTTTTTACAATTTCCTGCAATCTATCGCACTTTTCCTCAAAATTCATTTTTAACCTCCAAAACTTTAGACAATATTTGCCCATCTGCAAACTCAATATTGACTTCTTGTCCAACCTTTATACTGCCAGCAGATTTTGCAACTTTGCCTCCTTTTGTAACCTTAACCCAGCCATGTTTGACATAAATATTGGGATCTAGCAACATAAGTTTGTTGCTCAAAATTTCTACCTTTTGAGCAATTTTGTCAAAACGTTTTACCGAATTTAATTTTGCCACCACTTTGCTTAGTTGTTTATCTGCCAATTTTGTTTTTTTGTCAAACAAATCCCAGACTCTAACAACATTTGTATCTATAAACTTAAATTTATCTTCCAGAATATTAAATGATAAATAAACAACCCTGTCCAATAAACTTTTAATCTTTCTAACATCTTCCATAACATCTCTTGCGATGAGTTCTGCCGACTCTGACGGTGTAGCAGCCCTAATAGATGATGCAAAATCACATATCGTAAAGTCTGTTTCGTGCCCCACTGCAGATACAACAGGCTTGCTTGTTGCCACAATTTCTCTTGCAAGGAGTTCGGTGTTAAAAGGAGATAAATCCTCTATCGACCCACCACCACGAGCAATAACAATAACATCAACTTCTTCCATTTTATCAAGATGTCTTAGCCCTCTGCATATGGTTTGCTCAGCGCCAACCCCTTGCACTTTTGCGGGGTAAACAATAATATTAAGCAACGGATTTCGTCTATGAGCAACCCGTTCTATATCATGCAAAACTGCTCCTGTGGCGCTAGTAACAACTCCAATAGTTTTTATATTTTTGGGGAGAGGTTTCTTATATTTTTTATCAAAAATTCCTTCTTTTTCCAGTTTTTCCTTCATTTCCAAAAATTTTTGATAAAGAACACCATTCCCAGCAGGAGCAACAGCATTTACATAGAAATTTAACTTTCCACTCTTGCCATAATATTTTACACTACCCTTTGCAACGACGCTATCTCCCTCTTTTATATTACACCCATTCACCCCAAACATAACACATGGCAAGATAGAGTTTTCGTCTTTTAACGAAAAAAATAAGTTTCCCCTTACGAAACTTAATCCAGAAACTTCTCCTACAACGCTTACCCCATGTAGAAGTTCTTCCATTTCAAAAATATTAGATACATATGTGGACAATTCTGTCACACTGAGAGTTCTTAACATACGCACATCCTAAATATGTGTCTTATTCCTTATATATTGAGGACAAGACTCCATTAACAAACTTCGAACTTTTGTCCGTAGAATACTTCTTGGCAATTCGCACTGCTTCATTGATAGCCAACCCCAACGGTTCTTGCAAATAGTCAATCTGAGCAATAGTTGCAAAAAGGATCGCCTTGTCCAGAGAATATATATCAGTTAGTTTTAACCCCTTTTTTAGATTATCTTGAAGTTTGCTTTCAATCTTTGCTTTATTTTCCTGATAACTTGAAAAAATATTATTTGCAAATTGCAATTCGTCAGCCAAAACTTCTTGGGCAGAAACATCATCTTGTAAATTTTCACAATCAAAAAAAGGTTCAACATTCGCTTGATTGTTGAAAAATGACTGATATATCATCTTAAACCCGCATTCCCTTGCTTCTGTCCTACTCATTTATGCTCCTTACTAAATTTATACAAAAATTATACCTTATTATTTTAATACTTTGCCAAGTCCTCTCTAGAAAATTCCACACCCATAACATGAATGTTTATACTTTCTATCTTAGCATCAATCATATTGGAAATACCATTTTTTACGTTTTCTTGCACACGATATGCCACATCGGCAACACTGTATCCAAAATATACCTTAAGGTAAATATCAATAACTAAATTTTTACCTTTTGTATAAGAAACCTTTACACCCTCAAAATAGTTGGTAGAAAAAAACCTTTTGAATTTGCTTGCAAAGTCATTGCAAAGAGATGAAACACCGCTTATCTCTTTTGCAGATAAGTTGATAATTGATAGCATAATATTTTTGCCACAATAGACCTTTCCATCATCATTTTTTTCAAAGACTTCTTTGCCAAACATACACTATTCCCCTTTATAACGACATTAGTATAACACGAGCAAAGAAAATATGCAATCAATTTTTCATACTTACATCAAAAAACTCCCCCTATTATAGAGGAGTTTTATTGCAATCATTTTGGTATCCTTTTACCATAACTTTGTCATTGTTAAAACTTTCATACTAATTATTTGGTTATAGATTTTTGCACTGCTACAACCTTCTTATTTCAAATGACAAAGTGGCACAATAATTGCTGTAATCTGGGCTAAACTTTAATCTAAAGTAATTTTCTATTCCACTGGAATAATTTTAATATAATCTATATCTCGGTTGGTTTGTGATTGGATTACATCTACAATTTTTGCGACCTCATCTTCTGTAAGTTCTGCACTTTTTAGAATTACATTGATATAAGTTGACGAATAATTTACAAGAGCGTCACTAAAACCTTTTGCTTTTATCAATCCTTCCATTGTTGTTTCCATAGACATTGCCTCTACTAGTTCATTTATTTTTGCCTCTGCATTTGTCTTGGCTTCCTCAGAACTTGCTGAACTGGACAATATTTCTTTGTATTGTGCTATGGCTTCATTTCTTGTTGTAGTTTTATCCAACCTACTTGTTGTAAAGAATGAAGCAGTGGTTACTTCTCCGCCACCACTTACAGCAGTTGCATCTATACTTTTGTTTAGAACAACATTCATCACCCCTGTTACGACAAGCAAACATAGCATACAAACAAATACAATAATTTTCTTCTTCTTTGACATTTTTATTTACCTCCAAAAACTAATTTCCTGCAAAAATTTCTATATTTGAAGATTTAATCTCAAACATTGCTTGTAGCAACTGCAAAATCTTCAACTTTACATTTGTGTCCCTTGCCCCTTTTGCAACTACAATCACTGAAATTGGTTGAGGCATTATCTCTTGCAATACAACGACTTCCTGCTCCTTACCATTTTGCACCAAAACAGGACTTTTTGTCTCTAGTTTCGTTCCATCTTGCAAAGTTTTTGTTTCGTATGTATATGCAATAACAGTTTCTATCCCCTTGTCAAAATACAGTATTACTTCTGCCTTGTCCACATTTTCCAAGGCTTCCACTGCTACTTTTATCTTCTGCTCTAGGCTTGTCCTATATTTATCAAAAGAAGTATCTTCTGTGGTTGTTCCGTATGAAGTGTCTAACTTTGCATCAGACTTGCCAAAGGACGAAAAATAAATTAGCAAAATTATGGCAATGAACAAGACAACCAATATAATATCAAGATGCTTAATCTTCTTCAACTTTTCAAACAAAGCTGAAAATTTAGAATTCTTTTTGCCTTCACTCATAAAAAATCACATTTTCCTCGCTTATATTTATAAGATTTTTTATCACTGCCACAATGTTTGTATATTTATTTATATTCAAACTATCACTCAATAGAACAAGCCCTGTTAAATCGACAAAAACAGTTTCAATGTTCAATTTTTCATCACAAAACTCTCCTACAATATTCACTTTGGTATCCATATATCCATTTTTAGCTAGCGAATCCTCAATAGTTTGCTCCAACATTTCTATCTTTTCCCCCTCTCGTCGTTCAACAAAACTTTTGTCTATATTCAGTTCACCAAATATGTTAGAAAAATTCAACTTGGCTATATCACTATTCTTTAGAGGAGCAATTATAACCATAACAATAAAAAGAGCAAGGATAGTCTTGAGGATTTTATTCAATTTGCCCTTAGGCAAGAGGACTTCTACCAAAACCCCACACAAAACTATCCCAGTTATCTGCAGAATCCAATTTGAAATTTCACTCATACCCCACCTCACAATGCATTGGCGCAACACATAACAAGAGATATTGAAATCAAATACATCACCCCAATCGCCAAAAGACAAACAACTAACATATTCATAGTTTTTGATACTGCAAATAAGAAATCTGGCAACTCCTTATCACATAATGGCTCTAGTATTGCAGATGTAAGCTTAAATAATAATATAAGAATCCCTATTTTTATTATAGGAGCAAATACTGTGGCGACCAATAATACGAGTCCAGAAATCCCTATAGCATTCTTTACCAAAACACTACTACACACAATAACACTCATTCCGTCCGATAGGTATCCACCGACCATTGGGACATAACTCTTTATCGCAAATTTAGCGGTTTTTAGCGATATCGAATCTGCAGTCGCAGATGTAAGCCCACTTACAGACAAAAAAGCAATAAATACTGTAAATATCACTCCAACAACCCATGAAAACAAACTAGTGAAGAATTTTGAAAATTTTTCTAATTTAACATTTTTGGATATTGCCCCTATGGTGCAAAACACTATGCTAAATATAAACACAGGGACCATTATGGAAGAAAACATTTTTGCTATACCACTAGACAAAATCGCCATAAAAGGTTGAAAAGTACTTGCCGAAACTACCCCACCAATAGCAGTCATAAGGGTTAGTAATATTGGAAATATAGCCTCCATCTGTGTTTGCATAAGGCTTATTGCTTGTTCGCTACTATGTAAGACGTCAATGACAAGCTTTAGGACTATTGTAGCCACTGTGCCAAAACAAGCAATATACACTATCCTCCCTACTCCGCCACCATCATCAGCAACATTGCTCAAAAGACTATATCCTATGATAACTGCAATAATAACTGCAAAATAAGGGACATACTCTAATATAAAATCAAACAGAGTTCCCAATGCATATGGAATAAAATTGTTGTATATACTATCATTTTCTCCAGAGATAAAACCTTTTACAACTTCCAAAAAACTTTTCTTTCCTACAAAATCCTTTTCGCTTAAGTCTAAATTTCCAATTTGATTGTCCAAAATATCAAAGTCAATATCATCTAACTGCTTATCTATATTTTCTCCCAACTCATCTTCCAAGTTTTCTACTCCAAGCAAATTGTTGGAAATTTTACTACTAAAGTGGTTGCTAATTTTATTAAAAAGATCATCTTCGTAGTCAATTAAGCCATTTATATTCCCTCTTATACAAAAAACCTCAGATTGCACTTCGATTTTATTCAAATGTGATTTATATAACCTATTATCATCATTTTTGATAGGCGAAAAAAAAGTTATTCCACATATCAGAAGAGAAATAAGTATAATAAAAATAGTTTTTATACAACAAAACAATCCTTTCACATCAAATACTCTTTTTTTATATTTCATACTCACGGCAAAATAGAAATAACCACCTCCAAAAGATTCCATATTATTGGGAGGGATAAGCTTGCAATGATAACTTTGCCGGCAATAATTACCTTGTTTGCCACAGCAGTATTGCCACTATCAACACAAAGCCCACTTGCAAATTCCGTTAAAATTCCCACTCCTAAAATTTTTAGTAAATTTGCAAAAAAACCATAATCTAGCCCTGTTTTGTTGAAGATTTGTGAAACAAAATTGAACAATTCTTGCAACTTATCCACTACCATAAACAAGATGATAAGACTCCCGGCCAACACAACAACCACAAAGAACTCTTGCCTAACCTGTTTTATCACTGCTCCTGCAACACAAGTAAGGATTGCTACACCTACTATCTTAAAAATCTCCATAAGTTCACCATTTTAGGTTTTTATGCCCTCCTATTTAGAAATTTTTGTATCTAATACAACAAAAACAATCGTTTTACCGTTTCAAACAGGTCACTAACCATATTTACCGCCATCAAAAGAACAACAACCAACCCAGCCAATGTCGCAACCGTTGCAATCTCCTCTTTGCCCACATTTTTTAGTATTTGGGCTACTATTGCGGTTATTAATCCTATGCCAGCAATCTTAAAAATTAAATTATAGTCCATCACTTCTCCACCTTTTTACTACAAAAAAATTATTGCAAAAGCAACCCCAGCCACCACAAAAAGCTTCATATAAGTTCCATAAAATTTATTTTTACTCTCATCACAAGCCTTGCTTTTTAGTTGAAATTTTGACTTATTTACTTGTAATTTTGTCAATTCTTCTTCTGTCAAAAAATTTCCTAAACCCAATAAAAACACACACACATCCTTGACTTCATTGCTACTTAAGGAAGAAATCTCCAAATCAAAAAATTCTTTTTGCTCAATCTTCCCAGATAAATAATCTTCATATTTATCCAAAACAATAGAGAATTCTTTGCCAAACATATTTTTGTGAGTAGAAACAAAGTTTGGCAGAGTCTGCAACTTCCCCTTAATTTCAAGCATCAAATCCTCGCAAAAAAGGCACAAATCAGAATAAAACCTAGCCTTTTTCTTTAGATATTTGCCACATAATAATCCTGCCATTATACAACAAACAACACAAACAATAATCAACAAATATTTCATATTCAAAATCCATCAAATATAACTTATACACCTTAAATTTTCATCAAAAACGCCTTCCACTGTTCCTGGCCCATTGCGAGAAGATAAAACCACATATCTATCAAAAATTTTTTCCTTTAGGATATTTTCAAAGGACGTCTTAAGTTTTAGGTCATCAATATCTTTTGCGTGTATTGATGCCAAAAGAACAGTGCCACAACTGCTGGCTTGCACCACTGCTTCAAAATCTTCTTTGCTTCCTAATTCATCTGTTACCAATATGTCTGGTCGCATTGCTCTAATGCCATTTTTGAATGCATAACTTTTTGACACACCACTCTCTATGTCACAAAATTCACCAACATCTAGGGTATTTATGCCATTAAAGCAATTTGCAATCTCAAATCTTTCATCACATACAAGGACATTGTAGCAATAATTTTTTTGCGATAACTGATAAATCAAATCTCTGATAAAAGTAGTCTTTCCGCACCCAGGAGGAGAAACAATTAGTGTGCTCAAAAAGTCATTTCTAAACAAATACTCCATAACTGATAGCGAACACCCCTTAACTTCGTGTGGAACTCTTATAGCAAGACTATTGATGTTCTTTAAGGTTTTTACTCCTCCATTTTCGCACACACCCTCTCCGCACAAACCTATCCTTGCCCCTCCTTTTAGCGTCAAAAAGCCCTCTTTTATTTGATTGGAATAAGCATAAACAGAGTTTTCACAAGCCCTTTTTACAATCTCATCAATCAAAAATTTATCTGCAACAATCGCCTTTTCTGCCTTGCCAGTAAGCCCTTCTTGACACAAATAATAAGATTTACCTTGCAATGTTACGACAATTTTTTTATTAAGTCTTAACCTTATTTCATTCAATTTTTTTATTGGCAAAAGAGATATTGCCTTAAAAATATATTGAGGAAAAAGTTCTTCAAACATAACACACCTTCTTACCTCTTATATATATTTATCTCACAAGCAAATCAATCATATATGACAAAATAACCATTTATCTACCCTTTTTCTCCAATAAAAAAACACCTCAACTAGTAAGATGTTTGATCTATAGTTGAGATGTTCAATTTATCAGTTAGTTTAATATACAAATAATTTTTAATAATTATACGGACAAAAATTACACTCTTTCCATATATTCACCAGTTCTGGTGTCGATACGGATTCTGTCCCCGTTGTTTACAAACAAAGGCACTTGGATAACAAGTCCTGTTTCCAGTGTTGCTGGCTTGTTGCCTGCTTTTGATGTATCACCTTGAATTCCTGGTTCACAATCAGTAATATTAAGTTCAACAAACATTGGAGGCAAAACAGAAAAAGCCTTTCCCTTGTAAAATTGGATAGAAACCATCATATTTTCGATAACATACTTCATAGCCTCTTGCACTTGATCATAGTTAAGAGGGATTTGGTCATATGTTTCCATATCCATAAAGTAATAAATGCCGTCTTCGTTGTAAAGATATTGCATTTCCTTCTTTTCAATTTTGGCTTCTTCAACTCTTTCTGTTGGGTTGAAAGTTCTCTCCAAAACTTGTCCAGTTACAATATTTTTCATTTTTGTGCGCACAAATGCAGCGCCTTTGCCTGGTTTTACATGTTGAAAATCAACCACAATATA
The DNA here is from genome assembly GCA_945928645.1 of uncultured Clostridia bacterium. Lineage (GTDB taxonomy): Bacteria > Bacillota > Clostridia > Christensenellales > UBA1242 > UBA7862. Next base: position 6,603 of record CAMENR010000001.1, on the reverse strand, counting down.
GATGTTGCCTTCATATTCAAATGTAACACCCTTTCTAAATTCTCCTGCAGAAATCATCTAAAATTCTCCCTTTCTTGGATTTCAATTTTTTATAACATTTTTTATGCTAAATTGTCAAGATAAAACATACATATCCCAGCACAAACAGAAACATTAAGCGATTCTAGATTATGCTTCATTGGCACACACCATTTGTTTTGAGCAAAATTACGCATTATATTTGATATACCATTGCCCTCATTGCCTAGCACAAGGCCAATATTTGTAGGTTTTTTGGTTATCTTAAAAATATTCTGCCCGTCCATAGTCAAAATTGCAAGTTGCAAATGTTGTTTTTTTGCAAATTCCAGAAATTCCTCTGTAGAAGTCATTTGACAGATATTCGTGCCAAACAAACCTCCCATAGAACTCCTCACAACTTTTGTATTGAATACACTTACACAATTTATCAAAAAAACATCTCTAAAATCAGTCCCCTTGGCACAACGTAGTATTGTTCCAAGGTTACCCGGATCTTGAACATTTTCCACCACAAGAAAATTTCCTTGTGGGACAAAAGGTTTTTTGAGTTCAAAATCCACAACCACTGCAATGCCTTGTGGAGTTTTCGTGTCGCTTATTTTTTCAAATACAGATGAAGTAAGTATATATGTTTTATCGTTTATTAGCGTTGGAATCTTTTGAGAAAAATACTCCAATTTGTCCTTTTGGACAAAGGTCATAAGCGGGGTGCAACCAAAATTTATAGCTTCTTGCACCAGTCTTTCACCTTCCAAAAAAAGTGCTGAATAATTTTTCTTTATTTCAGACAATTGTTGCACAATTTTGTTTTTAGATGATGAAATAACTTCCACTTTTGCCCCCAATATTATGCTTTTACTTCTTCAACAAGTTTGCTAAATCCAGCCTTGTCGTTTACTGCCATATCTGCAAGAACTTTTCTGTTGAGATTGATATTTTTTGCCTTAAGACCACCCATAAATTTGCTATAGCTAAGACCATTTTGTCTGCACCCTGCATTGATACGAGCAATCCAAAGTTGACGCATATCTCTCTTTTTTAGTTTTCTTCCAATATAAGCATGACGCAAACTTCTCATAACAGATTCGTTGGCCACTCTTACAAGTTTGCTTCTTGTTCCTCTAAAGCCCTTTGCTTGCTTTAGGATTGCTTTTTTGTGTTTGTTTTTATTAACTGCTCTTTTAACTCTCATTTTCCTTTCTCCTTTTAGCCTTGAACCATCTGTTTAATTGTCTTGCTTTGTGCGTCACTGACATAAGCAGATTTTCTCAAATTTCTCTTTACACTTGTTGCTTTGTTGCCCAAATTGTGTCTTCTACCTTGTTTTGAGCGTTTGATAACTCCAGATTTTTTTACACTAAATCTCTTTTTTGCTGCACTGTTTGATTTTTGTTTTGGCATTTTAATTTCTCCTTAATATTATTTTGTTTTAGCTGGGGCAAGAATCATAAATATATTTCTCCCCACAACCTCTGGGACTTTTTCAACTGTGCACATCTCCCCCATCATCTCCACAAATGAGTTCATAATGGCAATACCAATCTCTGGACGGGCTTGTTGTCTGCCACGCATACGGATAGACACCTTCACCTTATCCCCGTTGCCAAGAAACTTTTTGGCAGCCTTTGCCTTTACTTCCACATCATGAGTGTCAATGGTCATAGAAAGTTGCACTTCCTTAACTTCAACAATTTTTTGTGCCTTGCGTTGTTCTTTCAGTTTTTTCGCTTGGTCAAATTTGAACTTACCATAGTCCATAATCTTGCAAACTGGTGGTTCTGCGTTAGGCGAAATGAGGACTAGGTCCAGGTCTTGCTCCTCTGCCACAAAGAGTGCCTCTCTGCTGGACATAATACCCAACTGTTCTCCGTCAGCGCCCACAAGTCTTACCTTTGGAAAGTTGATTTCTCTGTTCAAAAGTTGTTGATTTTTAATGATGAATTACCTCCTAATTTGTTTGAAGTTTCACAAAAAAAAGTGAACCTTACATAAAAGTCCACTTTTTACAATCAAATATAATTGTAACCGTTTGAACGCACTTATTAAACGGTGAGAAGTGGATCTTCTACTTAACGTTGATATACTACCACATCTCTTTGCGTTTGTCAACAGTTTTTGTTTAGATTACATAATCTTTTTGCTATCTCTTTCCAATATGATTTCTTTTAAGAAGCTATCTAGAGATTGAGCCCCTAGATCTCCTTGACTTCTACTTCTAACACAAACCACATTGTTTTCTTTTTCCTTTTCACCAAGGACTAGCATATATGGTATTTTTTGAAGTTGTGCATCACGAATTTTTCTTCCAATCTTCTCATTCCTGTCGTCCAACTCTACCCTAAACCCATACTCTTCCAATTTTGATTTTACTTCCTTTGCATAAGGCAAAACAGCATCATTGATGTTCATCACTTCTATTTGCACAGGTGCAAGCCACAGAGGGAAAGCCCCAGCAAAGTTTTCTGTCAAGACAGCAATCATTCTTTCTAACGAGCCATAAATAACTCTGTGGATCATAACTGGCTCTTTTTCTTTTCCGTCTGCGTCAGTATAGGTCAAGTTAAACCTCTTTGGCAACTGCATATCCAATTGAATAGTTCCACATTGCCATTCTCTGCCTATACAATCTTTTACATGGATATCAATTTTTGGCCCATAAAAAGCCCCATCTCCTTCGTTTATCTTATAGGCAAGGTTCATTTTTTCAAGAGCATTTTTCAAGGCGCTCTCTGCTTTTTGCCATGTTTCTACATCTCCTATGTGATTGTCTGGCATTGTTGACAACTCCACATTATATGTCAAGCCAAAAGTCTTGTATGTTTCGTCAACCAACCTCATTACATTTTCAATTTCACTTTCAATTTGTTCTGGAAGCATAAATATATGTGCATCATCTTGGGTAAAACATCTAACCCTTAAGAGTCCATTAAGAGTTCCACTTGCCTCGTGTCTATGCACCTTGCCCAGTTCTCCCACTCGCAATGGAAATTCCCTATAAGAGTGTTTGTTTTGAAGATAATACAACATTCCACCCGGACAATTCATAGGTTTTATGGCAAAAGTGTCATCTTCCACATTAAAGGTATACATATTATCTTTATAGTGATCCCAGTGGCCAGACACTTCCCAAAGTTGCCTATTCATAGCCATTGGAGTTTCTATTTCAACATAGCCTGCTTTTTTGTGAATTTCTCTCCAAAAGGAGATTAGTTCATTTTTTAGCACAAGCCCTTTTGGCATATAAAAAGGCATCCCCTGTGCATATTCCGAAATAAAGAATAATCCTAGGTCTTTGCCCAGTTTTCTGTGATCTCTTTTCTTTGCTTCCTCTAGCATATGAATATGTTCATCTAGTTGTTCCTTGTTTTCATAGCCAAACACATACACCCTTTGAAGCATTTTATTCTTTTCATTTCCTCTCCAATAAGCACCACTAACTCTACTTATCTTAAATGCAAAATTTTTAAGTTCCTTGCTACTCTTTACATGAGGGCCACGACAAAGGTCGCACCAGTCATCGCCCAATGTGTAAATAGATATTTCTTCATCTTCTGGCAACCCTTCAATCAACTCAACTTTGTATGGGTTATCCTTGAACATTTCGAGGGCGGTCTTTTTGTCCACCACCTTTCTTTCAAACTTCTCGTCAAGAGAAATTATCCTTTTCATTTCCTTTTCAATTTTTGCAAAATCATCTGGAGTTATTGTTTCGTCAAGGTCAAAGTCATAATAAAATCCGTCGTCAATCGCTGGCCCAATAGTGTTCTTTACATTTGTAAACAATTTATCCACCGCTTTAGCCAGCACGTGACTGCACCCATGCCTAAACATCTCCAATTCTTTTTCTTCCATAATTACCTCCCTAAACCTTTTGCAACCGTGGGCTTTACAACAAAAAAGCCCCTTGATATTGTTGCACAAAAACAAAATCAAAGGACGAAAATTATCTTTCCGTGGTTCCACCTTTATTGCAAGAATTTCTTGCCACTCAAATTGCATTTATCAAGTTGCATCTTGCATAGAGCACAAAGTGGTTTCGACACCAAACACAATCAATTACGCAACTTCCACCAAATGTTGCCTTCTCTGGCAAAGTTATGTTTGGGCTACTTGTCTTCTGCCTATCACTATGATACCAAAATTATACCCCTAAACACTAACTATGTCAACATTTTTTTATCATTTTTACCTCTAAATTTCTTCTTGACGACTTTCTTCTATGCCAAAAACTCAGGAGTTATATCATTGGCAAAAGGTTAAAATACTTTATTTGCATATTTCAATTCTATTTGGAAAAAGGCTAAATAGGTTGCGAAGCAACTTGTCCTTAACAAATTTGTTGCAATGGACGATAATTTTTTCTGGATTTAAGGCAACCAGAGTGCTAAGCAAACTCCCGTCTTCATAAATACCTTGTTTTTCTAGCATAAAGTCATCAATCCTCTTACCCTGCAAATCACAAAGAAAGTAACAATCACTTTTTGAGAAAACATTTACTGCATAACACCTATGCTCAAGATTAGATATTAAAAACTTTATAAGTTCCAGCAGGCTGTCTTCCGAGAGGAAATACATAACATTTTCGTTGGCGAGCGAAACAAGTTCCTCCCATTTCTTTTTCAAAAATTTTAATTTGAATGCTACAACAGCGTCCACAAATACCCTATCGTCAAAGTCCAAACATTGCTCAATGAAGTGCTTATCTGCTTCTCCGTCAAAACAAACCAAGGTCTGCAAAAAAACATTCATATATGTTGTTTTTGGCTTTTCAAAGTTGAGTTTGGACACAATGTAATCTTTTTTGTAAAAAAATAATATACACTCTGCGATTTTTTGTTTTACAAAATCTCTAGCAAATTCTTCCTTATCTTTTGGTACAGCAACAAGCACACAATTTTGACCATTTAATGTTATGCATGCAGAAATACCCTTGCATGATTTAATCACCAAGTTAATTTTACTTGCAAAATATTCTGCCATCTTTGCACTTTCAAAACAAATAGATACTTCCCACATACATTCAACCTACCATTATTTTATGCAACATAATTTGATATACTCGCTGAAATAACAAACAAAATTTGTAAATATATGTCAAGTATTGTAGCAGATTGAGCAACTATATCATCACAACTGTAAGACTGGATACGGGAAATAATCATCTGAAGGCTATAACCCCACTTATTAGTTAAGTATTTCTTAATATCATCTAACTATTATCTAAAGGCATTATATTGATATCATCAATATTGATTGTGTATCAACTACATATTGACTATGTGTAGATTTTGATTGTCTATTGATTTTAATTATATATTGATTTTGACTACGAGTTGATTTTGACTATGCATTGGTTTTATGTTGTTTGCATAAAAAAAAGCTCCCCAAAATAGAGAGCCTTTTGATATTTGATTTTGCAACAAACAATTTGCAACAAAGAGATTATCTCTTTGAGAATTGTGGGGCTTTACGAGCTTTCTTAAGACCGTATTTCTTACGTTCTTTCATACGGCTATCACGACTAAGGAAGCCAGCCTTTTTAAGTTCTGCCTTGTAAGTTTCGTTTTCTTTTACAAGCGCTCTTGCAATGCCATGACGAATAGCACCTGTTTGCCCAGTATAACCACCACCATAAACATTGGCTACTATATCATATTTTCCTTCTGTGTCTGTAAGTTTGAGTGGTTGACGAACAATAAGTTTTAGTGTGTCAAGCATAAAATAATCATCAATATCTCTGTCGTTGATTGTTATTTTGCCAGTTCCATTTGCTATAAGTCTAACACGAGCAACAGCATCTTTTCTTCTGCCGGTTGCAATATAAGTGTTTGGGTTAGACTTTTTGCCAGATTTTGCTCTTCTTTGCACTGGTTTTGCAACAGGAGTTTCAACCTTTTCTGCAGGTTTTTCAACTTTTGCAGTTCTTGTTCTTGGTTTCTTCACTTCTTTAACTTCTTCTGCCATATTAGTTTCTCACTCCTTTGATTGTGATAAGTTCAGGTTTTTGTGCTTCGTGATTGTGATTTGCATCTTTGTAAACTCTAAGTTTCTTAATCATTTTAGAACCAAGAGAGTTCTTTGGAAGCATTCCCTTAACTGCTTTGATTACGACAAAATCAGATTGCTCCTTCATAAGTTTGTCATAACCCACTTCCTTAAGACCACCAGCATAACCTGAGTGATGGAAGTATTTTTTGTCTTTAAGTTTGTTGCCTGTAAGGACAACTTTGTCGCTATTTATAACAATAACATGGTCCCCAGTATCTACATGTGGAGTATATTCTGGTTTGTTTTTCCCTCTAAGGATCACTGCAACTTGGCTTGCAAGACGTCCAAGAGAAATGCCTGTTGCATCAACAATATACCATTTTGATTCCACAGTTTGAGGTTTTGCCATATAAGTTTTCATTATTTTTCTCCTTCAAACCTAATAAAAATTTATCACAAAATATCAATTCCGTCTGGGCTAATAGACAAAATCCTAGTTTTGTTACTCAGTATAATAAAACTTTTCTAACACGTTGTCAAGTGTTTTTTTCAATTTGGTCAAATAATAATGTATTTATTATCCAAATCACTATA